>NZ_JBEZZS010000135.1:0-1000 GCF_040639295.1 Nocardioides sp. NPDC023903 | reverse complement strand
ACGGCGGAGGCGTGTTCGTCGTGCATGACCGCCTCGTCGACCAGGGTGTCGCCGAAGCCGGCGCGGTAGTCGTCGCGGAACTGCAGGAATCCGGCCAGGGTGTTGAGCATGGGCGTGGGAATCACCAGCGGTGATGCCGCGTCGTAGTCGACGGTCGCGGACGCGGCGGGCGCTGGTTCGTCGTCGCGGACCGTCCACACGAATCCGGCGATTGCGGTCGCTATCGCGAGTGCGATGACTACCAGCCGAGTGCGGTCGGGGTGGATGCGCGGCTTGCTCGGCGCGGACGGTCGCTGCTGGAGATCCGCCACCAAAGTGGACAAATCGCCCAGAGTCCGTGCTTCCGTGGCCAATTCGACCAGTGCGGCGTGTTCGTCGGCATCGAGTTGGCCGTCGGCGTGTGCCGTATCGAGCGCGTCGACGGTCTCGGCGCGGTCCGCCGACCTCGCTCTCGTGTCGGCCGGATACCGTTCGGGGGCGCGTCGGCGCGGGCGTTCAGCGGCAGTGTCGCCGCCGAAAACCGCAGGTGACTGCAGGTCGGCGACCAGCCGGGCGAGCTCACCGAGTGTGCGCGAGCCGTTCGCCTTCGACACGCGGTCGTGGTACTCCTGCGCGCCGAGCTGGCCCTCGGCATAGGCCGCGTCAAGCACGGTCGACGCCTGGGCGCGATCGATGTCACGTGCGCGCAGCGCCGAATCGACGGCTGCCCCTCGCTGTCCGGATCCAGTCATGGCCGTGGGTCACCTCACCTGCGAAAACACCAGGATGAACCCCGGTATCGGGAGTTTAGTCCGGGGGATCGGATCAAACGATGCCGTGGGCACGCGTATCCGAACCCCGCTACTCTGGTGATCGTGCGAATTCAGCGGCAGGTGGTGGACTATGCGCTTCGGCGCAGGTCCCTGCTGGCCGATGTCTACGCGGGGCGGGTCGGCGTCGCCGAGGTGCCCCCGAGGTCCTCGCCGGCCTCAAGCACGCCTTCATGGCCGACGGCACCGAC
>NZ_JBEZZS010000134.1:0-1006 GCF_040639295.1 Nocardioides sp. NPDC023903 | reverse complement strand
GGCTTTTGTCGTGTGGACGCCGTATCTGCTGAAGATGCTCTCCGGTGCGAAACTGCCCTCCGGCAGCGCTTTCCACTATCTCCCGGAGTCCGGCGCGCAGCTGGCGTTCCCGATGCTGGAGTTCTCCCTGCGGGGGGCCCTGTGCATGATCGGCGTGCTGTGGCTCGTGGTTCGCGCCGGGTCGTCCAGGCGCGCACAAGCACTGGGCATCGGCGTCGTGTCGATCTACCTGTGGACTCTGCTCTCGATGACGGCGACCGCGGCGGGCACGACCCTGTTGTCCTTCCGGCTGGAGCCGGTCCTGCTCGCGTTGCTCGCCGCCGCGGGCGTCTTCGGCTTCGTCGAAGGCGCGACCGCCATCTACCAGGCTTTGAACGAGCCGGCCCCGATGCGGGCCGCGGCTGCCGCGATCGCCGTCCTCGGCGCCGTGGCCTTCGCCCAGACGATCCCCACCGTGCTCACCCACGAGATCGACACCGCCTACACCGACACCGATGGCAACGGTGAACGCGCCGACCAGCGCAAACCCTCCGCTGTCTCGCACTACCGCGAGATCGACGCGGCCCTGATGGCGCAAACCGGCCGCCCCCGAGACGAATCCGTCGTCCTCACCGCGGACACCACGTTCCTGGCCTTCTACCCCTACTGGGGTTTCCAGGCGCTCACCTCGCACTACGCGAACCCGCTGTCCGACTTCAAGGCGCGCGCCGCCACCATCGCCGAGTGGAGCAAGCTCCCCGACTCCCCCGCTCTCGTGCAGGCCCTCGCGAAGTCGCCCTGGCGCGCCCCCGACGCCTTCCTGTTCCGCAACGACGGCGACAACTACACGCTGCGCCTGGCCGAGGACGTCTACCCCAACGACCCGAACGTCAAGCGCTACACCGTCTCCTTCCCCAAGTCCCTGTTCACCGATCCCGTCTTCACCCGCACCGAGATCGGACCCTTCACCCTGGTCACCGTGCGCCGCTGACATCCCGTGCGGGCGACGCCGTGGCTTCGCCCGCAC
>NZ_JBEZZS010000133.1:0-1007 GCF_040639295.1 Nocardioides sp. NPDC023903 | reverse complement strand
GTCGCTGGGCCGCACCAGGAGGCTGAGCTCGGAGGCGCCGAGTGCTCGAACAAGCGCCGTGGTGATGACTTCCCCCGAGAAAAGTTCCGTGACCGGCGCGTGAAGCTGCCTAGCTCGATTTCTGTGACGAACCATAGCTTGCACCAAGGTTTCGGGACAGTGAATTCGGGGTATTGCGCTCAGCCGATGATGATGGTCAGCACCACGGCGCCCGCGCAGACCGCGACCACGACCGCGAGGGCGATCGCGTCCCGGCGGTGCGGTGCGCTCGGGTGCGCTGTCAGCATGCCGGTGCCGCCGCGCGCGGTGATCGCCTCGCCGAGTTCGCCCGCGCGCCGCGACGACACCGCCATGCACGCGGTGAGGATGTCGATGAGCGGGTTGTCGGCGGCGCGGTGCATCAGGTTGTCCTTCGGCCGCAGTTTGCGTGCGGCGCGCAGCACCCGGATCTCGTCGAACAGCAGCGGCAATCCGCGCAGGGTGAGTGCCACGACCACGGCCCACTCGTCGACCGGCAGCCGCAACTTGCGCAGCGGCGTACCGAGTTTCGCGAGCGCGGGGGCGATCTCACCCATCGGCGTGGTGAAGGCGATCAGGAACGAGGCGGCCACCAGCACCAGCCCGAACACGAAGACCTGCGCGTAGCCGAGCACCGCTTTCAGTCCGACCGGCGCGTTGATCACCCCGCCCAGCACGACGAGTCCCCAGAACCACCACGGCAGCCGGGGGATCGCGCCGAGCGGCAGCCGCGCGAGCGTCCAGATCAGGACCAGGAAAGCCGTGATCACGCCGAGTACCGGCCAGGACGGCAGGAACATCAGCAGCAGGCTGATCAGGAACGCGGCGATCATCTTCGTCCCCGCCCACAGGCGGTGTACGACGCTGTCGACCGGTACTTCACGCAGCAGCACTGTGCTCATGGGGTCGTGCCTTCCTGTGCGCTGGTGTGTGCCGTCGCACCCTCGTCGCCGCGACGGCCGAGGGGCAGACCGGCCACGAAAGCCGGC
>NZ_JBEZZS010000132.1:0-1007 GCF_040639295.1 Nocardioides sp. NPDC023903 | reverse complement strand
ATCCTGACTGCCCTCCACGACCTCTAGGCGAGTGCCTCGGGAGGCTCTGGGCCTGGTTCTGTCGAGGTGCAACCCCTGCCGCACATCTGCGCAGCTATTGATCCAGCAATCTATGAATTCAGAATTGGATGTACTATCCGAAGATGGACAGCGCAGTGCAGATCGATGCTCTCTCCCGATTCGGCTATGCCCTCTCGGACTCGACCAGAACGAAGATCCTGCTGAGTCTGCGGAAGGAACCCGGGTATCCGTCGGAGCTGGCCGAGGCGATCGGGGTCTCGCGGCAGATTCTGTCCAATCATCTGGCTTGTCTGCGTGGATGCGGGTTGGTCGTCGCGGTTTCCGAGGGTCGGCGCAGCCGGTATGAGCTGGCTGATGCGCGGATCGGGCGGGCGTTGGACGATCTGGTCGGGCTGGTGCTGGCGGTTGATCCCGCCTGCTGCCCGGCGACGGATTCGGACGGCTGCTGCTGATGGAGTCGATCGGGATGCCCGTGGTGGTGGCGAGTTCGGCGCGCAAGGCGGCGCTGACGACGCGGATTCGGTGGTTGGTCGCGGCGACGATCAGCTACAACGTGGTCGAGGCGAGTGTCGCGCTGACCGAAGGTGCGCGGGTGTCGTCGTCCGCGCTGATCGGGTTCGGGCTGGACTCGGTGATCGAGGTGTCCTCGGCGGCCGCGGTGGCGTGGCAGTTCGCCGGGCGTGATCCGCGGGCACGGGAGAAGGTAGCGCTGCGGGTCATCGCGTTCTCGTTCTTCGCGCTGGCCGGCTATGTCGCCGTGGACGCCGTCCGGTCGCTGCTCGGGGTCGGTGAGGCGCGGCACTCGATGGTCGGGATCGGGCTGGCGGCCGCGAGTCTGGTGATCATGCCGGTGTTGTCGGCCGCACAGCGCCGGGCCGGTCGCGAGCTGGGCTCGGCGTCCGCCGTGGCGGATTCCAAGCAAACGTTGCTGTGCACTTATCTCTCGGCCGTGCTGCTGGTGGGCCTGCTGCTCAACAGCCTGTTCG
>NZ_JBEZZS010000131.1:0-1008 GCF_040639295.1 Nocardioides sp. NPDC023903 | reverse complement strand
CGGTAACCGCGCCAGTAGGCGGTGATGTTGCCCGCGTTACCGACGGGGAGCACATGCACATCGGGCGCCTTGCCGAGCACGTCGCAGATCTCGAACGAGGCGGTCTTCTGGCCTTCGATACGTGCCGGGTTCACCGAGTTCACGAGGCCGACCTGCGGGAACTCCGCGGTCACCTTGCGCGCCAGTTCGAGACAGTCGTCGAAGTTGCCCTCGACCTGGATGATCTTGGCGCCGAGCATGACGGCCTGGGCCAGCTTGCCCATCGCGATCTTGCCCTGCGGGATCAGCACCGCGCATTCCATGCCCGCGCGGGTGGCATACGCCGCGGCCGAGGCCGAGGTGTTGCCGGTCGACGCGCACAGCACGGCCTTCTGGCCGCGGTACTTGGCGTCGGTCATCGCCATGGTCATGCCGCGGTCCTTGAACGAACCGGTCGGGTTGGCACCCTCGACCTTGAGATACACCTCGCACCCGGTGAGCGCGGACAGGTGCGGCGCGGGGACCAGCGGGGTACCGCCCTCGAACAGGGTCACCGGCTCCCAGTCGGCCGCACCGGCCAAGCGGTCGCGGTAGGCAGCGATCAAACCGGGCCAGCGCGAGTGCACACCCGACTGCGGTGCGATTCCAGTCGTGCTCATACCAGCGCTCCCTGCGTCGCGGCGCAACCATGCGCGCACGTGTTGTCTGCGTACCATGCGGTGCGAATGTCGGCGACGCCGCGCACATTCCGCGTCATTCTTCGGTGCCTTCCAATCTGAGAACGCTGGTCACAGCGGTGACGGATTCCATGTCCGCCAATACGGCGACAGTATCTGCCAGCGACGACTCCACCGCATGGTGGGTGACGACGACGAGCCGGGCGCCGTCGCCGTGGCCCTGCTGACGCACGGTCGAGATGCTCACCCCGTGCTGAGCGAAGGTGTCGGCGACCGCGGCGAGCACGCCGGGACGGTCCTCCACCTGCAGGTTCACGTGGTAGCGCTCACCTCTGGCTCCGACCCCCGCGGT
>NZ_JBEZZS010000130.1:0-1014 GCF_040639295.1 Nocardioides sp. NPDC023903 | reverse complement strand
CTTCATCCGCGGCGGCAGCGCCCGGAACGTACTCGTCATCGGTGTCGAGCGCCTCTCCGACATCACGAACCCGCACGACCGTGGCACCGCCTTCACGCCGGATCGTGTCGACGGGCGGTCGGCGCGGCGGTGCCGATCCGGCGAGCCGCTTCGATGACCCGTGCGTCGATGACGGCGTCGACCGAGACCGACAGTTCACCGGCCGCCTGCTGCAAACGCTGAGGGTAGGCGCGCAGTTCGGCGCGGTCGCAGCGGTCGAGTTCGGCGCGGGAACGGGTGTGCAGTGCCCGCACCATCGCGCCGAGTTCGGTGGTCAGGTCGACGCGGGCGAGCTGGAGCTGACTGCGCACGGCGGCGAGGCCGGTCTGGCGACCGCCGTCACGCTCGGCGACCAGCCCGATGCGCTCCTCTCTGATCCGGGCGGTATCCGTGCCGGAGCGAAGGGCGGCGATCTGTTCGTCGATTCTCGCCCTGGTGTCGGCGAGTACCCGGGTGCGCACGACGCTGCGGCGCTCGGCGCCGTCGGCGGGTCCCTTCGCGGTGGCCGCGGCGAGGGTGGCGTGCAGTCCGGCCACGCCGGAGCGGTCGAGCAGGGCGGAGTCGTCGGTGGCGCGGGCGGCGGCGGCCAGCCGGGCCGAGACGGCGACGATGTCGAGGTCGGTGATGCCGCGCGCGGCGAGCAGTTCGAGATTGCGGTCGCGGGTCGCGCGCCAGTCCTGATAGGCGTGAAAGCCGTTCATGGCGAGCAGGATTCGCTGACCGGCGGCGCGCAGCCGGTCGATCAGGGCGAACATGTCGGCGCCGAGGACGCTGCCTGCGTCGAAGACGAGCAGCGCGGCGGCCGGATCGTTGCCCGCGGTGGGATCGGCCAGATCGATATGGGGTTCGAAGCGGGCGAGTTCGGTGCGCAGCAGGGTGGCTGCGGCGAGGGATAGAACGGCGAGAGCCAGATCGCGTCCACGCCGAGGTCTGCCAGATGGTCCAGCCGGGAGGTGATACCGGCGAGGTCGCCCG
>NZ_JBEZZS010000129.1:0-1020 GCF_040639295.1 Nocardioides sp. NPDC023903 | reverse complement strand
GTACTCGCCAAGTTCAGCGAGGCCGGCTCGTCGTGCTCCTCGGCGCTGTCTCTGCGTTGATCGTCACCGGCTGCGGTACCGGCGCGGACAGTGCCCCGCGTGCTGAACTGCCCCCACCCCCGCCTGGCTTGAACAGCTTCTACGACCAGCAGATCGCTTGGGGCTCGTGCGAGGGCTACGGCAGCCCGGAGGATCGGCTGCCACCCAAAACCGAGTGCGCCCGGATCACCGTGCCGATCGACTACGCGCGCCCGGACGGCCCCACCGCCCAGATCGCGCTCTCGCGGATCCCGGCCACCGGCGAGAAGGTCGGCTCGCTGCTGATGAACCCCGGCGGGCCCGGCGTCTCCGGCCTGTCGATGGTCGGCGTCGGCAACCGCACCGAACTGGCGGCGAAGTTCGATCGGGTCGGGTTCGACCCGCGCGGTGTCGGCTCGTCGCTGCCCGCGATCGTCTGTCTCACCCCGCAGCAGGCCGACGCCGAACGCGCCGAGCCGCCCACCGACAACACCCCAGCGGGGATCGCCGAGGCCGAGGCCGACAACCGTGAGTACGCCGACCGCTGCGCCCAGCGCTCCGGCATCGACCTGCTCGGCCACGTCGGTACGCGCGAGGTGATCCAGGACATGGATGTCATGCGGGCGGTCCTCGGTGACGCGAAACTGAGCTACCTCGGCTACTCCTACGGCACGCGCCTCGGTTCGGCCTACGCCGAGAAGTACCCACAGAACGTGCGCGCGCTCGTCCTCGACGGTGCGGTGGATTCCTCGCAGGACCCGGTCCAGGAGTCACTGCGTCAGGCCGCGGGCTTCCAGGGCGTGTTCACCGCCTACGCCACCGACTGCGCGAAGAACGCCGACTGCCCGCTCGGCACCGATCCCGCCCAGGCCGTCACCCGTTTCCGCGAGCTGGTCGGGCCGCTGGAGAAGACTCCGGCGCCGACCGCCGATCCGCGCGGCCTCAGCTACAACGACGCGATCACCGGCGTCCAGCAGGCCCTCTACAGCGACGATCTGTGGC
>NZ_JBEZZS010000128.1:0-1024 GCF_040639295.1 Nocardioides sp. NPDC023903 | reverse complement strand
ACCGGGAACCCCTGTCGCCGCCGACAGGAAAACAGTCTTGCCCGCGAGCCGCCCCGCGTTGGCGAACACGTCGTGCTCGCGCCACCCCGGCCCACCGGGAATACCCCACATATTCCCCGGATTCCCGCCACCACGCACCGCCTGTGCGCTGGCCATCGCGATCCCCAGCGGATCCGCAGCCCACGGGCAACCACTCAGCGCCGCCACCGCGGAAAACCGCGATCCACTCCGGATCGCCAGATCCAGCGCCGACGACGCGCTCATCGACACCCCGGCGATCGCATTGCGCCCACTCGTGTCGAGCGCGCCGTCGATCACCCCCGGCAACTCCTGCGTCAGATACGTCTCCCACCGCACCCGGCCGACTCCCGGATCATCGGAAACCCAGTCGGTGTACAACGTGTACGCCCCGCCCACGGGCATCACCACGTTCACGAACTTGTCGGCGAAGAAGTTGCGTACGTCGGTGTTGTCCCACCAGGAGATCCCGTCCGCCCCGCCGCCGGCCCCGGTGAGCAGATACAGCGTGGGCGCCCCCGCCCCCGCCGCCTTGATCACCTTGTTCTGGATCACCCGCCCCATCGCCGGCGAGTACACATCGAGCTGGGCGGACCTGCCACCCAAAGGCGTCTCCCCCGCCACGTAGGCCCCCGGTTCGGCTGACGCCACCCCACCCCCGAGCACAGCAACCATCGCGCACACCACAGCAAGCCACGTTCTCGATGCAGTCACCAATCCGGTATACCCCGCGATCGGAGATCCACGCCCGGGAACACACCGAGGCGACACGAGCCGGAATCGGGCAGTGACCAGGCTCACCATCTACCGTGAGATCAGCTTGGATATCCCGCTGACCTGCGATTTTCATGACGCCCCCGTCGACGCGTCACGGAAAAACCGGGTGATTTGTGTCGTACCCGCCCGGAATACTGACCGGCGCCCGATGAGTTGGACCGACGGAATCCGTCTCTTCTCTTGTGGTGCCGAGACGTCGACGACTCGGCATCGGGCCACAGCTCACGCC
>NZ_JBEZZS010000127.1:0-1030 GCF_040639295.1 Nocardioides sp. NPDC023903 | reverse complement strand
TGCAACCTGCAGCAGCTCGACGGCCCGGTGACCGGCAACGGCAAGGTCATCCAGGAGCTGGAGTCCAACTTCCGCGGTGCCGGCTGGAACGTCATTCGAGCCCGAGGCGGCGCTGGCCGACGGCGCGCCGTTGCTGCACGACGACAAGCCGGACTCGGCACGGATAGCCGATGCGCGGCGCAATCTCATCGCCGAGATCCACGGTGGTGTCGGTGATTTCGATGCCGGAATCGCGCGAGCCGCGAAAGTGGTGAGCGGCGTGTGGAGTTCGCCGCGCGTGCAGCACGTACACCTGGAGACCCACGGCGGGATCGGCTGGCTCGACGACGCGGGCAGACTCGTCCTCCGAACGAGTACCCAGGTGCCGTTCCTGGTGCGCGACGAACTCTGCCATCTGTTCGGCCTGGACCGGGATCGCGTGCGGGTGTTCGCGACGCGCGTCGGCGGCGGTTTCGGGGCGAAGCAGGAGATGCTGGCCGAGGACCTGATCGCCTTGGCGGTCCTGCGCACCGGGCATCCCGTGCACTACGAGTTCACCCGCACCGACGAATTCACCTCGGCCACCTGCCGTCATCCGATGCGGGTCGCGGTCACCGCGGCCGCCGACGCGGCGGGCATCCTGACCGCGCTCTCGGTGGACGTGCTCGCCGACGCGGGCGCCTACGGCAACCACAGCGCGGGCGTGATGTTCCATTCCGTCGGTGAATCGGTGGCCGTCTACCGCTGCCCGAACAAGCGGGTCGACGCGCGAGCGGTGTACACCAACAACGTTCCCTCGGGGGCGTTCCGTGGTTACGGGCTCGGCCAGGTGATCTTCGGCGTCGAATCGGCGATCGACGAACTGGCCCGCGAACTCGGCATCGACCCCTTCGAATTCCGCCGCCGCAATGTGGTGGTCCCGGGCGACCGGTTCACCGGCGCCGAAGACGACGAATCCGATCTGACCTTCGGCAGCTACGGCCTCGACCAGTGTCTCGACACCGCCCAGCGGGCGCTGCGCCGCGGCAACGGTGTGGCGGCACCGGGACCG
>NZ_JBEZZS010000126.1:0-1035 GCF_040639295.1 Nocardioides sp. NPDC023903 | reverse complement strand
CCGCCGTTCGTGCAGTTCAGCGAGTGCGTGCGCTGACCGCAACAATTCGCGATCTTGAAATCGCCGCCCCTGAAATGCGCACAACAATTGCGGAGCGGTGGGCAGTATCCCCATCACCGGCGCGCTCATCGCACGGCCCCGAATTCACCCGACACCCAAGATTTGTCTACCAACATGATTGGCTCTCGATTCGGTTATCCCGGTCATCTGTTCGGATTGTTCGCAACCAGGCTAACTGGATCATGCTCGCTCAGAAGACGAAACGCAAGATTGCGTTATCACTCCTGCAGTAAAGCCACCCTGACAGAACCGGGGGTCACATGCACAGGGCCGCACAACCTTCCGGCGTGCCTCGCTGACTCGCCGATCACCATGCCAGACCATATGCCTTCTTCTTCGCCGAACGCGTGACAGCGCGGCCGCGCAGCGCAATAATGCGTTTCATGGCAGGCAAGCGCACGACCCTGACCGTCCGGCTCCGCAGGCTCGCTGCCATGTTGCGGGAGTTGCGCGAAAGCGCCCAGCTGAGCAAGGAAGACGTCAGCGCGCGAACCGGAATCAACGTCACCACGCTGTACCGGATCGAAATGGCGCAAGCACGCCCACAACGTCGCACCCTCGGCGCCATGCTCGACCTGTATCAGGTCGACGACAAAATGCGCGAGGAAGCACTCAGCCTGCTGACCGACGCGTTGAAACCCGGCATGTCGCGTCCCTACGAAGGCGCGGTGTCGGAGGTATATGCCAATTACATCAACTTCGAGGCGGAAGCGTTGTCGGCCAGGCAATACCAGACCTCGACCGTGCCGGGCCTGCTGCAGACCTTCGAGTACGCCGCCGCCGTGATCGACACCTCGATGCCACGCCTCGACGCCTCGGTGATGGAGAGCAGAGCGCAAGCACGCATGGATCGCGCCACCAACCTGACCAAGGACGGCCACCCCCGTCGCCACCGCCTCGGAGAAGGCCGGCACCTTCGTCACCTGGGAAGGTCGCCGCCGCCCGTTCCCGAAGGTCTTCGACAAGCCCGCCGCC
>NZ_JBEZZS010000125.1:0-1036 GCF_040639295.1 Nocardioides sp. NPDC023903 | reverse complement strand
GCACGGCGTGCAGGACCGTGACGCCGTGCCGGGCCATGGTGGCGCGCAGGCGGTCCGGGTCGCGTTCGTCGCCGGGGCGGGTGACGATCAGGGCACCGCCGGAGGTGAGGGGTGACCAGAACTCCCAGACCGAGAGGTCGAAGGTGGCAGGGGTCTTCAGCAGGACCCGGTCGGCGGTGGTCATGGTGAAGCGCTCGTGCAGCCAGCCGAGCTGGTTGACGATCGCGGCGTGCGGGACGGTGACGCCCTTGGGCACGCCCGTGGAACCCGAGGTGAAGATGATGTACGCGGGATGTTCGGGACGCAGCGGGGCGATCCGCTCGGCATCGGTCACCGGTTCCGCCGAGAGGTCACGCAGCGCGCGGTGATCCAGTTCGAAGACGGGAACGTCCACGGAGATCGGCAGTCCGTCGGTGGCGGTGGTGAGCACGCACAGCGGTGCCGCCGTGGTGACGATGTAGGCGATCCGGTCGACCGGATGGTCGGGGTCGATCGGCACATACGCGCCGCCCGCCCGCACGACGGCGTGCATGGCGATGACGAGGTCGATGCCCCGGCGCATGGCCAGTACGACGGTGCGCTCCGGCCCGACCCCCTCGGCGATCAGGAGCCTGGCGACCCGGTTGACCTGCGCGTCGAAGGTGGCGTAGTCCAGGGACTCACCGGTTTCGGCGTCTACCAGTGCGAGCGCGTCGGGGGTGCGGTGCGCTTGACGCGCACCGAGTTCGGCGAGCGTGGTGGACTCGACGGGACGGGCGGTGCCGTTCCATGTTTCGAGCAGCAGTTCCCGGTCGGCGCCGAGCAGGTCGAGGTCACCGACGGCGGTCCGCTCCCCGGTGCTGACGGATTCGAGGATCCGGCACAGCTGACCGGCGAAGCGTTCGGCGGCACCGCGGGGGTGGTCGACCACGACGCCGAATCCGAAACTCCCTGGCTGGCATCCGAATACATCCCCGGTCCCGCCTTGCAGGACATGATCGGCGAGTTCGGCCGTCTCAACCTGAACGGGCTGAAACTCCTGGCGACCGGTTTGGCG
>NZ_JBEZZS010000124.1:0-1037 GCF_040639295.1 Nocardioides sp. NPDC023903 | reverse complement strand
CGACGTCGTCTTCCCCGTCATCGAGAAGGCGATGGAGCTGACCGGGAAGAAGTACGGCGCCGCCTACGAGGACGACGTCCGCTTCCGGGTCGTCGATCGGCACCGAGCTCGAGGCCGCGATGGCCGCGCACGTGGCCGATCTCACGCGAGCGGATCGCGGTCGCGAAGGTCAGGAACCCACCCGCCGAATCACCGGCGAACACGATGCGCGCCGGATCGGCGCCGTGGCGCAGCAGCCAGCGGTAGGCGAGCACACAGTCGTCGATCGCGGCGTCGATCGAACCGGGCAATTGCCGGTATTCGACATTGAGGACGGGCAGGCCGGTGCGCCTGGCCAGTCCGGCCACGATCGCGCGGTGTGACTGCAATCCGCAGACGGCGAAGCCGCCGCCGTGCATGTACAGCAGCGCACCGTGGCGCAATGCGCGGGATCCACCCGCGGGCCGCACCATTTCCATCTTGAAGCCCTGGAGCTGGATCTGCTCGCGTTCGATACCGTGCGGTTCGGGCCGCAGCCGCGACAGCAGGTCGACCGCGACGGCGCCGACCGGAATGGTGGCCCGGTTGATGGGCACGGTGCGCAGCAGCGGTCCGATGAGACCGAGGCAGGCGACCATCAGGACTCGTGAGGAAGTGCTGGTCCGGCCGGAGTTGACGATGATGCCCGGGTCGGGCCTCTCGGCGGTGCTGATCGGGGCCACGGGCGCGAGCCCGCCCATCACGCCGGTGATCTTTGTGGCTACCATCGCGCACCTACCTCTACAGCTGGCGCGTCGACCCCTGACCAGGCGTAAACCCCCGGATCGGATGTCGGCGCTGACATCTAACACAGTGATGTTTCACACATCGACGCTCACATAATCAGATGAACGTCTTGTCTGTCTCAGTTATCGCCCGACACACCCGGCCACCAAACGTTCGTGACCAATTCGTCGACGTGTCGGAACCTCCCCGACTCCGGAGAGGACGGGACTGGCATCGCACCGCAGTGGGCGGTCGAGTTCTACACCGCAGTACGCAACCACGACCGCGAGGAC
>NZ_JBEZZS010000123.1:0-1045 GCF_040639295.1 Nocardioides sp. NPDC023903 | reverse complement strand
GGCTTCGATTCGGATGCGCTGGAGGGCCGGTAGTTCCAGGAGGAGGTCGGGGGCCTCGGCTCGCATGGCGTCGAGGAGGGCTACGGGGTCGATGTCGTCGCGGAGGTGCACGACTATTTCGGTGTCGGTGCCCGCGAGCGGGGTGGTCGGCACCGGCCAGGCCAAGCGCAGGACCGGGGGTGCGATTGCCGTGAGGTCGTCGGGGACGGCGATACCGATGTCGTGCAAGGCGTTCAGCGTGGCGACGCGGGAGAAGCGGAGGGAACCGGTCGTCGAGCGGACCTCGATCTCGTCGCCGACCGATCGCACGGCGGTGAAGCCGACACCGAAGCGGCCCACCTGCGCGATGCCCGCCTTTCCGGAGGCACGCAGTGCCGTCAGCGCGTGCACCCCGGAAACGCTCAGCGGCGCACCGGTATTCGCGACGTGCAGGCGCCCGTCGAGCACCCGCACGACCAGCTCACCCGCGACACCGGCCTTCGCCGCGGCATCGGCCGCGTTCTGCGCGAGCTCGGTGAGCAACCGGTCCCGGTAGCCCGCGGCCACCAGATCCGCCTCGCTGGCACTGTCCTCGCGTAACCGCGTCGGCGAATCGCGCCACGCGGCAAGCACTCCGGCCCGCAGCTGCGCGGTACCGAACGGGTCACCCGCTCCGTTCAGCGCGACACCGACGATCCGTGCTCACTCAGATCAGCCGACGCGGCCGCCTCGCCGGATTCCGCTTCGCCCGACACCGATGCCTCGCCTTCCGCGGAAGCATCGGCACCCACCTCTGCGGTTTCCGCGGAAGCCTCCACGCCCGACGTAGCCTCGGTTGCCGACGCGGCCTCCGCGCCGGCAGCAGTCGCCTCCGTGTCCGACTCGACCTCCGCAGCCGAGACAACTCCGGTCTCAGCGGCAGCCGATTCGTCGCCGACGCCGAGTTCGGCCTGCGCGGCCGGGACGGTCTCGGTGGGAACATCGGTGTCCGAAGCCAGTTCGGCGGCGATGACCTCGTCAGCCGTCTCCGGCAGGATGCCCTCGGCGAGTGCCGAACGCTCGGCGT
>NZ_JBEZZS010000122.1:0-1048 GCF_040639295.1 Nocardioides sp. NPDC023903 | reverse complement strand
AGCTGGCCCCGGACCATATCCGGGTAGTCCGCGTCGGAAGCGCGGAATGCATTCTGCGCGTCGACATCTCCGTCTCTGGCCTGCTGCAGCAGCGCCAACCGTTCCGACTCGTTCCAGTCCTGGTCGACCTCCTCGACACTGCCGTCGCCCACACCCGGCGTGGAGCCGTTCGGCCGCGATACAGATCCGCGATTACCACACCGTCGGCGGCGGCAGATCACCCCACCACACCGTGCCCACCGCCGAAGGAAAACGCCGCAGCGCAGGCAAAGGCACCATCGTGACCAACCGCTACTACCTCTCCGACGCCGCGTTCACCGTCGCCGTCGAAGGACCCGACGACACAGTGGCCGAACTCGCTGTCGCGCTGAACAACCCACGATGGCAGCCCTACCTCGGTCGCCGGTCCTGCCCACCCGAACAGCCCCTGCTCATCGGGCACAGCGACACCCCGGTCCAAGACCTACACACCAAGGTCCCGATCCACGCACGGCACCGATCCAGCATCGACGTCGTCACCGACCATCCCACCGAAACCGGCAGCGAAACCGAACTAGCCGATGTCCCGGTCAGTTTCGATCCGCTCCGCCGCCGCTACCTCAGCCGGACCGTCACAGTCACCGCACACAGCGATGTCGCTGAGGAGTTGTGGCATACGCGGTCGATCGATTACCAGCAAGCACTGTTCACCTACATGGGAGTGTCATGACTTTGTGGCTGACCCGGATTCAGCTCAACCTGCGCGACCGCACCGTGCGTCGCGACCTCGCCAACGCCGTCGACCTACACCGCACCATGATGTCGATGATGCCCGACGACCTCGGCAACAACGCCCGTCAACAGACCGGGCTGCTGTACCGGCTCGACGAAACACCCATCGCGACAAAACTACTCATCCAAAGCCAGCACGCACCGAACTTGACCGCACTCCCCACCGGATACGGCGAGGCAGCGACCCGATCCCTGGATCAACTCCTCGACAACCTCACAGCCGGAACGCAGGTGCGGTACCGGCTGGTCGGCAACCCCACCAAACGCACACCCCGCG
>NZ_JBEZZS010000121.1:0-1053 GCF_040639295.1 Nocardioides sp. NPDC023903 | reverse complement strand
GACTCGGCGCGCTCGATCGCGAACATCATCGCTCCTGTCATCGGTATTGCGGCGGGCGCACAACGTTGGGCACCCGCGAAGGCCGCGACGCAGGTCGAGCGCACCGCGATGACGTCGTTGGCATCGTGATGGTGAACTCGACCTGCCCCGAGGTAATTCCGGTGTCGACACCGTCCTACGAATGCGTGGCTGAGCCGGTCCTTCGGCGCCCGTTCCTCATTCGGCTGATCGCCACACCGAGGGAATGCCCGCCCATTCGCACTCGAAACGACGGTGCGCACGCACTGTCGGCGCTGCTCAGGCGTCGGCTTCGATGCGCGCCCACGCACGATGCTCGGCCAGGTCGGTGAGCAACGCGCTCGCCGCTGTCACCGTGTCCGCGACAGTGATTCCCGGTGCGTCGGACTCGATGCCGTTGCGCTGTAGCACCGAGGCCGCCGTGCCGACCGCGGCGATCGCCTTGCCGTGCCGCCACATCTCCTCGACCAGCAGATTCACGCGGGCATCCGTGGGCGCGGCCAGCAACAGCGCGCCGTCGAATTCGACCGATCGCATCGTGGCGAAAGTCCGCGCCACCGGCACACCATCGATCGTGCCGCCGTGCGCCGCGACGACCATCGGCCGGACTCGGGCCTCTTCCAGCGCGGTCGAAACCTCCCGCACCGCCTCGCCCGATGTGGTGTCGTCGATCAGCAGGGCCACCGTCCGCCCGTCCACCGGGAAACTGCCGTGCCGCTGCGACAACGCGGGACTCGGCTCGAGATCCACGTGGTCGCTGTTCGGGGCGGGCTTGTCGAGTCCGAGTTGCCCGGCGACGTAGTCGGCCAGGCCGTCGTCGACATTGACCAGCATCTGCAGCGCGCGCCGCTGGATCACCTCGGACTGGCACTTGCCGAGTTCGAAGGAGAACGCGTCGGCCAGATGTCGCTGTTCGCCGTTGGTCAGGCTGCGGTAGAACATGCGCGGCTGCGAGTAATGGTCGGCGAACGAGACCGAGCCCGCGCTGTCGGCGGAGGTCCGCAGTTTCGCGGTCGGCGGCGGAATCGGTGTCGG
>NZ_JBEZZS010000120.1:0-1057 GCF_040639295.1 Nocardioides sp. NPDC023903 | reverse complement strand
CCCTGGTGCTGGCATGTCTGGTGCTACCCGCCGGAGCCATCGGTGACCGTTACGGGCGTCGCGGGGTACTGGTCGCGGGACTGGCGGTATTCGCCGCCGCCTCGGCGTTGCCGCTGCTGCTGTCCGACCCGGCGTGGTTGATCGCGGCACGCGCGCTGGCCGGGGCGGGCGCGGCGCTGGTGATGCCCTCGACACTGTCGATCCTGACCGCGGGCTTCCCTCCTACCCATCGTGGCCGGGCGGTAGGGGTGTGGGCCGGAGTCGCCGGGTCCGGGGCGGTACTGGGCATCCTCGGCGCCGGGCTACTGCTCGAGCAGTGGTCGTGGCTGTCGGTGTTCGTCGGGTTGACCGTGGCCGGGGCAGTGCTGGCGGGGTTGGCCTGCACCATCGCCGAGTCCCGCCAACGCGAGCATCCGCCGGTGGACTGGGTCGGCGCGGGCGCGGTGGCCGTCGCGATCGCGGCGATCGTGTTCGCCGCGGTCGAGGTCCCCGCGCGCGGCTGGACCGACCCGCTCGTCGCTGTCACCGCCGGGCTCGGTGTCGCGGCGGCGGTGGCGTTCGTGGTCGTCGAGCTGCGCTCGGCGGCACCGCTGCTGGACGTGCGGTTGTTCGCCCGCCGTGGTTTCGGTGCCGGATCGCTGTCGGTGACCATCCAGTTCCTGGTCACCTTCGGAGTGTTCCTGCTACTGGTGCAGTATTTGCAGCTGATCCTCGGCTACGGGCCGCTGGCCTCGGCACTGGCGCTGGCGCCGATGGTGGTGCCGCTGGTCGTGATCTCGGTGATCGCGCCGTGGCTGTCGGGCCAGGTCGGGTTGCGGGCGATGACCGTCACCGGCCTGCTCACCATCGCCGCCGCGCTGGTGCTGGTGAGCCGGTTGACCCTCGCCGCGCACTACCTCGATCTACTGTGGCCGCTGCTGATCATGAGCGCGGGCCTGGGATTGTGCACCGCCCCAGCGACCTACGCCATCGTCGCCGACACCCCCGAGGCCACGGAGATGGCCGCGCTCTACCGCGCCGCCGACATCATGGTCGTCACCCCCTACCGCGACGGCAT
>NZ_JBEZZS010000119.1:0-1058 GCF_040639295.1 Nocardioides sp. NPDC023903 | reverse complement strand
GACGAGCGGCACGACACACGGTGAAGCGAACGACACCAGGCCCGCGAGCAGGCAGGCTCCCAGCGCCAGCAGAAGCGGACCCGATGCCGCCGTCTGTTGGAAGGAATCCCCGACTGCGGCGAGCGGTATCACTCGGTCTTTTCCTCGTCACGCTCTTCGTCGCGCGGCAACGACAGGGTTCGCTCGGTCTCGGCCGGTTCAGCGGGGCCGAAATCGAACAGACCGGCGCCGGCGACACTGCGCGGCACGGTCGCGATGCCGGCCCAACGGTCGTCGACCGTCCAGCCCGCACCCATTCGGCGGGCGCCCTGACGGGGACGACACGCGGTCAGATTTCCTGGACGACGGCGGCTGCTCACTACTGCTTCTCCTCGGCGGCGATGCGCTCGACCACGGGCTGAAGGTCTTCGGCCAATAGCGAGCGAAGGAAGACCGCGGCGACCCGGTGCTGACGATCCAGGATCAACGTGGTCGGAATGACACTGGTGGGAAAGTTTCCGCCGAGAGCGAGCAAGGTCCGCATCGACGGGTCGTAGATGGACGGGTATTCGATCTTGTTGTCCACTACGAAGTCCTGGGCTTTGTCGCGCTGATGGTCACGGACATTGATCCCCAGGAACGCGACGCCTTGATCTCTGGTCGCCGCGAAGACTTTTTCGAGAGCGGGCGACTCGGCGCGGCACGGGCCACACCACTGTCCCCACAGGTTCACGACCACGATCTGGTTCGGGAAATCGTCGACCGAAACGGTCTTTCCCTCGTTCATCAGATCGGGCCCCGAGAGCGTGCCGATCGTCCCGCGCGTCGCGGGCGGATCGTAGTAGATATCCGTTTTACCACCGGGTGAGACGAATTCGAAGGTCCCACCACCGGTGGCGACCGCATCGGTACCCGTCGAACAGCCCGCCGCGGCGACGATCACCAGCAGGGCGGACAGCACGGCGGTCAGCGCCCGCGGCCGACGGCCACGGGCGGTTCCCGATGAGGTGGAGCGTGTCATGCGCCGTGAACCGACGGATCCGACGCGCCGGCGGGCTCGTCGACATCGTCTATTCCGA
>NZ_JBEZZS010000118.1:0-1061 GCF_040639295.1 Nocardioides sp. NPDC023903 | reverse complement strand
TGGCCACCATGGCGCTGTTCGTGCAGGGTGGCGCCATCGGTCAGCTACAGGAGATGCTCGGGCGGATCAACTCGGTGATGCCACAGGACCCGAGGGAAACCGCGCGCATCTCCGCGGTGATGGGCGCCGATGCCGCCGACCTGGCCGCCCACCTTGATCAGGTCGACCTGCTGGTCAACGGACTTTCCCGCAACGCGGCGATCCTGCACGACGACACCGAACAAGCCCTGACGAACATCCTCACCCCCGAGGCCGTCGCCTCGCTCACGGGCACGCAGGACTCGATCGCCAAGACCATGAAGATCTTCGACGCGCTCGGCCCGGTCGGTTCCTCGCTCACCTGGCTGGCCCCGATCGCGAGCTCCGGTGACGCTGCCGCGACCGCGTTCCTGCCGCTGGCCACCGGCGGCTCGGCCGATCTGCGCTCCTCGACCAACATGGCGCTGCTCACCGCGCTGTTGCGCGACAAGATCATCCCATTCGTCGGTAACGGCCCGAAGGTGAATGTCACCGGTGTTCAGGTGTCCGAGGAAGACCAGGTGGCGCAGATCGTCACCGCGCTGCGGATGATCGGAATGGTGCGATGAAG
This sequence comes from Nocardioides sp. NPDC023903, assembly GCF_040639295.1. Lineage (NCBI taxonomy): Bacteria > Bacillati > Actinomycetota > Actinomycetes > Propionibacteriales > Nocardioidaceae > Nocardioides > Nocardioides sp. NPDC023903. The sequence goes on along the minus strand of NZ_JBEZZS010000118.1, from coordinate 472 downwards.
ATCGGTGCACTGGCCTCCCTCGGCGGCATCGCCGCGATCACCGTGCTCGGTGCGAGCTATCTGACCTTCGGGGTGGTGCGGGTCGACCCGTTCGCCGACTACACCGCGGCCTCGATCGAGATCGCGAATTCCGGTGGTCTCAGCGTGGGTTCGCCGATCCTGCTGACCGGCATCGAGATCGGTGAGGTCACCGGCGTCGACACCTCGGCGAGCGGTCGTGTGCACGTAGGGTTCCGGTTCGGCGCCGAGCACAAGGTGCCGATGAGCAGCATCGTCACGATCGAGCACCTGTCCTCGCTCGGCGAGCCGTACGTGCAGTTCGTGCCGCGCGACGCGGGCGGGCCCTATCTCACCGACGGGCAGCGCCTGTCCGGCGAGAACGTGCGTACTCCGATGTCGATCCCCGAGGTCGCGCGGCTGGTCACCAAGACCGTCGAGCAGCTCGATCCCACGGTCGTCGGCTCCCTGGTCG
>NZ_JBEZZS010000117.1:0-1065 GCF_040639295.1 Nocardioides sp. NPDC023903 | reverse complement strand
CCGGCCCTGCCCTCATCAGGACCCGCGGCCCACCAGCTCAGCTCCGCTTGGTACAGGGGGTCGTAGCGACGCAACCCGGCAGTCGTCGCGGAGATCCTGCGTAGCGCGTGCGCGGCAGGCGGGTCGAGAAAGATGATGGTCGTGCCGGATCGGTGTCCGAGGAACTCCAGTATTTCGCGCGTCACCAGTCGATCCGTGGGCTGCGCCATCGGCGTCCGGTCGGTGTAGCGCCGATCGATCGCCTGGGCGAGAAGCAGTTCCGGCTCGGAAGGCACGTGCGGGCGCACAGGTTCGAGCGAGGCGACGTGCGAGCGAACCGTGGGCTCCGGGAAGGTGGTGACGCGGGACGCCCACCCCGCGGCGTTCCACGCGACATCGGCGTGGTTCAGCATCACCCCGCAGCCGAGCATGCCTTCCCGATTGAACATGTCCGTCGCGGGCAGCAGCCGGTCGGCGTCGACGTAGAGCGCCGCGGCGGTGCCGTCCCAGCGCCAGCGCCACGGCTGGCTGTTGTGGAGCGAAGGCGCGCGAGCGGCACGGTCGAAAACAGCGCGGACAGTCTCGAGCTCGGGCCTGGGGTCACCGGTCATCGGTATCCTCCGCGTCTCGGATCAACAGGTCGGCTATCGGTCGCCGGGGCGTTTCGGGCGGAAAATCAGCACTCGTCGGTGCCCAACCGACCCGGACGATGGCCTGCGGATAAGCGGTGCCGAACAGCAGATCTCGACGAATGAGCGCGCGTTGTCCAGCGATCTCGAGCGGTTCGGTGAGCACGCAGGTGGCCAGGCCGATTCCGGTTGCAGTCAACAACACGCTGCTGAGCGCCTCGCCCGCCCGCAGCCTCGACCGCCGATCGTCGGCGCCGGTGCCGAGCACCAGCAATTCGGCTTGATCGGGCTCGCTTGCCGGATCGGCGAATTCGGCCGCCGCGAAGGTCCTCGGCGGGAACTCATCCGCCGGACGCGCGGGCGGTACGTTGCGGGCGGGGACGCCGTCGGCACTGCCGTGGCGCCCCGACCACATCGCGAGTTCGAACCGATACGACTCGTCGTCGGCGTGAATCCT
>NZ_JBEZZS010000116.1:0-1068 GCF_040639295.1 Nocardioides sp. NPDC023903 | reverse complement strand
CTGATGGACGTGCGCATGCCCGGCATGGGCGGAGTCGAGGCAGCCGCCCTCTTGCGCGGCCGGGCGACTGTGTTGATGCTCACGACCTTCGACGACGACGGCTACATCGTCGCTGCCCTGCACGCGGGCGCATCCGGATATCTCCTCAAAGACCTGCCCGCCGCGGAACTCGCCCAGGCGATCCGCCTCGCGCACGCGGGCGTCGACCAGTACTCGGCCGCCGTCACCGCGCGTCTGGCCGCCATGGTCCGATCGCGCACGCCACGCCCCACCATCGAGCTCACCGACCGCGAAACCGAGGTCCTGCGCCTGCTCGCCACCGGCGCCGCCAACCGCGAGATCGCCCGGTCCCTCTACCTCAGCGAGGGCACGGTCAAGAACCACATCTCGAGCATCCTGAACCGCCTCGGCGTCCGTGACCGCACCCAAGCCGCCATCTACGCCCACGAACACGGCATTCTCTGAGAACCTGCGCCAGATCACGGACAGCGCGATGCGTCTCGATACCCTGACCACCGGGCTCGTCCAGCGCTGAGCCGTCGCACGGAAAATGCCTCGGCGGGCGTCGCGATCGCGAGGCCCGCCGAAGCGAATGTTTCAGTGCCCGAACATTGTCGGGCCCACGATCACCAGCCGCGCTCGGCCAGACGGTGCGGCTGCGGGATCTCTTCGACGTTGATGCCGACCATGGCCTCGCCCAGGCCGCGCGAGACCTTGGCCAGCACGTCCGGGTCGTCGTAGAAGGTGGTGGCCTTGACGATGGCGGCGGCGCGCTGTTCGGGGTTGCCGGACTTGAAGATGCCCGAGCCGACGAACACACCCTCGGCGCCGAGCTGCATCATCATGGCGGCGTCGGCGGGGGTGGCGATGCCACCGGCGGTGAACATGACGACCGGGAGCTTGCCGGTCTGCGCGACCTCACGGACCAGCTCGTACGGGGCCTGCAGTTCCTTGGCGGCCACGAACAGCTCGTCCTCGGACAGCGAGGTGAGCCGGCGGATCTCGCCGCGGATGGTGCGCATGTGGGTGGTCGCGTTGGACACGTCACCGGTGCCCGCCTCGCCCTTG
>NZ_JBEZZS010000115.1:0-1070 GCF_040639295.1 Nocardioides sp. NPDC023903 | reverse complement strand
GCGGCTTGCTCGCGATGACCGAGTTGGAGCAAGGCCCAGGCTTCGCCGGCGACGGCGTCGGCGGCGCTCGTCGGGCAACCGCCGGCGGTATAGAGGTCGCGCGCCTGGCGGAACAGCTCCAGAGGTTCTTCGATACTGCCTTCGTCCCAGCGCAATTGGGCGCAGCGCATCGTCAGTTCCGCTCGGGCCAGCGGATCTCCCACTTCGGCCACCAAGGGTGCGGCCGCGGCGTAGGCGGCGGCCGCTTCGGTCATCCGGCCCGCGTTGTACCGGGCGAAACCGAGGTCGCTGTGAGCTTCGGCGAGTTGGCGCGGGTCGCCGAGATTCTGTGCGGCGGAGAGGGATTGCTCGAAGAGCGCGTTGAGATGCGTCGTGCCGCACCGGCGAGCGAAGAACGCGCGCATGAAGCGCGGCAATTCGCAGACGTGGGTGTCGGCGCCGACTTCGACGGCGGCGTAGAACACGGCCATCAGGTTGGTGTACTCGGAGACGAACCAGAAGAACGCGGCATCGCGACCGGGGAAGTGCGGTAGTTCGGCGGGCGGCGCCCCGGCCGAGACGGGGCGGGTCGGCGACAGGAACGGCATGGCGGCGTCGGCGGCGGCCGCGGTGTGCACGTAGTAGTCGAGGATGCGGTGCAGGGCGCGGTCGCGGTCCGCGGGGGTGTCGTGCTCGAAGGTGGCGGTGCGGGCGTGTTGGCGAACCAGGTCATGGAGGCGGTAGCGGCCCTCGGCGGGTTGCTGGACGAGGTGCGCGTCGAGGAGGTCCTCGAGCATGGCGCGGGCGATGCGCAGCGGGACGTCGGCCACGGCGGCGGCGACGTGATCGGTGAACGTGGAGCCGGGGATCAGGCCGAGCAGCCGGAACAGTCGGCGCTGGTCCCGGTTGAGCTGACGAACCGACATGCCGAACGCGGTATCGAATTCGTTCGCCCCCTCCGACATCCGCTCCACGAGGATGCCGACCGACCAACCCGGACGATGACGAAGCCGCGCGGCCGCCAGACGCAACGCCAGCGGAAGGTTGCCGCACAGGCGCAGCACTTCGGCAGCCTGCTCGGGTTCCTTGGC
>NZ_JBEZZS010000114.1:0-1077 GCF_040639295.1 Nocardioides sp. NPDC023903 | reverse complement strand
CTCTCCGCGAGCGCGACCATGTGCCGGCGGATCTCCTCGCCGGGCGCGTAGCGCCAGCGCGGGACGTACCCGACCTCCTCCAGCATCGGCATGTATGTTCGGGCTCAGTCGGATCGCGCGCGCCGCGCTGGGTATCGCGCCCGTCGTGGTGCACGCGATGCTCGCCGGCATCGGCGTGGTGATCGCGCTACAGCAGGTGCACGTCCTGCTCGGCGGAACGACAGTCAGCTCACCCTGGGCGAGCATCGTCGAGCTCCCGCGGCAGGTGATGTCGGTGCAGAAGGGTGATCTGTTCATCGGGCTGCTCGTGATCGCCGTGTTGATCGGATGGCAGTACCTGCCGCGCCGCGTACGGGTGGTGCCCGGCCCGCTGGTCGCGGTGGTGGCGGCGACCGTGGTATCGCTGGTGCTGCCGGTGACCGTGGAACGGGTGCGCCTGGACGGCTCGCTGCTCGACGGCATCGGGTTGCCCGCGTTGCCCCACGGCGGGTGGCTGCCGCTCGCGCTCACCATGCTCACCATCGCCCTCATCGCCAGCGTGGAGACATTGCTCTCGGCTGTCGCGGTCGACAAATTGCGCCCCGACCAGCGCACCGACTTCGACCGGGAACTGCTCGGTCAGGGCGCGGCGAACATGGTCTCCGGTGTACTCGGCGGTCTGCCGATCGCGGCGGTCATCGTGCGCAGCATCACCAACGCCAACGCGGGCGCGCGCAGCAGGGCGGCCACCGTGCTGCACGGTGGCTGGATCCTGGTGTTCGCGATCGCTCTGGTCGGCCTGGTCCGTCAGATCCCGACGGCGGCGCTGGCCGCGCTGCTGGTGCTGATCGGGGTGCAGCTGGTGAAACTGGCGCACATCAAGCGTGCCCGCCGCAACGGCGACATCTACGTCTACCTGGTCACCGTGATCGCCGTCGTCGCGCTGAACCTGTTGCAGGGCATGGTGATCGGACTGGTCGCCTCGTTCGCACTACTGCTGTGGCGGGTCGTGAAGTTCACCATCACCGCGGCGCCGCGCGCCGACGGGACCTGGCTGGTGCGCATCGCGGGCACCTGTACCTTCCTGGCCGCTCCCCG
>NZ_JBEZZS010000113.1:0-1078 GCF_040639295.1 Nocardioides sp. NPDC023903 | reverse complement strand
GCCAAGTCGGTCGCGGGTCACATGCCCCACGAGGTGACGCCGCACCCAAGACCTGCCGAGAGACGCCGTGCGGGGAGAGCCAGAGAAGTCGAGATGCGTGGCGTGATCATCGAGCGGATTCCCGAGTGGCTCACGTGTAGGAGCCTTCTCTACGGCACGAACGGCTCGCTCTCGAAGATCGTTCGCTGCACGAGGAGTAGATCCCGGGGCAAAAGTTCTTAGACCCGCGAGCGGGCCAAGATCACGTGGACCACGATCGTAGACCGATCGACGCTGCCGCTGTGGCGCCCGACCCAAACCGGGCAGGCCACACTTCCTAAACGGGCAGCTTCAGAGTACACCTGGCGCTCACCGCTCGCGCCCGTCGCCTACTTCGCGCTGTTTCTGTCCGAAGCGCTCGTCAACACCCTCACCTTCGGCAACGTCAACGGATTGTTCTGTCTCGCCGAGGTCGGTTTCCTCGCCTTGCTCCTGAGGCGACGCGATATCACCGCGGGCGTGGTCCTCGGGCTGACGATCGCGATCAAGCCGATCCTCGTCCCGCTACTACTCCTACCCGGCGTTCGCAAACAGTGGTCCACCGTCGCGGTCGCGGTCGCGCTACCCGTGTGCGCCACCGCGATCGCGTGGCCGCTGGCCGCTGATCCCGGCCACTATTTCGTGCACAACCTGCCCTACAGCCTGGCAGTCCGTGACTACTTCAACTCCTCGATCTCGGGTTTCGGCGTCTACTACGACGTCTCCCCGATCACGACACTGCTGGTGCGTGGACTTCTCGCCATCGCCGTAGCGGTCAGCCTGTGGCTGCTGTGGCGGTACTACCGACATCAGGAACTGTTCTTCGTCACGACCACTGCTGGAGTCCTGCTCACCGCCGAGTTCGCGTTGAGTTCGCTGGGCCAGCAGTACTACTCGATGTTCGTGTTCCCGTTCCTGTTCACGATCGTGCTCAAGAGCTCGGTGTTGCGAAACTGGCCAGCCTGGCTGGCGATATTCGCTTTCTACAGCTACGACACCTGGCTGCTGTTCCGCTTTCCTGCCTTCGGCCGCAATCTGGAGTACACGCGGACCAACGTCG
>NZ_JBEZZS010000112.1:0-1080 GCF_040639295.1 Nocardioides sp. NPDC023903 | reverse complement strand
GGGATTCTCGGGGTGGTCGAGAGTTCGGTGTCGCCTTTGCCGTGGCCCAGGACCCACAGGTAGGGGCCGGTGCTCGGGCCGAATGCGGCGGCCAGGCGGGCGCGGTCGGCGGCCATGAGGTCGGCGACCGTGGTGATGTCGAGGTCGGCGAGGCGTTCGGCGATGCGGGCGCCGACGCCCCAGAGCGCATCGGTGGGGCGGTGGCCCATGAGTTCGGTCCAGTTGGCGGCGGTGAGTTCGAAGATGCCGGTGGCGGCGCCGGGGTCGTGCTCGGGTTCGGCGGAGGTCTTGCCGGTGGACTTCGCGAAACCGGTGGCGAGCTTGGCGGTGAGCTTGTTGTCGCCGATGCCGACCGCACACGTGAGGCCGAGTTCGATGATGGCGGAACGGATCTCGGCGGCCAGTTGCCACGGATCGCCGTCGGTGGCCACGAAGGCCTCGTCCATCCCCCACACCTCGACCGCGCCGGCGACCCGGCCCAGCGTGGCCATGATCTCCTCGGAGGCCACCTCGTAGGCGGCCATGTCGACCGGCAGGAAAACACCCTCCGGGCACTTGCGCTGCGCCATTCGCAACGCCATCCCCGCCCGCACCCCATAGGCCCTCGCGGGGTAAGAAGCGCAGGTCACAACCTTGCGGGGCTGTGCGGGGTCGCCCTCGCCGCCGACGATGACCGGTCGGCCGCGCAGCTCAGGGCGACGCCGGAATTCCACCGCCGCCTGGAATTGGTCGAGATCGACATGCAGGAGCCACCGGGGCACTGTTCCGTCATACCCCATGGCACCGGGAATCCGGCGTAACCGGGCGTGGCAATATCCGTAGCGCGCCAACCGATCACGACTGAGCTCGAAGAACGGAACACCCGATGCCGACCGAAGCCACCACCCTCGACCTCGACCTGGCGCGCCAGGTACTCGCCGCGCAGCCGTTCGCCCGTCTGGTCGGCACCGAGCTCACCGAATTCGGTGATGGCGCGGCCACTCTCGTCATCGACATCCAGCCCGAGCACGGCCAGCAGTTCGGCTTCGTGCACGGGGGAGTCCTCGCCTACGCCGCCGACAACGCCCTCACCTTCGCCGC
>NZ_JBEZZS010000111.1:0-1081 GCF_040639295.1 Nocardioides sp. NPDC023903 | reverse complement strand
CTCGACGTGCTGACCCCGGCATTGAGTGGTCCGGGACCGGTCGACGTGGAGAACGACACCTTCACCGTGCACAATCCGCTCGATATCGGCCCGGTCGCGCCACTGCCGGTGTTGATCGCCGCTCTCGGACCGGTCATGTTGCGGATCGCGGGCGAGCAGGCCGACGGCACCATCCTCTGGATGGCCGACGAGCGTGCCATCGCCGACCATGTGACCCCGCGCATCACGGAGGCGGCTGCCGCCGCGGGCCGCCCGGCTCCGCGCATCGTGGCGGGTCTGCCGGTGTGTCTGTGTCGGCCCTCGGAGGTGGACGCGGCACGCGAACGCGCGAACCGCATTCTGGCCGAGGCGGAAACGTCGCCGAACTATCAGCGCCTGCTCGACCGCGGCGGCGCGACCAGCATCGGCGACATCTGTGTGGCAGGCGATGAGGAAGCCATCGCCGCTGGGCTGCGTCGCTATGCCGAGGCGGGCGCGACCGACCTGTCGGTGCGATTGCTCCCGATCGGCGACACCCTCGACGACCTGCGCGCCTCCAAACGCCGCACGCGCGAGATGATCGCCGCGCTGGCAAAGGATTTGAGGTGACTGCCCCGCTGGCGGGTATCCGCGTTCTCGAAGTCGGAACCATGCTCGCCGGGCCGTACGCCAGCATGATGCTCGCCGACCTCGGCGCGGAGGTGACCAAGATCGAACCGCCGACCGGGGACATCTCCCGGCAGGTCGGCGACGCGTATTTCGCCAGCCTCAATCGCGGCAAACGCAGTGTCCGCCTCGACCTGGATTCGGCGGCGGGACAGGACCGGCTCGGGGAACTGGTCGCCGGATCGCACGCGCTGCTGGTGAATCTGAAACCCTCGGCGATCCGGCGGTACGGGCTCACCTACGACTCGCTGCGCCGGTGGAACGAGCGCATCGTCTGCGTCGCACTCACCGGATACGGGATGGACGCCGGGGACGACCCCGCCTTCGACTACGTCATTCAGGCCGTCGCGGGGGTAGCCGAGGGATGATGCAGCGCGGCATGATCGTCGAGCTCGACCACATGAGCGTCAAGGCCACCGGCCGCGCGCTCGACATC
>NZ_JBEZZS010000110.1:0-1085 GCF_040639295.1 Nocardioides sp. NPDC023903 | reverse complement strand
CGAACGGTCAGGTCGAGCGCGTCGAGCGCCCGCGTGCGGCCGAAAGATTTCGTCAGCCCGGAAATGGAGACGGCGGAGTCGTCGGTCATCACTCGATCGTTTCCCGGTCGCGCTACCCGCCGGCAGAGCCGAAAGTCCCAGCTCGTCCCGCGTTGGTCACCACCGCCGTCAGCGGTGCCATTGGTCCCTTCGTTGCGGGCACGACGGCACTGCTCCGTGGGGGTGCGGTCGCGCGATGCTGGCATCATGACCACGACACCCACACCCCGCATCGCTGTTCTGTACGCCACCGCCCAGGGCTCGACCCGCGATATCGCCGAGTTCGCCTGTGACGATCTCGTCGCCCGTGGCGCTCGCGCCGAACTGCACGACATCGAGCACGCACCCGAGCTTTCGGGTATCGACACCCTCGTCATCGGTAGCGCGATCCACAACATGGATCTGCTGCCCGAGGCCACCGCATATCTTCGCAACAACCAGAACACCTTGGTGGACAAGGACATCTGGCTGTTCAGTGTGGGACTCGGCCCCGCACTGCGCGGACCGATCGGGCGCTGGGCCGGACGGCAGGTCCCGTCCAAGATCGCCGCCGCGATCCGCACACTGCACCCCCGCGACTACACCGCCTTCGCCGGACACTACGAGCGCGAGGGCGTCTCGTGGTGGGCCAGGACGATATACCGGATGCTCGGTGGCGCCCGCTACGGCGACCTGCGCGACTGGCAGGCAGTGCGTGAATGGTCGACCAGGATCGGCGATGCGCTCGAACTGAAACGCGCCCCGGTCACCGTCGTCCACCCCTGATCGCGCTCTCCCGCCGCAACGCACCAGCCAGGAAGGCACGAACCCATGACCCAGCACAGCGAAACCCCGCACCGCGACGCCGACGCAGCGGTCGTCGTCGGAGCCGACGGCTCGCCCGGATCGATAGCCGCCGTGCGCTGGGCTGCCCGCACAGCCGCCGACCGCGGACGCACACTGCACATCGTGCACTGCACCGGGCCCATCATCGCCGGCAACACGCTGGCCTACGGCGCCACCAGCGGGCGGATCCACATCCGCGGTGGCGTGGGGGAGCGGGCCGC
>NZ_JBEZZS010000109.1:0-1092 GCF_040639295.1 Nocardioides sp. NPDC023903 | reverse complement strand
GTGAGTAGACCCGCGGCGGACGCGGTGGAGACGAAATAGCCGCTGCCGCGCTCCAGCCAGCCGGGGACGAGCAGTTTCGCGGCCCGCACGTGGGCCATCACGTTCACCTCGATGGTGTTCGCCCACTGGGCCTCGGTGCTGTCGAGACCGGGGCCGCCGCCGATGCCCGCGTTCGCGAAATACAAGTCCACCGGACCGAATTCGCGCTCGGCGGTCGCGATCAGTTCGGCCACGACCTGCTCGTCGGCCACATCACCACCGACCGCGATCGCGTGGTCGCCGAGGTCGGCCGCCACCTTCGCCGCGCTGTCTCCGTCGAGGTCGGCGACGACGACCCGCGCGTCACCGGCGACGAGGCGATAGGCGAGTGCGGCACCGATACCCGCGCCCGCGCCGGTGACGATCGCGACCTTGCCTGCTATCTCCATCCCCGCACAGTAACTATTGGAGCGCTGGCGCGCTCGAGTTCGCGCCCCTGACGGGACGGGCGCGAACCGCCGACTTCGTCGGCGATCCCTCCTCGAGGTCGGGATGTGCGGGGCTGGGAGTGTGGTCATGGCGGTGCCGTGGTGTGGTTTTGGCTCGATCAGATGGCGACGGCGGGGTTCGGGGTGGTGGTCTTCGTCGGTTCGTCTGCGGTGGCGGGTTCTGCCGTATCGGCCGGTTCGACGATCGCGGCGCGGGCCAGCGCGCCGAGGGGGGTGTGGTTGAAGACCAGGTTCAGCAGGAACGCGGTGGCCGCGCCGAGAGTGACGCCGCTGTCCAGCAGGATCTGCGCGGACGTGGGGAACTTGTCGAACATGCCCTTGGTGAACACCGGCAGCAGTCCGATACCGATCGCGGTGGCGGCGACGGTGGCGTTGACCCGGTCCGTCAGATCGGCTTTGAGCAGTGTGCTCACACCGACGACGGCGACCGTCGCGAACAACACCAGTCCCACGCCGCCGACCACCGGCTTCGGAATCACCGAGACGACCTCGCCGATGCGAGGCACCAACCCCAGCACCACCAGGATCGCGCCACTCACCGCGGTCACATACCGGCTGTAGACCCTGGTCGTGGAGACCGCGCCGACATTCTGATTGAAGATCG
>NZ_JBEZZS010000108.1:0-1099 GCF_040639295.1 Nocardioides sp. NPDC023903 | reverse complement strand
GCCTCGCCACGAGTCGGCTCCGTCGAGTGCCTCTCCCGACGCCGAGGCCACGGATCCAGTCGCCGCTTGAGGAGGGCGACCGGATGCTGAGCGTAGTGGGCTCAATCCTGCCTGCGAGTCCCACGATGAGTCAACTCGAAGTTGAGTCAGATCCGCTCATGTTGTTGATCAGCACAACCAGTAGCTGCGGCGATTCATTCCCGCCACCCGAAAAAATTTCCCGGCCCCCGATCCATTCTTGCCACGAGTGCGCTCAACTGCAGCCTCCGATGCTGGATCGTGACGGTCCGGCGAGGGCGTTACCTGGTGAGGCCGGGGTGGATGCCGGGGCGGAGACCGTTACCTTCGGCGGTTGGGCGCAGGAGATCGAGGAAGAGGACGCGGTCCTCGGGCGGCAGCGGGGACAGGAGCTCGGCATCGAGCTCGGCCACTCGCTGCTCGGCTTCGGCGAGGAGGGCATGGGCGGCAGGCAGTAGACGAAGCGCGTGAGCCCGGCGATCACCGGGGTGGCGACGCCGCTCCAGGAGGTCGCGCTTCTCCAGGTCGTCCACCAGCCCGACCATGACGTTGCGGTGGATCTCCAGCGCCTCGCCGAGCTCCTGCTGGGTGCGGCCGTCGTGTGCGCTCAGGAGTTTCAGCATGCCGAAGTGACGAGGCTTGATGCCGAGCGTCTTCCTCATCGGCATGGCCGGTTTCACGATCGCCTCCGCGGCCTGCGGGCTCGCCACCGATCCCGCCGTGCTCATCGGCTCCCGCTTCGCGCAGGGTGCGATGGGCGCGCTGATGGTGGCCGCAGATTCTGGCCGTCATTCAGACGACGTTCCCGAAAGACGAGCGCGGCAAGGCGATTGCGGTCTACAGCGGGGTCGGCCGTTCGCGATCGGGCTGGGCACCTGGTTGCTGTTCTGGATCGCCATGGGCGGGTTCTTCCTGGTGTGGACGCTGTTCATGCAAGGTGGGCTCGGATGGTCACCCTTGCGGGCCGGGCTGACGTCGGCACTGTTCGCGGTCGGCGCCGGTGTGGGAGCCGGGCTTTCGGTCGGGGTGCTGGCCGTTCGATACGGGCGGCGGGTGCTGATAGCCGGGGCGCTGGTGAACG
>NZ_JBEZZS010000107.1:0-1114 GCF_040639295.1 Nocardioides sp. NPDC023903 | reverse complement strand
GCAGTAGGCGGCACCACAGCGCCGGTGCTCGAATTCTGGCCAGGGGACACAGCGGTGCCAGGTGCGGGGGAGGGCTGGGGTTTCTGGTCGCCGTCACTGGTGGGCGCGTCGGGTTTCGGCGTGATCGGCGCGGCGCCGGTGTTCGATCCTGTACCGGTACTGGCACCGTTCGCGCCGGTGGCGGGCTTGTCGGAACCACCGAAGTTGAACAGCGGCGCCCCGCCCCCGGTGCCGCCGTTACTGGGCACGTTCGAACCGGCCCCGGCTCCGTTCGCCGTGGGCGCGGTGCCTGTGCTGTCACCGGTATTGCCGGTGAGTGTGGCGGTGATCGTTTCACCGGCTTCGTCGCCGAGGACATCGATGGCGTGGGTCGCGACCCCGGCGGCTTCGGTGATCAGCGTGGTCAGCACTTCGGCCCCGGAGGTGATCAATTGGGTGCCGAGGGTCGTCGCGGCGTCGATGCCCGCGGTGGCTAGGGTTTGCTGCATCGCGATGACCGGATCGCTCGATGTCGAGCTACTGCCGGTGTCGTCGATGACGGTGTCGGTGTCGTCGTCGCTGGTCAGGGATGGGTCGCCGGTAGCGGGTCCGCCACCGGTCCCGAGGCTGGATTTCGGTGTCGTGTAGTCGGTTTCGCGCAGCTTGCTGGTGTAGGTGTCGTAGTCGGCTTGCGCGCTGTCGACAGCGGAGAGGGAGTTGCTGTACATCTGTCGGGCCAGCTCGATGACGGTGGTGACGCCTTGCTCGTTCGGTGAAGCTTTCAGAATCCGGCGGGCTCGGGTTTCGAAGTCGTCGAGTTCGGCATCGATCGCCGCGGCGGCGGTGGTGTTGGTGCCGACCGCGGCGTCGATCAGCGTGGCGAACTCCCCAGTTTGGTCGCTACCCTCGACCAGTCTGGTGCGAGAGGCGCGGATCGCGGGGATCGCGGAGTTAGCAGCTGTGGAGCTCCAGCTCGATTCGAGATCGGTTGCCTGCAGGCGGTAGGGCGCCTCGGTCGAGTCGAGTTGGCTGATCGCGTTGTTGAGCAGGCCCAGTGCCTCAGCCGGGTCACCGGTGCCGTCCACACTGGTACGCAGCTCGCGGATCGGTGCCGACAGGTAGGCGATGATCGCAT
>NZ_JBEZZS010000106.1:0-1118 GCF_040639295.1 Nocardioides sp. NPDC023903 | reverse complement strand
CTGCGCAAGGCGATGTTCAAGCGCCGGGCCGGGCGGCACTGGAGCGCCGCCGACTTCGCCATGATTCGAGCGGCACCCCGGCCACCGTCGCGACCGTGGTTCCCGCGTTCACGATCATCATCGCCTTGCCGAGGCGTTCGGCGGGCACGAGCTTCGCGGCGATCACCAGCGCCATCGACCAGTATCCACCGACCGCCAGACCGAGCAGCAGCCGTGCGATCAGCAACAGCACGATGTTCGGTGTCAGCGCCACAACAACATTCGACACCGCGGCCCCGATGGTCAATACGATCAGCAACGTGCGCCGATCCACCCGGGGAAACAGTGAACCCAGCCCGAGCGCGGCCACCAGCGCGGTCAGCGCTGTCGCACTCACCGACAATCCGACGACCCCTTCGGGCACTCCGAGATCGGTCGCGAGCGCGGTGAGTACGCCCGGCGGCAGGAACTCCGCGGTCACCAGAGTGAAGCTGCCGAGGAACATGGTGAGCAAGGCGGGCCATGCGGCGCGGGGCGAAAATCCTGATGCCGCAGTGCTTGTCGTCAATGAGTTGGTCATGCCTGATGCAACAGCCTGAATATCGCCGTCACGCGACCCAAACGCCACAGCGATCGTCTCGAACGCCAACGTTGCGCTGCTACTCCCGATCAGCCGCGTAACCGGCGGGCCTCGGCGATGACCGTCGGAACTTGCGGGTGAAGACGAAGATGATGCTCACGAATGAAGCTTTTCGGACGGATCGGCCGGTCCGTGGTGAAGGGAGGAACGGCGCCTTGGCGATACCTTGGCGTCCTCTTTTCGCCGGTCGGGCAGGCCGCTTTCGCGGCGTACGGTGGGAATTGATTGTCCGACCGACACGGGGGTGTTCGTACACATGACCGATTCCGACCGCACACTGATCGCTGTTCTGCTCGACCGTTCGGGGTCGATGCAGACGATCAAGGCCGATACCGAGGGTGGGTTGGCCGCTTATTTCGAACAGCAACGCAGTGTGCCGAAGAAGATCGAGGTCACGCTCGCGCAGTTCGACACCGCCTATGACGTGGTCTACGCGAACGTGCCGCTGGCACAGGTGCCTGCGCCGAGCTTGCAGCCGCGTAGTGGGACCGCGCTCTAT
>NZ_JBEZZS010000105.1:0-1119 GCF_040639295.1 Nocardioides sp. NPDC023903 | reverse complement strand
GGGTCGGTGATGAGTAGTCGCGGAAATCTCGGCATTAACCCCGAGAACCCACCCCTCGCCTCGTAGCGTCGACCCATGACGCTCCACCTGTCCGACAGCGACATCCTCGCCGAGCTCGAGCCGACGGCCGAAGCCAACCTCAACGACCACCTGTCCAAGGCCAAGATGTGGCACCCCCACGACTACGTGCCGTGGGACGAGGGGCGCAACTTCGCGGCCATGGGCGGCGACGACTGGGATCCCGAACAGTCGCGGCTGAGCGAGGTCGCCAAGGCGGCGATGATCACGAACCTGCTCACCGAGGACAACCTGCCCTCCTACCACCGCGAACTCGCCGACACCTTCGGCTTCGACAACGCCTGGGGCACCTGGGTCGGCCGGTGGACCGCCGAGGAGAACCGCCACGGCATCGTCCTGCGCGACTACCTCGTCGTGACCCGCGCCGTCGATCCGGTCGCGCTCGAAGAGGCCAGGATGTCGCACATGACCGCGGGCATCGCCAAGCCGGAGAAGGGTTCGCAGTTCCTCAAGGGCGTCGCCTACGTCACGTTGCAGGAGCTCGCGACCAGAATCAGCCACCGCAACACCGGCGCCCTGTGTAACGACCCGGTCGCCGATCGCATGCTCGCCCGGATCGCCGCCGACGAGAACCTGCACATGATCTTCTACCGCAAGCTGTGCGCCGCCGCCCTCGACCTCACCCCCGACGAGGCCATGCGGGCCATCACCGACGTGATCCTGCGTTTCCAGATGCCCGGTCTCAACCAGCCCAACTTCCGCCGCAACGCGGTCCTGCTCGCCAAGCACGGCGTTTACGACCTGCGCCAGCACCTCGACGTCGTCCTGCGCCCGACCCTGCGTATCTGGCGCGTCTTCGAACGCACCGATTTCGGCCCCGAAGGCGAAATCGCCCGCGACGAGCTGCACACCTACCTGCTCGACCTCGAGGTCAAGGCGGCCCGTTTCGAGGAGCAGCGCGATCGCGCGCTGGCCAGGGCGGCGGCCAGGGTCTGAGTCGGCCATGGAATAAACCGCTGGCGCCGTCACTTACAGTTGACACATCCTCGGCAACCTGATCTCCGCGATCTCGCCCGACTACGCCACGATGATGGTCGGCCG
>NZ_JBEZZS010000104.1:0-1121 GCF_040639295.1 Nocardioides sp. NPDC023903 | reverse complement strand
AGGGTGGTCGCGGTGATGCGCGGCTGCAGAACATAGTTCTCGAACTGCTGATAGGCGATGATGAACAACAGAATCCACAGCGCCGTGATCGGGTCGTGCACCAACGCCACGAGCACGGGCAGCGCGCCGGCCATATAGGTGCCCACAGTCGGGATGAACTGGGAGACGACACCGACCCACAACGCCAGCGCGAACGCCGAGGGCACATCGAGCACCCGCAACGCCACGTAGTGCGCGACCGCCGAACACAGGGCCAGCAGGGCGCGCGAATAGATGTAGCCGCCGGTCTTCTCGACCGCGATGTCCCAGGCCCGCAACACATGCTTCTGCTGTTTCGGCGGCAGCAGCGAACACACCCAGGTGCGGAAACGCGGTCCGTCGGCCGCGAAATAGAACGTGAACAGCAGCACTCCGAGCAGCTGGAACAGCGCGCCGATCGCGACAGTGCCGATGCCCCAGACGTTTCCGGCCAGACCCACCAGGTACTTCTCGATCGTGGAACTCCACTCCGAGGCGTACTTGGTCAGGTCGTCACCCGAAATATCCTGATGGAAGGTCGAATTGACCCAGTCGACCAGATCCTGGACGTAGTCGGGGGCGTTCGTCACGAGCATGGTCACCTGGTTGACCAGCAGCGCGCCCAGCGTCCACACGAACGCGACGATCATCACCAGCACCACCAGGAACACCGCGCCGGTGCCCGCCCCACGCCGAACACCGCGCGCGGCAAGCCAATTCACCGCGGGTTCGATCGCGAAGGCCAAAAAGATCGACACCAGCAGCACTGTGAGCAGGCCCTGCATCTTGCCGAGCACCCAGAACGCCGCGATCAATCCGGCTACCGCCAACACGGCGTACAGCAGCGCCCGTGGCAGCCAGCGCGGCGGTGTGCGCACCGACCAGTAGGCGGGCAGGGCGCTCACCGCGACGGACTGTGCGGCGGGTTCAGCGGATTCGTCCTCGGCAACCACGAATGTCACGGTACCCAGGGCGTGCGCCGACAGCCCGTCGGCGCGCGCGCCTCACACGGTGGCGGCGTCGATCACGAACCGGTATTGGACATCGCTGGCGACCACACGGTCATAGGCGGAGTCGATCTCGTCGCCGTTGATCAGTTCGAG
>NZ_JBEZZS010000103.1:0-1123 GCF_040639295.1 Nocardioides sp. NPDC023903 | reverse complement strand
GTCGGCGCCCGGCCAGCAGCAACAGCAGTATCGCGGCACATGCGGTAATTATGGCCAGGGCCCGGATTCGGTTTGCTCGTCAGTGCGGGACTGCGCGGTGTCATCGATCGGCCACGTCCCGTCGACGGTCCGATGGCGGGGGCGCTGGATTCCTACCCCAGTGGGCACGTCATCCAAGCGGTCCTCATCGCGGGTCTGGTTCCGTTGGCGGTGGCGACACTGTTGCATCGCCGCCGGGTCATCGCGTTTCTCACCGTGCTCCTCGGGGTCGCCGCCGCGGCCGCCGCCATCGATCGGGTGGCCGAAGACCTGCACAGTCCGACCGATGTGCTGGGTGGGGCCGCCATCGGCCTGGCGCTGGTACTCGGTGCGCGATGGGTGGTCGCCCGGCCCATTGCCCATGTCGCGTGCCGGAACTGCCTGTGGTCGCCGCACCCGCAACACCAGCACACACCACGTGGGGCGATACCGCTGACCGCCTCCGGTGCTCAGATCGTGCGGTTGCTCGCCCACGTGTCCGCGGCTGCCGTCGCGATCACCCTCGCGGTACTCACCGTGACAGTCGGCGTGCCCTCCAGCGGTGAGGGCTTCGTGTTCGGATCGCGGATCGAAGTACCCGTGCAGTTGGCGCTCGCGGGCGTGGTGTCGCTCGGTGCGTTGATCTCGTGGCGGTGGGAGGCTGTCGGTGCCGTGCTGATCGCGGTGGCTGCCAGCTGCCTCGGTATCTTCGCCGCCGTCGAGTACCAGCCTGTCTACGCGATGTTGCTCGCCGCGGGCGCGATGGTGCCGTCGGTACTGCTGTGGCTCAGCTGGCAGCATCGGCGCACTGCTGTCGAATTGATCGTTCTCGCGGTGGTGACCATGTTGCTGCTGGGTGGGACCTGGTTCGGGGCGAATCGGGTGTACGCCATCTATTTCGGGCCGACTCACCCGGAAAGCGTCGCCTCCTCGTTGGCGGTGGATCGCGTCGAGTGGGTGTGGTCGGGGGGCCTGCGCAGTGACGGCGCCACCGTCAACGCCCGTTTGGCCGCAGGCCACCACGAGGCGTTCCTTCGGGCGACCGCACCGGACGGGACCGTCGTGGTCTCGAAAAATGTTGCTGCGCAAGAGCATCAGATCGTCC
>NZ_JBEZZS010000102.1:0-1125 GCF_040639295.1 Nocardioides sp. NPDC023903 | reverse complement strand
CGGTCTGCTTCGAGAGCGTCTTGCCCAGCTCGGAGGCCTGGACGCCGGCGGCCCAGATCTTCGCGATCGAGCCGATCCGCTCGGTCCTGCCGTCCAGCACGATCTCCGTGCCGGTGTTGAGCATCAGGAAATTGCCTGTGCCATAGGTGTTCTTGGCTTCGCCGGGCTGGAAACACACCTGCCCGACGCCCGCGGCCTGCTGATCGCCCAGCACGCCCGCGATGGGCACCGAGCCCTTGAACGGGCCGTCGGGTTTCGTCGTCCCGAACAGTCCCGGGTTCGCCGACGGCGCGATGGTCGGCAGCATCGCGCGCGGGATGCCGAAGATCGTGAGGAGTTCGTCGTCCCAGTCGAGGGTTTCGAGGTCCATCAGCATCGTGCGTGAGGCATTGGTGGGATCGGTGACGTGCACGCCGCCGGTGAGGTTCCAGATCAGCCAGCTGTCGAGGGTGCCGAACAGGGCGTCACCGCGTTCGGCGTCGGCGCGCACGCCCGCGACGTTGTCCAGGATCCACTTCAGCTTGCCGCCGGAGAAGTACGGCGCCGGCGGCAGGCCGGTCTTCGCGCGGATGAGCGCGCTGTGCCCGGCGGCGTCGAGGTCGGCGATGATGCGGTCGGTGCGGGTGTCCTGCCAGACGATGGCGTTGCCGTAGGGGCGGCCGGTGCGGCGGTTCCACACGACGGTGGTCTCGCGCTGGTTGGTGACGCCGATGGCGGCGAGGTCGTCGGCCGTGAGACCGGCGAGCGAGAGCGCGGTCTTGACGACGGTGCGGGTGCGTTCCCAGATCTCGTCCGGATTGTGTTCGACCCAGCCGGGGCACGGCATGATCTGGGAGTGTTCGAGCTGGTGGCGGGCCACCACGGTGCCCCTGTGATCGAAAACCATGAATCGCGTCGACGTCGTGCCCTGGTCGATCGCGCCCACGTACCGGTTCATCTTCTCGCCCTTTCCGGACCTCATCGTCGAGTCCGTCGATCGGGCCCGAGGCCCGAGACCAACGCTAGGAACGCGCGGGGCCGGGCACCACCAGCACCGTTCGACAATGCTGAACGGTGGTAGGTTCGGGCCCATGCCCGGCCCGATCCAGTCGATCGAACGCGCCGCCGCCGTGCTGCGGCTGCTCG
>NZ_JBEZZS010000101.1:0-1141 GCF_040639295.1 Nocardioides sp. NPDC023903 | reverse complement strand
CCTGGAAGCGGCGAATTCGGTATGAGGGCCGTGGCTGAGACGGGTTGCGGTCGACGGTGGTTGTGCGGCCGTCGTGCGGCGGTTGGTTACGCAATGCGTCGCGCAGAGGCCGGGCGTCAGGGCTGTAACCAGGGGCGGGTAACTGGTTTGTCGGGGTTGAAGTGGGCGTAGGGGTTTGCGGTGTTGTCCGAGCCGGGTTTGTGGTGGGCGGAGTAGAACTCGGTCGGCTCTCGGGGCTGGTTCCCGCGCGTGATTCGGACAGCGCTGATGGGGTTGTCGGCCTGGACGGAGACGAGGTCTGGTCGATTGGCAGCGCAGTCCGGGTGGTCGAGGTCGAGGTGACCGGGGCTGGATTTGTGGCGGTGGGTGTTGTGGATCTGGGCGATGACGGAGGCGACGTTGGGGTAGGGCTGATCGCGGGGGCCGGTATGGAAGTCGGCGGGGCAGTGGGGGGTGGGGTTGATGTGGTGGGAGTTGTTGTCGGCGTGGGGTTTGTGACTTGAGTCGGCGGTGCGGTCGCGGTTGTTGCCGTGGCTGTTGATGTATCTGAAGTATTTGGGCGGGTGGTGTCGGAGGCCGTGTGGGTGAGGTTGTTCGTGGGGGCGGAGGGAGTCGAGGTTGTGGATTGCGGTGGGGTCGACTCCGAAGTGGCGGTTGCCGAGGGTGTCTGTGGGTCGGTGGGCGCTGTCGGGGTTGTGCCGTTCTCAGCGGTGAGCGGCGACGGATTCTGCTGTGTTGGTGGTGAATTCGGCGGTGCGCTCTCGGAGGGAGCGTTCGACGAAGTCGAAACATCGTGGGAAGGGAGATCCAGTG
Source organism: Nocardioides sp. NPDC023903 (assembly GCF_040639295.1). Lineage (NCBI taxonomy): Bacteria > Bacillati > Actinomycetota > Actinomycetes > Propionibacteriales > Nocardioidaceae > Nocardioides > Nocardioides sp. NPDC023903. The sequence goes on along the minus strand of NZ_JBEZZS010000101.1, from coordinate 328 downwards.
ATGATCCGGTGGGGCTCGGGGGGTTGCGTGAGGAGGTGTCGACGACGGGGGTGTCGGTGGTCGGCTGCGGGTTGCTGTTGGTCGTCGTCGACACGTCGGTGTCATCGACACTTGATGGCGTGGCGTCGCCCTGGTCTGGGGTTTCGCTGGGTCCGTTGGTATTCGGGTTCGGCTGGGTCGTGCCGCCCGTCGACGGAGTCTCCGTAGGGCTGTTGCTTTGGGGACTGGATGGCTCGGTGTCCTCGGGTGAGTTCTCCGGGGCTGCCGGGTTGTCTCGCCGTCGGTGCCTTCACCGGAGTCTTCGGGCTTCTTCTTGTCCTTGTCGCCC
>NZ_JBEZZS010000100.1:0-1146 GCF_040639295.1 Nocardioides sp. NPDC023903 | reverse complement strand
CGATCGACCAGGCCAGGCTTGCGAGGGTGATCAGCGCGACCCTGGTGCTCGACGTGGGCCTCGTAGGCGCCGTAGCCCATGCCGACGATCGGCGCGGAGATGGTGGTGGGGTGCACGGTGCCCCACGGCATCTTGTAGACGGGGTCGGTGTTCTGCTCGAGGCCGGGCGCGCGGCCCTCGCTCATCGCGCGGAAGCTCAGGAACCGGTGCGACGGGACGAAGACGTCCTCGACGACGACGGTGTTGGAGCCGGTGCCGCGCAGTCCGACGACGTTCCAGACGTCGTCGATGCGGTAGTCCGAACGCGGGATCAGGAAGCTGCCGAAGTCGACCGGCTTGCCGTTCTTGATCACCGGACCGCCCAGCACCGCCCAGGTGGCGTGATCGGAACCCGAGGACCAGGCCCACGAGCCGCGCACGATGTACCCACCGTCGACGGCCTGTCCCGCGCCCATCGGCGCGTAGGAGGACGAGATGCGCACATCGGTGTCCTCGCCCCACACGTCCTGCTGGGCCTGCTGCTCGAACAGCGCGAGGTGCCAGTTGTGCACCCCGATGATGCCCGACACCCAGCCGGTGGAACCACACGCGCTGGCGATCTTGCGCACGGTGTCGTAGAAGACCACCGGGTCGGCGGCGTGGCCGCCCCACTGCTTGGGCTGGAGCAGCCGGAAGAAACCGGTCTCCTGCAGCGCTTTCATGGATTCTTCGGGAATGCGGCGCAGGTCCTCGGCCTCCTGCGCACGCTCACGCAGCGTCGGCAGCAGTGCCTCGACCCGTTCGGTCACTTCTTGCGTCATTTCGGAGCCCGCTCCTGCCCTTGTCGGATCGACAACCGGTTCTATTCGTCTCTGAGATTAGAACAGGTTCTCGTTTCTGTCGAGAAGATCGCCCTACCTCGGATATAACAGGAGTCAACAAGGAAGTTCGCTGGACAACTGGCGTGAAGTGGCTCAGTTTTGTAACGTGTTCTAGTGAACGAGGAGGGTTCGGGATGGCGATCAACCCCAAGGTGAGGGAACTCGATGTCGGTGCACCGCCGACGAGGTTCGCGCGCGGCTGGCACTGTGTCGGCCTGGCGTCGACCTTCCGCGACGGTAAACGACCGTCCCCGACCCGGCGGGGATCATCAACCAGGGTCACGGC
>NZ_JBEZZS010000099.1:0-1152 GCF_040639295.1 Nocardioides sp. NPDC023903 | reverse complement strand
CGACGATCAGGGCATCGCCGTCGGTCGCCGGGATCGGCGGCGAGACCTCGTTCCCGGTGATCTCTGCCCAACGCTGCATGCGTTCTCTGGTCATCTCGTCGAGCGCACCGAACGGCTCGTCCATCAGCAGCAGCGAGGGTTTACGGGCCAGTGCGCGGGCGATCGCGACGCGCTGCTGCATGCCGCCGGACAGTTCGGCCGGGTAGCGGTCGGCGAACTCGCTGAGCCCGGCCATGGCGAGCAGCTCGGCACTGCGTGCCTTGCGCTGCGCCTTCGGCACCTTGTGCAATTCGAGAGGCAGTTCGACATTGGCTGCGACAGTGCGCCAGTCGAGCAGACCGGCCTGCTGGAACGCGATGCCGTAGTCCTGATCGATCCGCGCCTGCCGCGCGGGCTTGCCGTGCACGGCGACAGTGCCGCTGCTCGGCGTCTCGAGGTCGGCGACGATCCGCAACAGGGTGGACTTGCCGCAGCCGGAAGGTCCGATGAGCGAGACGAATTCGCCCGCCGCGACGGAGAGCGAGACATCAGATAGCGCCGTCACCGCACCGGCGGCGAAGGTCTTGCCGAGCTCGCTCAGCTCGACCGCGGCCGGCGCCCCCGGACTGCCGGGTTCGGCGACTGAGATGGTCATGGGTACTTCTTCCTGACATGGTGGCGTGGAGAGTGTTTCGGTGGGGCTCATCGGCCCTCGCTCGCGGTGCCGGTGCCCGGCGGGTGGCTGTAGCGGCGCAGCGCCAGCTCCACCAGACCGACCAGCGCGGTGAGGACGACACCGAGCAGCGCGGCGGCGAGCACGGCGGCGTAGAGCCGGGCCGAATCGCCGGTGGCCTGCTGGGAGAACACGATGATCTGTCGCCCGATCCCGCCCGCGGTCCCGGTGGAGATCTCGGCGACGATCGCGCCGATCACCGCGGCGGCGGCGGCCAGCCGTAGCGCCGGTATCAAGGAGGGGACGGCGGCGGGAAACCGTAAGCGCGTCAACGTCGCCCACCATCCGGCCGAACAGCTACGCAGCAATTCGACCGAGGCCGCCGACGGCGCCTGTAGCCCGCGCAGCATCCCGATGGCGATCGGGAAGAAGGCGAGATAGGCAGCGATCACCACGATGCTCATCCACGGCCGCCACGGCTCACCGCCGATGGACAGTCT
>NZ_JBEZZS010000098.1:0-1154 GCF_040639295.1 Nocardioides sp. NPDC023903 | reverse complement strand
GCGACTCCGCGCCCAACAACGCTGTTCAGTTCCCGTCCCCACCGGCGTCGTTCGCGCACGTAGCGGTGTATTCGCGGGGCGTGTCGGCCTCTGAGCCGACGCCCCCGACTGGTTCGCCGGACGATTGCCCGCCGACTGGTTCACCGGGCCGGTGGACATCGACATCGACCGCGACGAGGTCGTCGTGGTCGGCGAACTGCCCGTCCCCGGCGACGCGAGCACCCCGACGGCCACAAAAGAGGGCGCCCTCGCCCGCTTCCGCGAGTCGACCCGCCCGGCGCGCATGCAGATCGCCGACGAGGCCCAGCGGCGTTACGGCCGCAGCGTCGCCTGGGGCGTGCGGGTAGACGGCGAGCGAATCCTGTTCACCCACTTGGCGGTGCCCGTGATGACCCGGCTACGTCAGCCCGAACGCCAGGTCCTCGACACCCTGATCGACGCAGGCGTCGCCCGCTCCCGCGCCGACGCCCTGGCCTGGACGGTCAAACTCGCGGGCAAGCACGCCGAAACCTGGCTGGCCGAACTCCGCGAAGCCATGCGCAAAGTCGACGACCTGCGCTCGGAGGGCCCGACCGGCTTGTGACTTACAGTGGCCTGCATGGAAACCGTGCAGGCCACTGGTCCGATCCTCGTTGTCAACGGACCGAACCTGAACATGCTCGGGACCCGTCAGCCCGAGATCTACGGCGCCGACACCCTCGATGACGTCGTCGCACTGTGTGAGCGGACCGCCGCCCGTTTCGACCGCGAGGTCATCGCCTTCCAGTCCAATCACGAAGGCGCGCTGATCGACCGGATCCAGCGGGCCCGCGGCGAAGTGTCGGCCATCGTCATCAACCCCGGCGGCCTCACCCATACGTCGGTGGCATTGCGCGACGCCCTGATGATTCCTGAGGTGCCGATCGTCGAGGTGCACATCAGTAATGTGCACGCGCGCGAGGAGTTCCGGCACCATTCCTTCGTCTCCCCGATCGCCACCGCGGTCGTCGCCGGCCTCGGCATCCACGGCTACGCCGCCGCGATCGAATACTTGAGCAAGCCCTAGGCGAGCCGGAAGTCTCTCGACCCACCCGTTCTGCTCCCAGGTCATCGGGCACCTACGCACCAGCGGACAGCTAGCCGTGCCCGCGGTCACCTACCTCACCGACGCCGCG
>NZ_JBEZZS010000097.1:0-1162 GCF_040639295.1 Nocardioides sp. NPDC023903 | reverse complement strand
GTCGGTGAGCTTGATGGTGAGGCCCTTGTTCAGGAAGGCCATCTCCTGCAGGCGCCGCGCCACGGTCTCGAAGTTGTAGGTCGTGGTCTCGAAGATGTCCGGATCGGCCCAGAACCGCACCGTGGTGCCGGTGGCCTTGGTCGGCTCACCCTGCGCGAGCTTGCCCGGCTTGGCGTCCTTGTAGGTCTGGGTCCAGTGGTAGCCGTCGACGTCGATCTCGACCTCGACCTTGGTCGAGAGCGCGTTCACCACCGAGATGCCGACACCGTGCAGACCACCCGACACCGCGTAGGAGTCGGAGTCGAACTTGCCACCGGCGTGCAGCTGAGTCATGACGACCTCGATCGTCGGCACGCCCTGGGCGTGCATCCCGACCGGGATACCGCGACCGTCGTCGATCACCTCGACGCCGCCGTCGGCGAGCAAGGTCACCTCGACCTTGGTGGCGTAGCCGGCCATCGCCTCATCGACCGAGTTGTCCACAACCTCCCAGATGAGGTGATGCAGACCGCGTTCACCGGTGGAACCGATGTACATGCCAGGGCGCTTGCGCACCGCCTCGAGGCCTTCGAGGACCGTGATGGAAGAGGCACCGTAGCCTGAATTGTTGCCCGATGCGTTGGAGTCGTTGGCAGCCACTTCTCGGTAGCTCTCCTTACTTGCTGATCCCTGGCGCAGCGATCCGGGCAGCACGCGCACGGCTCGAAAGAGCCATCAGATATCACGGACTGCACAGCACGCGCCGAGGGTTCGCCGCTGGTTACGTCACCATCCTACTGGTAAGCCCAACTTACAGTGCACCTACGACACCCCTGGCTTCGCCGTGAATGCGAGAAATCGTCCAACCGCGAGACGGTTCCGCCTCCCCGGGGATTTTGCCGGTCGTAGGCGCGAATAGGGTGGGTGCCCGGCCCGGCGGTCCGAGGGCGCGAGATCGCACTGTTCCGACGCACCCGAAAGTTATCCACAGGCCCTGTGCACATGTCCACAACTTCGGGTCCGAGAGCGACGCGGGCGCAACGGATCTCGCCCCGGTCACCGCGCGGCTACCCGTAGGTATCGCGCGGGCCGCGGCCCTTGATGTGGCAGCTGATGGGCGGCCTGCGCAACCACTGGTGGCAGAACGTGCTTGCATCGTTCGGGCTGATCACCATCATCGCCA
>NZ_JBEZZS010000096.1:0-1165 GCF_040639295.1 Nocardioides sp. NPDC023903 | reverse complement strand
GGTCATGTTCAGGTGTGGAGCAAAGTTGTCCGCGAACTGTGGACAGCTGAATTTTTGCAGGTCAGTGCTGTGATTTCGTTCGCGGTACCAGTTAGTTGCGGGGGTGGGGATCGGGGCTGACCTGGTAGTTCAGCACAGCGACATCCCCAAGTTGTTCCACACCCGTCAGGTGCAGCCTGCGACCGGCACCGCCGGGGAACTGCCCCGGTCCGACGAAGCGCGGCGCCGCCGGATCACCGACCAGGATCGGCGCGATGGCCAGACGGATCTCGTCGACCAGGTCGGCCGCGAGGAAGCCGGTGTGCATGCCGGTGCCCCCTTCGACCATCAACCGGTGGATACCGCGCGTGCCGAGGTCGGCGACGAGGGCGGGCAGCGCGACACGCTCGCCGAGGCTGACCACCTCGGCGAGTCCGTCGAGCCGGTTGCCCAGCGCCGCGGCGCCCGCATCGGAGGTGTAGACGAGCTTGCCGCCGCCGGTGTGCCAGAAGCGAAGCCCTGGATCGAGATCACCGGAATCGGTGACGGTCACCTTCACCGGAAACTCGGGTCTGCCCGCCGACATCCGAGCGGCCCGCCGCTCGGCGCTGTTCACCAGCAGGCGGGGATTGTCGGTACGCAGAGTGCGCGCACCGATCAGGATCGCGTCGGACTCGGCGCGGATCTGATCGACCCGGTCGAAGTCGGCGGCGTTCGACAACAGCAGGCGCTGCGCACTCGCGTCGTCGATGTAGCCGTCCAGACTCGCCGCCACCGACAACAGAACCCACGGCCTCACTGTGTTCTCCACGGCTGACGCCGCCCCGCGCGGCCACCTCGGCCTCGATGCTTGCCTCCGGCGTTCAGGGCGCTTCGCTCCTTCTCTGTGGTCAGTCCGGCATCGAGGCGGCGCCGCTACGGGGTCACGAGCGCGGCGACCTCCGCCTCGAGCGCGGAGACGAGCGCCTCGGACGGACGTTCACCGCAGACCTCCAGCCAGTTGGCGAGCATCCGATGGCCGCCCTGGGTGAGCACGGACTCGGGGTGGAACTGGACGCCGTGGATGGGCAGGGTGCGGTGGCGCATCGCCATCACGATGCCGCTCTCGGTGTGGCCGACGACGACCAGATCCTCAGGAATGGTTTCCGGGAGAACTGTCAGCGAGTGGTAGCGGGTGGCGGTGAAC
>NZ_JBEZZS010000095.1:0-1166 GCF_040639295.1 Nocardioides sp. NPDC023903 | reverse complement strand
GGCGAGCGCCTTCGGGACTGCCAGATCGTCATCGATCGCGGCGGCGAATCCGTCGGTCCATTTTCCGATCGGCACCTCGCCCGCTCGGTCCAGCACTCGCTGCACGAAGGCTTCGATGCGCTGATACGAGGCGACCGCGTCGTCGAGTGCCTTGTCGGAGTATTCGAGCATCGAGCGGTAATGCGCGCTGCCCAAGTAGAAACGCAATTCTACCGGGCGCACACGGGTGAGAACATTCGGCACCGACAGGACGTTGCCGAGTGACTTCGACATTTTCTCCCCGCCCATCGTCACCCAGCCGTTGTGCAGCCAGTAACGCGCGAAACCGTCGCCCGCCGCTTTGGACTGGGCGATCTCGTTCTCGTGGTGCGGGAAAATCAAATCCATTCCACCGCAGTGGATATCGAATTCCGGGCCGAGATAGAACTCGGCCATCGCGGAGCACTCCAGGTGCCAGCCGGGGCGACCGGGACCCCACGGCGACGGCCAGCTGGGCTCACCGGCCTTGGCGGCCTTCCACAGCGTGAAGTCGCGGGGGTCGCGTTTGCCGCGGGCCGGGGTTTCACCCTGGTGCACGTCGTCGAGGCGGTGACCGGACAGCTCGCCGTAATTCGGCCAGCTCATCACGTCGAAATACACATCACCCTCGGCCGCGTAGGCGTGGCCGCGCTCGATCAGGCGCTGCATCAAATCGACCATCTGGGTGATGTGGCCGGTGGCGCGGGGTTCGGCCGACGGCGCGAGCACGCCGAGCGTCTCGTACGCCTTGTCGAAGGCGCGCTCGTGCGTCGCGGCCCATTCCCACCACGGCCTGCCCGCTTCGGCGGCCTTGTTCAGGATCTTGTCGTCGATATCGGTGACATTGCGGATGAACCGCACGTCGTAGTCGTGTGCGAGCAACCAGCGACGCAGTACGTCGAAGGCGACGCCACTGCGCACATGACCGATATGGGGTTGCCCCTGCACGGTGGCCCCACACAGATACACCGAGGCACGGCCGGGGACCAGCGGGGTGAATTCCCGCATGGTCCGCGTGTCGGTGTCAAAAAGGCGCAAGGTCACGGCATTCGATCCTAGTCGGTGGGATTGGGGTGGGGTTGACCGGCCGGTTCGTGGCGCCGTGGTTTACGCGACGGCTGATCGAAACGGCGAGAAGGCACTGCGGG
>NZ_JBEZZS010000094.1:0-1172 GCF_040639295.1 Nocardioides sp. NPDC023903 | reverse complement strand
CAACAACGGAATCAACCACTCCGCAACCGGCTGATCCTTCCGAGCATCCGCCTTCGCGACGATCCGCCGAGCAGTCTTCACCAGAAGCTCGGCACGTTCTTCGACCCATCCCGCCAGCTCAGGCGGGGTCTCCTTCTTCGCCATGTCGTATCTCCTTGCGAATCAACAATTCGTTTCTTAGAGTGTATGCGTAAGGTTTTCGATTTCTAGAAACTAGAAGTCCTCCACTGGAGGATCTCGCCCCGAAAGGATCCCGACCATGCCTCAGACCTTTGTCATCGACCAGGCCGCCACCTTCACCGGCGTTGCCTTTCTCAAAGCCATCCCGAAGACCGTGTTCGGAAAGCCCGACGAGCAGGACCGGACCCCGGATGGTCGACTGAAGTGGGATGTTCAGTTGGTTGCGGGCTTTCGTGACCAGTTCGGTGGTGACCAGCACGAGGTCATCAAGGTGAACGTCGCTTCGAACGTCGACCCCGGTCAGGGCCTGGGCCAGTACACCCCGGTTCAGCTGGTCAACTTCGTCGTTGGCGTCGTCCCGCCGGAGGTCCGCAAAGACAACCGTGGCGGCGAAAAGCTCGTCGGAGGAACGACCTGGTACCGCGCCGACGAGGTCCGGCCGCTGAATGCCAAAGCAACCCGTACAAACCCCGAATCCTAAGCAGCACAACATAATTCGAGGCAAGCCCTTCCCGCAGAGGGAAGGGCGCGGCAGCCCCAAAAACCCAGCCACCCGGACGGCTGCAACCCCGTCCGGACAGGCAACCCACTGAATGACCAGGAGACAAACCCGTGCTCACAGCCTTCGAGATCCTCGGATCCCTCTCGACTACAGGCCTCGCCTACGCCGGAATCCAGTCCTACGGACTCGGCGTAAAGTACTGGTGCACAACAGATCCCGACCTCAAGCGCACCCATCGCGATGCTGCCCGTGTCCGGCGCACTTGGAACCGACTCGCTCGCTACCTCAAGCTCTATCTACGCGACGACGTCCCGACCGTGCGACAGGCCATGCTGACCAGCGAGAGCCGAGCCAAGGAAGCCCGGATCCGGACACCCAGACTCGTCCGGATCACCAACGACATCTTCGGCGTCACAGCTGATTTCAAGCTGGTCCCCTCGGTCAAACTGAAGGACTTCGAAGATCACGCCGATGACTTGGCCAATTACTG
>NZ_JBEZZS010000093.1:0-1189 GCF_040639295.1 Nocardioides sp. NPDC023903 | reverse complement strand
GGCACGCGAGGCCGTCGCCGCGCTGGGCGCACGGGAGCTGGTCGGCGTTCACTGACGAGACGCCTCGGCCCGCTTGTTCTGGTTCGCCCCGGATGAGACGCTCCAAGCATGACGATCGAGGAAATCACCGACTACGTGACCGGCCTCGGCGGAGTGCTGGTGCTGCGGCCGACCGAGGGGAGTGAAGCTCCCGAGATCAGCTGGGGCGACACCTTCTTCTACTACGCCCCCGACGGCGTCGTGCCCGCCGGTCAGCCTTTCGCCACCATCGTGACCAAGGACTACCCCGGCGACGAGACGTCCGGCCTGAACCGTCCCGGCAGCTTCCGCGTCAACATCGCCGTGAGCAAGACGACCTTCGCCGAAGCGGGCGCTCCGACCGACGCGAGCATCGAGGACACCGTCGTCGCGCACCCCGTCTACGCTGCCGCGAACTGGCTCGCGGTGGTGAATCCGGCGACCGCCACCGAAGCGACGGTCCGCGAGTTGTTGCGTGAGGCGCACGACCGGGCACGCACTCGATCCGAGCGACGCGCGGCCGAATAGCCCGCTCGGTCGCTCCTGGTTTGCTGGCGACACATCAGCGACTGCCGGGCCTCGTCGAGGCGGTTTGTCCCCTTCGGCGCGGTACCTTTCAGATACCGACGAAAGGGGAGGTCATGTCAGCGCATTCCCGGTCTGTGCGTTCGCTGTCGCACGCCAGGCTCGGACCCGTGGAATTGATCACCGGTGGATTGCTGTCGACCGCCGCGGCGCTGGCGATGGCGGGCCCACTGATCGCCGCGCTGCTGATCCGCCACAGCGGCGGGGGAACCGACCCCGCGGCGCCCCTGATCCTGCTGACTCTCGCCGTCGTCCTCGCGATCACCGCCGCGCTCACCATGTTCGCCATCGCTCGCCGTCGCCGGCACTAGGGAAGCTCGGCTCGACCAGCGGAAACCGGTGGGGCGGAACCGGATCGGCTATTCTGGTGGGGATTCAGGGAGGCTGCTCATGCCCATCAAGTTCCGCCAGCGCAAATCCTTCGGGCCGCTGAAGTTCAATTTCACCCAATCGGGCCTGTCGTCCTGGGGCATCAAGATCGGCCCGTGGTCCTGGAACTCCCGTACCCGCAAGAACAGTGTCGACCTTCCCGGCCCCCTGAGCTGGCGCCAACGCTGATCGGGCCGCTGCCCACGACAGGCGAGTG
>NZ_JBEZZS010000092.1:0-1199 GCF_040639295.1 Nocardioides sp. NPDC023903 | reverse complement strand
CGCGCGTCGTCGAGCCTGGCCTGAGTGCCGTAGGCGGGTTCACCGTTGACGTTGAGCAGCAGTGGATACACCCCGGGATCGGTGAGCCCGAGCGATGCCTCCGAGCCCGCGCGCAGCGCGATGCTCACCGAGAACTGTTTGCGCTGACCGGGACTCAACTGCGTTGCCACGTCCTGGAACGGGCCGGTCACCTCGTAATTCGCCTGGTCCAGCCGCAGCGAACTGCGCAACCCGCTCGGCGAATCCACCGCGGCGGCTCGCTGGACCCGCACGCTCACATCGTCGACGACCCGGTCGCCGATATTGGTGACGGTGCCCGAGATGGTCAGCTTCGGATCGCTGCCGGTGGTGACCGTGCCCGGCGCCACCGCGTCCAGGGTCAGTTTGAGAAACTTCGGCGTTCCCGACTCGTCCGTTTGAGCGTGCGCGACCGCGGGCAGCAGCGTCATCGAACCCAGGATGGTCAGGACCGCCGTGATCAGCCGGATCAGTCCACCCGTCATCGCTTGCCGGTCTCCATCCGGTCGATCAATCGGTTCGCCACTTCGGCCAACCGCCGTTCGTCGGCGTAGGCCAAACGGGAATCCAACTCGCTCAACGGAACCCACGCAACCTGGGTCACTTCGATGTCGGCATCGGACAGCTCACCGCCCAGACACCGCAGCAGGAAATGGTGCACGGTCTTGTGTACCCGTCTGCCCTCGGTGACGAACCAGTAATCGATGCTACCGAGTTCGGCGACCACTTCCCCGTCGATCCCGGTTTCCTCGGCGACTTCGCGGATCGCGGTCTGCTCGGAGGTCTCGCCCTCTTCGATATGTCCTTTCGGCAGCGACCACAACAGCCGTCCGCGCCGGTCGGTGCGGCCGATCAGCGCGGCGGTGCGCTGTTCCGCGGGGCCGTCGAGGCCTTCGACGACCAGGCCACCCGCCGAGGTTTCCCGGACGGTGCGCATGCGGGGTTTGCCGGCGTTGTTCGCCGAACCGCGCCGCCGCGGCTGGCGGCGTCGACTGTTCGCGCGATCGGCCGGAGGAGACACTCAGCCAGCTTAGCTGGGTTGCCGGCTGCTTCGGGCGCGCGGGGAATCGATTCGACGGCGCCAGTAAAGTGCTTGTTTGTGGTTTCTCCTGACGTTGTCCCTGATGCTGTGGCGGATCGTCGTGCTCGCCTGCTTGCGGGGGCGGCGGTGACTTTGGGGC
>NZ_JBEZZS010000091.1:0-1203 GCF_040639295.1 Nocardioides sp. NPDC023903 | reverse complement strand
GCACGACCTGGCCCGCGTAGGCCAGACCGGCGCCGAAGCCCAGTAGCAGCGCGGTGTCGCCGGGGTTGGCCCCGCCGGAGCGCACGAGCTGTTCCATGGCCATCGGAATGGAGGCGGCGCTGGTGTTGCCGGTTTCGATGATGTCGCGCGCGACAGCGACGGACTCGGGCAGGCCGAGGATCGGCGGCGAGGAAGCGCGCGAGGAAATCGAGGTAGCGCGCGTGGTGGGCGGCGTTCTCGGACTCGCCGTAGAGCCTCGGGTTGGCCTCGAAGTCGAGTTGGATACGGCCGCCGTCGCCGTTGTAGATGTTGATCGAGAGGTCTTCGACGGGCCCGGTGGCGAGCACGTGGAGCTGACCGGCGATATCGTCGAACTTCAGCTCGTCGTGGAAGAGCATGATGTTGACCATCGGCCCGAAGAAGCCACGCGCGTCGCGGGAGTATCCGCAGTCTCGCCGGATGTCGTCGGAGCGGTAGCGCTGGTGGCGCAGGGCGCCGGTGATCTGCAGTTCGGTCTGGCGCACGACGTCGGCGACGGTGGTGTGCTCGTCGAACCGCAGGCGCAGCGGCACCACATTGGACACCACACCCGCCGAACGGCGCAGCGCGACGGTGGTACGAGCCGAAACCGGCAGGCTCAGTACGACATCCGGGTCGCCGGTGACCGACCGGACGTAGGCGGCGAGCGCGGCGACGATAAGCGCGGAGTTGGCCGAACCGTGGGTGGCGATCGCGTCGGTGAGCAGGGTGTCGAGGTCGGTGTCGAGCACCGCGGTGGCGCGGTGGCGGCCAGGGTCGTGGGTGTCGCCCGCGGCGGTGACCGACGACAGTGTCATCGGCTCGCCCACGCCCGCGAGCTGTTCCATCCAGTACTCGCGGTCGGCGCGGAATCGGCTGGATTCGCGGTAGCGGGATTCGTCGGCGTAGAGGTCGACGAGCGCGGCGGCCCGGGAAACGGACGGCTCGCGCTGCTCGCCGACGGCCGTGTAGATCTCCGCGGTGCGCGCGAGCGCGTTCATCGCACCGTAACCGTCGATGACGATGTGGTGTCCGCGTTCGTACCAGAACCACTCGCGGTCACCGATCCGCAGCACCACGTTGATGGTGAGTGGCTCGTGCTCCATGTCGATCGGGGTGCTGGCGTGGGCGTTCATCCAGGCCAGCGCGGCGGCCCGGGGGTCGGATTCGCCACGGAGGTCGATC
>NZ_JBEZZS010000090.1:0-1206 GCF_040639295.1 Nocardioides sp. NPDC023903 | reverse complement strand
AGATGAGCCAGGGGCGGGTGGGGTCGCGATCGGGGTTGGTGAGGGCGGCGAAGACTGCGTGAGGTGGGGCGGGTTGGCTTCGCCGGCGGCTGCCGATGGCGTGCATGGGCAGAGGGTAATTGGCGGCGGCTCAGCCGGTGGTCAGGTCGATGCCGAGTTCGGTTCGGCCGCACTGGGTTGCCTGGGTGGCGAGGAGTGTGCGGAGGGGTTCGGGGATTCCCTCGCGGGCTTCGGAAATCGATTGCCAGATCGCCGGGTCCTGCGTCGTGATGGTGGCGACGAAGAGTTCCAGGTTGTCGGATTCGTTGAGGAGAGTCAGGGAGCGGAGTCGGGCTGAGACGTCCTGGCGGAGGACGATTTGTATCAGGGTTGTGGTGCAGTCGGCGGTGGGGGCGGCTTCGAGGGCTTCTCGGAAATTGTTGTCGGTGAGGGTGTTTATGGCGGTGGCGAGGGTGTCGTGGGTGGCGGCGGGTAGGTCGTTGAGGACGGTGAGGGCTTCGGGCCAGAGGTTGTGAGTGGCGGTGGCTTCTATGGCGGCGGTGAGGTAGGCGGGGCGGTGCATTACCGGGAGGGCGGCCAGGCGTTTGCGGTCGGGGGTGGAGAGGGCGAGGGCTACTGGGAGGAGGGTGGGCCAGTGGTTTTCGGTGTGGGCTTGTTCTATGAGGGTGGTCAGGGAGTCGTCGGGTTCGGTGGCTACTCGGGCGGCGACGGTGTGGAGTTGGGTGGGGGAGAGGTGGGTGGCTAGGGGGAGTAGGGAGAGCCAGAGGTTTTGAGTCAGGGCTAGGTCGGCGATTTTGGTGAGGAGGGTGGGGTTTTGCATGGCCGGGCGTTGAGCCAGGCGTTGTAGGGGTTCTGGGGCCATGCCTGCTGCTACAGGGAGGAGGGTGTCCCAGGCGTCTACTTCTTCTACTGCGGCGAGTAGGCCGTCGATGACTTCGTCGTCTTGGGCGGCTACGACGTTGGCCAGTTTGGAGCGTTCGGTGGGGCCGAGGAGGGCTAGCAGGGTGATTGCTTTGGGCCATTCGTCGGCGTCGTGGGTTGCGCGGATGACGCCGGGGACGCGGTCGGTGACGATGGTGAGGAGGCGGTCGGCTGCTGAGGTTTCCTCGAGGTAGTAGCCGACCTGGAGGATGTCGAGGTCGGCGGCGTGGGGGAGGGCTGCGCGCAGGACCGAGTCGGGGACCGAGCCTGCGAGGTTGCCCATTG
>NZ_JBEZZS010000089.1:0-1209 GCF_040639295.1 Nocardioides sp. NPDC023903 | reverse complement strand
TCTATATGCGTGGGGGTGAGCCCGTGGTTTATCCGGTCACGCGCTCGGTGCTGATTCCGTCCCCACACGCGTGGGGGTGAACTCGGCCCGATCGGCGAAGTGACTGGTATCGCGGTGTTGTTGTCCGCGCGCACGGAGTGAGCCGTTGACGAGCGTGGCCGCGCCTGCCAGCGGTTCGGGATCGTCAGCAGATCGCTGACTCCATGCGCATGAGCGAGTCATGTTGACCCCCAACGGGTCTAGTTTCGGAAGGATCGTGCCCGGCGCGCGGTTGAGTCGCGGTGCTGCTCGCACATGATCTGTGGTTGTTGTCAGTGGGGTGGTCTACGGTTGCCGCTTGTCGGATCGGACGAGGGGTGTGGATGGCTGATCGTGGGCTGGTAGATCTTCGGTTGTGGGGCAAGTCCAAAGGCCTGCCGACGGTGTATCCGTTGATGTGCCATTTGCTGGATACCGGTGCGGCAGTGGGGGTTCTGTGGGATCAGTGGCTATCGCGCGGCTTGCGTCGGTTCATTGCTCGCGGGTTGGGTGTAGACGAAGTGCAGGCTCGTGCGCTGGTCGTGTGGTGGGCCGGGCTACACGACATCGGGAAAGCCATGTCTTGCTTCCAATCTCTCGACGCCGGGGCGTATTCGGTTTCTGCACAGGAGTATCCGCCAGGTGCGGGTGACTACCGCAGTCACGAGTACGCCTCTCATGCATGGTTGGTGTCGGCGTTGACCGGGCACGGGTTCGCGCGCCGTCCGGCGAGGATGGTGGCGCAGCTGCTCGGTGGGCACCATGGCTGCTTCTTCGAAGCCGATTCTCGGGTGTGGGCCACGCCGTTGGCTTTTGTCCTGGAGCTGGGTGGCGGGGAGTGGGAACGGCAGCGTCTGTTGATGGTGGACACGGTGCGCCGGTGCGCGGGCTCTCCTGCTCCGGTGGCGGCGATCGATCCGGCTGCGGCGGCGGTGATTTCGGGATTTGTCGTGCTGGCCGACTGGCTGGTGTCTCAGGAAGAGTTCCTGAAACAGCAGTTGGGTGACCTGCCGTCGGACGGGACCCAAGAACAGCTGCACGCCTATTTCGACCGGGTGCAGGCACGAATTCCTGCCTTGCTTGAGGAAGCCGGGCTGGGTCGCTGGAAACCGTGGACGCCGACGACCGCGGAGAGCAGCGAGGTGCGTACGACGGTGCCTCTGCCGGTGCGGTCGCGCTCGTGGAGAGCGG
>NZ_JBEZZS010000088.1:0-1213 GCF_040639295.1 Nocardioides sp. NPDC023903 | reverse complement strand
TCGTCGTCGACGAGGTCACCCATCACTGGGTCTCCTACATCAAGCCGGTCGCCTACGCGATCCTCGGGCTGGCGCTGATGATCGTGGCGGCGACGTTCATGTCGATCGTCGCCGCAGCCTCGTGGTGATGTCGCTGACCGGTTTGGTCGTCGGCTGGCGGATCCGTGGCTCGTTCCTCGACGCGGTGCTGGCGTATGCGTTGATGCTGCTGTTCGCCTACGCCCTGTCGTGGATGATGGCCGTGGTCGGGCTGATCGTGCGCGCGCCGGAGGTGTTCAACAACGCCAGCTTCATGGTGATCTTCCCGCTGACGTTCCTGTCCAACGCGTTCGTTCCGCTCGACAACATGCCTGCCCCGCTGCGGGTATTCGCCGAATGGAACCCGGTCTCGGCGCTCACCCAGGCAGTGCGTGACCTGTTCGGCAACGTCAATCCGATGGCGCCGGCTTCGGACGCGTGGCCGATGCAGCATCCGGTGATCACGACGCTGGTCTGGATCGTGGTGATCCTGATCGTCTTCGTGCCGCTGGCTCAGATCCAGTACAAGAAGTCGGTCAGCCGCTGACGGACAGCCGGAACTAGTGCGCCGAGCCGTTGCGGGAGTACCCGAGACGCGGCGGCTCGGCAGCCGGTTCCGGCAGTTGCGGACGCTTGGCGCGGGCCAGGTAGGCCAGGGCGCCCGCCCCGGCGAGCGCGATCGACGCGAGCAAAGGATTACGAAGCTTCATTCGACCACTGTCCTTCATTCGCCCCCGTGGCACAAACAGATTCGACGTGCCGCGTGGCACCATAACTGCGTGACCTCACCCAACCAGACGGCCGTGGCAACTCTGCACACCAACCACGGCGATATCAGGATCGCGCTTTTCGGTAACCACGCCCCGAAGACGGTGCGCAACTTCGTCGGTCTCGCCGACGGCACCGCGCCGTACTCCACCGTCAACGCCGGTGGGACGGAAAGTGGCCCGTTCTACGACGGCGCCGTCTTTCACCGGATCATCCCGGGGTTCATGATCCAGGGTGGCGATCCGACAGGCACCGGCCGTGGTGGGCCGGGCTTCGAGTTCGCCGACGAGTTCCACCCGGATCTGCGCTTCGACCGCGGCTATCTGCTCGCGATGGCGAATGCGGGCGCGCCTCGTCCTGGCAGGGCTGATCATCCCGCCGGCGGTCGTACCAACGATCTACGTGATGCAGCAGCTCGGGATCTTCC
>NZ_JBEZZS010000087.1:0-1216 GCF_040639295.1 Nocardioides sp. NPDC023903 | reverse complement strand
TGGTCGCTGACCGTCGGATAGAGGTAGAAGCAGTCCACCGGCTTGTCGGCTTCCTCCATTCTGATCGGCGTATCGACCTGCCCGGTGCCCAGATCGGTGGTGTCCGAGGGCAGGTCGCAGGGATCGCCGGTGGCAGAGGGATGGCACAACCAGGTCGTTGCCGCAACCGGCTCCGCGGTGGCCGTACCCGGCGTCATCACCACCGACACCGCTATCGCCAGCCCCAGTACCTGCCCGAAAGCCTTTGCCGGCTTCGACGACACCCGCACACCACACCCCTGACTGTTCTCATCCGCATCAACCGCGCGTCGACTTTAACCGGACGACCGTCAGGTTTGAGGCACTTCGCCCCGTGTTGCTGGCGACAGCCGCAATGCCCAACCGCAGGTAATAAGTCCTGGCCGACTCCAACTGCCCATCTTCGCCGGGCTCGACGGGGACAATGGCCATATGCCCGAGTTGATGTCGGCCGTGGTCGATTCCGCTACCTTCGCCGCCGACCAGCCCACGCTCGCCGCTGCCGACGGACTGACGCTGCGCCCCTGGACCAACGCCGATGTGCTCGTCGGCGACAGCGAGGGCCAGCATGCGGCCGAGGACCTCCGGGAAACCGTCCGGCATCGGCGCACAGGCGCCGAAGTCGAGCACGGCCAGGGTGCCGTCCTCGCGCACCAGGAAATTGCCGGGGTGCGGGTCGCCGTGCAGCAGGCCGACGAGTTCGGGCGAGCTGAAGTGGAAGGTCCCCATCAGCTCGGCGATCCGGTTGCGTTGCGCGAGGGTGCCCTCGGGATCCTCCGCGCCGGCCTTGATCAGTGCCGACACCGGAGTGCCGTCGAGCCATTCGGTGACGATCACCTTCGGGGCGCCCGCCACCACCTTGGGGATCGTGATGGTGGGATGCCCATCGAACGCGGCGGCGAAGCGGCGCTGGTTGGCGGCCTCGATGCGGTAGTCGAGTTCTTCCTCGGTGCGTTCGGTGATCTCGGCCAGCAGCGGCTTCACATCGGCGCCGGGGATCACCGACGAGAGCAGTCCGGTCATCCGGGAGAGCGTCTTCAGATCGGCGCGCAGCGCGTCGTCGGCGCCGGGATACTGCACCTTCACCGCCACCGCGCGACCGTCGGACCAGACCGCGCGCGAGCGGATCGAGCAACGCTACTCGATCGGGATGGTCGCGGCGACCCTCGCGGTGTTCATCGTTCCGCTGTTGTTCGGT
>NZ_JBEZZS010000086.1:0-1227 GCF_040639295.1 Nocardioides sp. NPDC023903 | reverse complement strand
CGACACATTGCAGGGGTGTGAGCTGTGGGAATTGCGACGAAGGCGACCGGATGGCATGCGCGGATCGCGGTGCTCGGCATCGTGCTCGGCGCCGTGGCGGCCGTCGCGGGCTGCGGTGGGGTCGACCAGCCCGCGCTGCCACGACTGACGCCCGCCGAGGAGCAGGCCGCGAAGGGCGCGGTGTTCGCCTATCGCACCGATGCCGAGCTTGCGGTGGTCCGCGGCGCCGAAACGATGCGGGCGCCGGGCAGTTTCGGCTACTCCTCGGCCGCGGTGACCTTCACCAGGGACGGGCAGTACGCCTTCGCGGTGGAGACCAGCAGCAAGACACTGGTCGCGTTGGGCGTGCGGGACCGGTCGGTGACGCGCATACCGTGTGACTGCACCGACGCGGTGGCGTTGCGCGGGTCGGTGGTCGGCTGGTGGCGCGAGCCGGGCGAGATCATGAGCATGGACCTGGCCGGTACCGAGCCCGCCGCGCCCGAACGCGAGATCGTCCTGCCGGATTCGCCGAGCCCGCTGACCGGTGGCGCGTGGGACGGAGCGAAGCTGGTGGCGGCCACCGACGAGTTCGTGCTGCTGGCCCGGGTCGAATCGCGCGGCCTGTGGTGGGAGAAGAGCCACCTCTACGCCATCGGCGCCGACGTCATCCTGCCGCTGGGTCGCGTCCCCGGCATCGATGCCGGACTCTCCGCCGCCGCCGGACCCGATGGGCACACCTTCGTGCTGGCTGGAACGACTGCGCGCAGCGCGACCTGCGGCAGCGGTAATGTCGCGACGATCGACGCCGCCACCAACGGTGTCCGGGCGCTGCCCACGCTGCCGGGTGAGTGCTCGGCGGCCTACAGCCCACGCTGGAGCGCCGACGGTTCGATCACGATCGCCACGCGCAAGTGGGCCGATGCCGCGGGTGCGCCCAGCATGGTCGACCGGCTGCAATCGGCGGCGCAGGGGTGGGCGCCGGTCGGGGAGTACCCGGTGGTCGACATGCTCCCGCGAGCCCAGGAGTCGACGATCGAGGTGGTCGCCGGTGAGCCCACCGACGCGCGGGGCACGCCGCACGGGGTGCTGGTGGTCCACAAGGGTGATGTCCGTGAGGAATTGGCGAAGCAGGTCATCTCGCTGGGTGCGCCGACCACCACCAACTGAGCCGGTCGCGTTGCCGCCCTGGCTGTTCAGAGCTTGCGCAGCCGCAACCTGTTGATCGTGTGGTCGGAGTCCTTGCGC
>NZ_JBEZZS010000085.1:0-1229 GCF_040639295.1 Nocardioides sp. NPDC023903 | reverse complement strand
CTCGAGGGGCGCGCCCTTGCCGGGCAGCCCGCGGTCGTCCATCCATGTGGCGAGGCGTTCGGTGTCGATCACAGGTTCCCCACTTCGTGTTCCAGGAATTCGGAGTACATGGCACGGGCGGCGTCGCGCTTGCGCGGAATCCATTCGCTGGGCCAGAGGTCTTCGCTGGGCTGGTAGTCGCGCAGTACCTGTTTGGCGACCGTGCCCTTGTGCACCTCGGTGGGCCCGTCTGCCAGTCCCATCACGCCCGCGCCGTGGATCATGGTCATGAAGGGCATCTCGTTGGAGACGCCGAGCGCGCCGTGTACCTGCATCGCCCGCCAGGCGATGTCGTGCAGGACGGTGGGCATGACCACCTTCACCGCGGCGATGTCCTTGCGGACTTTGCGGTAGTCGTTGAGCTTGTCGATCTTCCACGCGGTGTGCAGGACAAGGAGCCGGAACTGGGTCAGCTGCGCGTAGGAGTCCGCGATATAGCCCTGGACGAACTGCTTGTCCGCCAAACGCTCACCCGCGGTCTTTCGCGACAGCGCTCGTTCGCACATCATGTCCAGTGCTTTGCCTGCCAAGCCGATCGTGCGCATGGCGTGATGGATACGCCCACCACCGAGGCGGACCTGCGCCACCGCGAAAGCCTGTCCCTCACCACCGAGCAGGGACTCGGCGGGAATGCGGACATTGTCGTAGTGGATGAGTGCGTGTGAGCCCTCACCGAGCGGTTCCCCGTACAGGCCGACATCGCGTTCGATTCGGATGCCGGGAGTGTCGCCGGGAACCAGGAACATGGACATGCCTCGGTGCACACCGACATCCGGATCTGTCACCGCCATGACGATCAGGAATGACGCGGTGCGCGCGTTGGAGGAGAAGAACTTCCAGCCGTTGATCACCCAGTCGTTGCCCTCGCGCACTGCGCGGGTCTCGAATTGTGCCGGGTCGGCGCCACCCTGCGGCTCGGTCATCGAGAAGCAGGAGAAGATCTCCCCGTCCAGGAGCGGGCGCAGATAGCGCTGCTTCTGCTCGGCGCTGCCGAAATGCGCGAGAATCTCCGCGTTGCCGGTATCGGGTGCCTGGCAACCGAAAACGATGGGGGCCCACGATGATCGGCCCAGTATTTCGTTCAGCAGCGCCAGCTTCAGCTGGCCGTATCCCTGTCCACCCAGATCGGGTCCGAGGTGGGTGGCCCACAGGCCTTGTTCGCGGACCCGCTCCTTGAGCGGATCTATCGC
>NZ_JBEZZS010000084.1:0-1247 GCF_040639295.1 Nocardioides sp. NPDC023903 | reverse complement strand
GGTCCTTCTCCGCGGCGCGAGTGCTGTCGCGCTCGGCGGTGCCCGGTTCGAAGGTGGTGAGCGCACCGGACCCGACCGCGCCCCCGTGTACCCGCCGGATCACCCCGAGTCGGTCGAGCACCGCCAGGTCGCGGCGCACGGTTTCGGTGGTGACCCCGTACTGGTCGGCGAGTTCGGCCACGGAGACGCGCCCGCGATGCCCGATGAGGGTCGCGATCGCCTGCTGCCGTTCCTCGGCGTACATGGAGTTCCTCCGGTTCGAGCGAATGTTTACTTATGTTGTTTTATGCCCATTTGTGTTGGTTTGTCAATGGAGAATAGTGGTCCGAGTCACAATCGTTGCGGCACGACTATCGAGTGCATCGTGCCGACGGTCACATCGCCCCCACGAGCGTGCTCGACGTCACTGTGGAAATCGTTGCAGGTCAACGGTTTTCGGACGCGCTTTCACGTCGCTGTTACGCGCCCCGTCGAAGATCGACACGAACGCCGCAGACGCTGACCCCCATGTGGCGATTCGCAGTGCGACCCCGTGTCACGGTCCTGGCCTGCGAGGTGTGCGGCAGACTGCCGCACCCGGGACGGACGAGGCTCACTCTCGCCAAACTCGCCGCGGTGTTCCCGGTGGAGCTGGCACTGCACGCGTTGGTCGTCCATCTGCACCCGCCGTACCTGCTGACCGTCGCCCTGCTCACGGTGACCACGACGATTCTGGTGATCTGGGTGGTGGAGCCCTCGGCGATGCGGATGCTCGGCGGCTGGCTGCACAGCCCGGAGCTACGGCACCGCGACCGCATCGACTCCGCGCCCGCGCTCTGGCGGATCCGGGTGCGTCTGGCCGACCGTCCCGGGGCGCTCGAGACGCTCGCCAAACATCTCGCCCATCGCGACGCCAACATTCTCACGGTGCACGTGCACCAACTGGAGGACGCCGTCCTGGACGAACTCGTCGTCGCCGCCCCCGCCGATGTCACCGCGCAGGCAATCACCTCCGCCGTGGAACACGCGGGAGGTTCCGGAGTGCGGGTCTGGCCCGCGACCGTGTTGTCGCTGATCGACGGTCAGACCAAAGCGCTGGCCATCGCCGCCCGCATCGTCGGCGATCCGGACGAACTGCCCTTGGCGGTAGCCGAACTGCTGGGTGCGCGCTACCTCGCGCCCGGCACACCGGAGGTGACCGAGCCCGGCGAGGGCACGCTTCTGGAATTGGGCCGCGCGAAACACCAGCGGCGCTCCTCGCGGTCCAA
>NZ_JBEZZS010000083.1:0-1263 GCF_040639295.1 Nocardioides sp. NPDC023903 | reverse complement strand
ACAACACCAACGCGATCGGCAAGGTCTCGAAGCGGTCACAGTCGAGGCGGTCACCCGCGTGTCGAAGGTCGCGCGCGCCACCCTCTACCGGCACTTCGGTAGTACCACCCAACTGCTCGCGGCGACTTTCGAACGGCTGCTTCCGCAGGTCGACACACCGACCAGCACCGGGCCCGTGCGCGAGCGGCTCGTCGCGCTGCTCACCACCCAAGCCGACCTGATCCAACAGGCCCCGGTGCAGATGACCACCCTGTCCTGGCTGGCGATGGGTTCCATCGGCGAGGACCACCCAGACCCGGCCGCGGTCACCTCGCTGCGCGCGCGCGTCATCGAGCAGTACCGCCACCCGTTCGACCAGATCCTCACCAGCCCACAGGCCCGCGCGATGCTCGGCGAGCTCGACACCACCTTCGCCATCATCGAACTCATCGGCCCGATCGTGTTCGCCCGTCTCACCGGACTACGCACCATCGACCACGACGACTGCACCCGGCTCGTCGACAACTTCCTCACCGCCCACCGAACAAACACCCCGACACACACCCCTATCGACATCGCCACCCCGTAACCACAGATCCCGGGTCGCGCGGGTCAGAACAACGTGTCGCGCACCCGCAGCGGCCGGTACCCGGTCTGGCCCAGCTGGGCCAACTCGGCGTCGATGTCGACCTCGATCGCGCCGAAGAAGGTGATATTGGCGCTGTGGGCAGGGCTGATGTGGGTCAGGACTTCGTCATCGATACGCTGCCCGGCCCGGCGCATCTGCTCGATAGCGAGCCCGTAATGCTCCGTGGTCCAGGCGATGTTGTAGTTCAGAGAAGGGCCTATGAAATGAAATACGACGGCCTAAGGGCTATCGCCTATGTCGAGGACGGGCTACGGCTCGAGTCGCGCAACGGCAACGACATCACCGTCGCCTGGCCCGAACTCACCGGGCTGGCACCGGCCGAACCAGGTTTCGTGGTCGATGGGGAGATCGTGATCGAACGCGCGGGCCGGTCCTCGTTTCAGGCGTTGGCACCGCGGATGCATCAACGCAACCCGGCCGCGATCCGGGCGCTGGCGGTAACGACTCCGGCGACCTACATGATCTTCGATCTGCTCCACATCGGTGACCGTTCACTGATCGAGTTGCCCTACGCCCAACGCCGCGAACTCCTCGAACAGATCGGATTGGCTGGACCGCATTGGCGGATCCCGCACCTGTTACCGGGCCCTGCCGCTGACGCGCTTGCGGTATCGAAAGAGCTGGGGGCCGAGGGC
>NZ_JBEZZS010000082.1:0-1266 GCF_040639295.1 Nocardioides sp. NPDC023903 | reverse complement strand
TTCGGGTGATCATCGGCCTTGGGCGGATTCGGCTGCCGCCGCGCAGGTTTGGATACGAAAGGCCGGTGCGAAGGGCTCCTGCTCTTGCTCGGCTTCTTATTATCCTCAGCCGCATCCTTTTTCGGCCTCTGGTCCGTTGAATCGTTGAGCCCGTCCAATGAGACCGGATGGATCTCGATGTCGAAGCCGGCCAACGGGTCCGGAACACCCTCCGATTTCGGATCACTCATCGTTTCCAACCTTCCGATCTCTTGTGAATTTCCGCCGTCTACTTGTCAATACCGAGTCAGCCGAGTAGCAGTCACCTGGCTACACCCCAACCGGGCTGAACCGCGCATCCTGCACGGCCTGCAACATCCGAATTTGCGCGAACGCCGCGTCGACATCAGCGACCCGCACATCAAATGTGCGCGGACCAGGCCCGTTATCCGTGCGAGGCAACGCACCGTCGTGCAGGAACGGCGGCCGATACGCGTACCCGATCTTGCGTTCCTCAGCCTGGGTGGCACGCAACACCGACCGATCGATCACGGCCATCACCTCGATACCGGATGCCCTACCCGGCGCGGACCCGCGCTGTCCACCCACCAAGCCACCATCTGCCAACCGTTCAGAAGCCCAAGCAACCATCGCATCACCGACACTCTTCAACCCGAACGACTTGTTGACCGGAAATCCGATATTGATCTCGAGCCGCTGGAAAATCTGACCGATCGCCTTCACAATCCCCACGACCGTCGACCGCACCGCACCAACCGCGGTACCGACAACCCCACCCATCCCATTGAACCCAGCCATCACCGCGTCAAAGGCCAAGCGGTACGGCGCAATATAAATCTTGAACGCCGTCATAAAGAACTCAGCCACCGGCGTCAAAACATTCTTCAACACCCAATCAAACGCAGCCCGAATCTGATCCCAATGCTCCACAATCAACTGAATAATCGGCACCGCCGCCGAAATAGCCGCAGCCACCGTACCCATCGGCGAAAACAACATCGCAATATTCAGCAACTCCTGCGCAAATGCCCAGTCATCCGAAACCTTATCGATCAACTCCTGAGCCTTAGCCGAGTCAACAACGTCAGAAACAAACGCCGACATCTTCGCCGCCGCATCCCCCGCCATCGTCGCCAATCTGTTCAAACCATTCTGAACATAATCCTTGAACGACGACAACATCCGCCCGAGTTCGGAGGCCTTCGCCCTGAATGAAATTAGCGCGTCATCTCCGGCCAATTGATTCGTAGCAGACAAAAATTCGCC
>NZ_JBEZZS010000081.1:0-1282 GCF_040639295.1 Nocardioides sp. NPDC023903 | reverse complement strand
AGCGGAGCCTGGCGAGCGCCGGTACGCTCGACCGGTTGTTCTTCGTCTACCTGCATCTGCTGCCTCGACCGTGGAATCTGGTCGCGGTGGTACTCGCGACCACAGTGGGGGTGCTGGGTTTCGCGGCGCATCGCGGTTGGTCGGCCGGTGCGGTGGTGGGGCCGATACTCGGCGCGCTGGTGGCGATCGGGATCGGGCTCGGATATCAGGCACTGCATCGCGAGGCCGTCGAACGGGAGCGTCTGATCGACGAATTGCTCGGTACCAGAGCGATTCTCGCCGAACAGGAACGCACCGCGGGCAAGCTCGCCGAGCGGGAACGCCTCGCCAAGGAAATCCACGACACCGTTGCCCAGGGCCTGAGCAGTATCCAGCTGCTCCTGCACGCCGCCGAGCAGGCCGCACCGGATCATCCCGCGCTGGATCGCATTCGGCTCGCGCGGGAGACAGCCGCCGAAGATCTGGCCGAAACCCGAAGGCTCATCGACGAATTGTCGCCCGCCGCCCTGGACGGGCAGTCACTCGCCGAAGCGCTGGAACGCATCTGCCTTCGCGCGCAGTCGCCGACCCTGACCACGCAACTGCTCGTCGAGGGCGAACCGGAGCGACTGCCGATGCCGGTCGAGGCGGCGCTGGTGCGGATCGCGCAGAGCGCGGTGGCCAATGTGGTGCAGCACGCGCGGGCCGAGCGCATGCGGCTCACCCTCACCTACGACGGCACCGACGCGCACCTGGACATCGTCGACGACGGCATCGGCATCGAACCGGATATGCTGCGCCACCCCAGATCCGGCGCGTTCGGCCTCGCCGCCATGCGCAGCCGCGTCGAGCAACAGGGCGGTGCGATGACGGTCGAATCCGAACCCGGCCACACCGCCGTGACGGTGAGCTTCCCGCTCGGAGCGGCATCGTGATCCGCCTGCTCCTCGCCGACGACCACGCCATCGTCCGCGCGGGCCTTCGCGCGCTGCTCGACGCCGCCGACGACATCGCCGTCGTCGGTGATGTCGCGGATGCCGATGCGGCAGTGGCCTTTTGCGCCGCCACGCCCGTCGACCTGGTCCTGATGGACCTGCGCTTCGGCGACGGCCGCTCCGGTGCTTCCGCCACCGCGGGCCTGCGCGCCCTGCCCACTCCGCCGAACGTCCTCGTCGTCACCAACTACGACACCGACGCCGACATCCTCGGCGCCATCGAAGCAGGCGCCGTCGGCTACCTCCTCAAAGACACCCCACCCACCGAGCTCCTCGCGGCAGTCCGCGCCGCGGCAGCAGGCGAAAGC
>NZ_JBEZZS010000080.1:0-1405 GCF_040639295.1 Nocardioides sp. NPDC023903 | reverse complement strand
CCGACATCGGCAGCCCGGTCTGCGCCGACGCCGCCGATGTCGGCGACCACACTGAACCGGCTGTCCGAGGACGCGCCCGAACTGCGTGAGCCGTGGCCCAAGGACGCGCTCAACGATCTGCTCGTGCTGCTCGGCGCGGGCCGCGGCAGCATCGACGCGGTCGAGGCCCTGGATCGCACCGGATTGTGGGGCAGGCTCTTTCCCGAATGGGGCGCGGTCCGCGACCTGCCGCCGCGCGACGCGATGCACACCTGGACCGTCGATCGGCACCTGATGGAGACGGTCGCGTTCGCGAGCGGCCTGAGCACCAGGGTCGCGCGGCCCGACCTGCTCGCCCTCGGCGCGCTGCTGCACGACATCGGCAAAGGCCGCAACGGCGACCACAGCATCGTCGGTGCCGAACTGGCCACCCACATCGGTCGCAGGCTCGGGATGTGGCCCTCTGACGTGCGCACCCTCAGCGCGATCGTGCGCCACCACCTGCTGCTGCCCGACACCGCGACCCGGCGCGACCTCGCCGACCCGGCGACCGTGCAGCACGTGGCCGACGCGCTCGGCGGTGACGTCGGCCTGCTCGAACTGCTGCACGCGCTGGCCGAGGCCGACTCGATGGCCACCGGCCCCGGTGTCTGGGGCGACTGGAAGGCCTCGCTGATCGGCGACCTGGTGCGCCGCTGCCGGCTCGTCATGGCGGGCGAGCCACTGCCGCAACCGGAACCGATCGACCCGGAACTGCTGGAGAAGGCCACAGCGGGCGGCGTGCACGTGACTCTCGCGCCCGGCGACGGCAAGCACACCTTCGTGGTGACGGTGATCGCCCCCGACGAGCCCGGCCTGCTCTCCGACGCCGCGGGCGTCCTGGCACTGCACGCGTTGCGCGTGCTCTCGGCCTCGCTGGGCAGTGCGGGGGACTCGGCGATCAACACCTTCGTGGTGATGCCGAAATTCGGCGATCCGCCGGACGCGGGGCTGCTGCGTCAGGAACTCATCCGGGCCACCTCCGGCGCGCTCGACCTGCCCGCGGTACTGGCCAAACGCGAAGCCGAAGCCGACGGGACCGGGCCCGGCCGCTACGCGCGCGCCGCGCCGCGCCTGATCTGGTCACCGGTCAGCACTCCCGGACAGGTGATCCTCGAGCTGCGCGCCGACGACCGCGTCGGTTTGCTGAGCAGGCTGGCCGGTGCGTTCGCCGCGACGGGAGCCAATGTCCGATGGGCCAAGGTGGTCACGATGGGCTCCGCTGTGGTCGACGCGTTCTGCCTCGAATTGGGCGACACCGACAGTCCCGCCCTGCGCGACCGCATCGAAAAGGCCGTCCTGGACGTGGTTCCGCGGCCCGCGCCCGCCCCGCCGCCCGCCGAGAACACCGACACCGACTGACCCGCCAGGACACGGTTTACTCACT
>NZ_JBEZZS010000079.1:0-1459 GCF_040639295.1 Nocardioides sp. NPDC023903 | reverse complement strand
GCGTCATTCTGGGCTACTAGAGGATTCCCGTAGGACCGACGTCCGGCAAGACTCGGTCCAGGTGTCCGGTGGGTTCGCTCTCTTTTGGGCTGCCCACTCGCCCGTGCGGGTGTGGCTCGATTCCGGTTTGCAGCCCCCGGGCACCGCCGACGAGGCGTGGCTCAAGAGGGGACTGCCCAGCTCGTAGTAGCAATGCCCACCTCGCTGTCCACATCGGTACGAGCGCAAGCGGGAGTAGTGCATGGAACAGGTCGTCATCGGGGTCGATCCCCACAAGCTGTCGGCGACGATCGAGGTCGTCGACATGCATGAGGAACTGATCGGATCAGGTCGCTTCAGCACCGACCAAGCCGGGTACTGCGCGATGCGCGCCTACGCCAAGGCATGGCCGGATCGAGTCTGGGCGGTCGAGGGAGCCAACGGTGCCGGTCGTCCGCTCGCCCAGCGCCTCCTCGAGGCTGGTGAACAGGTCGTTGATGTGCCGGCCAAGCTCGCCGCGAGGGTGCGGCTCTTCGACACCGGTCACAACCGCAAGACCGACGCCCTCGATGCGCACTCGGTGGCGGTCGTGGCCGTGCGGACCTCGAACCTGCGGGTGCTGAAGGTCGACGGCGAGCTCGAGGCGCTGCGGATGCTGGCCGACCGCCGCGAAGCCTTGACCCGTCGACGGGTGCAGACCGTGTGTCGACTCCAGGCGCTCTTGGCCGAGCTCCTGCCCGGCCAGGCCAAACGAGACATCACCACCGGCCAGGCCAAGGCGATGCTGGCCACCGTGCGGCCCCGTGACATCGCCGGTAAGACCCGTCGACGCATCGCCGCGGAGGAATTGGCCGAGTTGATCGCGGTCGAGACGAAGATCAAGAAGGCCACCGCTGAACTGAAAGCGATGGTCCTAGCGCGAGGGTCGCGGTTGATGGACATCCGTGGTGTTGGTGCTGTCGTGGCGGCCCGCATCCTCGCCGACGTCGGCGACGTCGCCCGGTTCGCCGACCGCAACCGCTTCGCGTCCTGGACAGGAACTGCACCCTTGGACGCCTCCTCTGGCGAGCAGAACAGGCATCGACTTTCACGAGCCGGGAACCGCCGGGTCAATCACATGATCCACATCGCCGCGGTCACCCAGTTACGGCTCGACAGCCAGGGGCGCGCCTACTACCGGCGTAAGAGAGCGGCTGGGAAGAAGCCCCAAGAAGCGCTGCGTTGCCTCAAGCGACGGATCTCAGACGTCATCTACAGACAGCTCGTCGCCGACGCCGACCGAGTCGCTGGCGCGGGCCCGGGAGGGCACTGCGGGGCGTCTCAAGAATCCAGCGCGGTCGACCTGCCCCCGCACATCGACACTTCGGATCAGCCACTCCCGGACCCGCATCCGCGACGCTACGCCGCACCGCCCACTGCCCGGAAGGGGCAGTCCCACAGACCCCTCGCGACCAGCGGTTGACAACAGAGGGGAGCCGAA
>NZ_JBEZZS010000078.1:0-1552 GCF_040639295.1 Nocardioides sp. NPDC023903 | reverse complement strand
GGCTCAGCACGACCCGCTGCTGTGCGCGGTCGATCGAAGTGATGATGAACGGCCCGGACGACAGCGGCATGTCATTGCGGTACAGGTCGTCGAATGCCTGTGGGGACGCGGTGAGCTGTCGTGGGTACAGGGGATTGAACAGCCCCTTCCACTCAGCGTAGTGCTCGGCGAAAGTGACGATCGCTTGGCGGTCGTCGACACCGCGTTCGACCTTCTCGACGCTGCTGTAACCCTGGCTCGCTGCGATCTTGAAGGCGGTATCGCGGCCGCTCAACACGGTGGCTTGAGACCGCAAATCCTCCCAGGTGATCGGGGATCCATCGGACCAGACCGCCTTCGGGTTGATCGTGTACTTGATCTGCTGAGGATTGGTATCGATGAGCTCGACATCGGTGTAGTAGTTGTGGTCGATCGTAAGATTGCCCGCCGCATCGGAATTGATCGTGCCCGGCAGCGCCCAACCGGTGAGGTCGCTGATCTCGCCGTCGGAGTCGACGTGGAGGCTATTGAAAGTTGCGGGGAAGCTGGTCAGCGCCAACCGGAGATTGCCGCCGTCGCGCAACGCGTCGCGATCCTGTGGGTTGATGTCGTTGATCGCACCGATCGTGCTCGAACCCGACTCCACGTCGGTATCGGACCCACAACCACCCAGCACCAGCGTCAAAGCGAAAACGGGAACTGCGATACGGAAACCTGCCCGGCGTAGCCGCCTGGCGTAAGTAGCTGTGGTCATTTCATGAATCCGATCTTCGTGTAGTCGTACGTTGCCAATCCAGGGGAGCCGATGTTGGCGAGGGTGGTGCGGGCGCCGAAGCTGCCGTCGGACTGCATCAGGGGCAGGGAGTGGCCTTCCTCGAATACCTTGCGGTCGACCTGGTTGGCGAGGTCGATGGACTTCTGCGGGTCCAGTTCGATGAGGGTCTGTTCGATCAGGGCGTTGAGTTCGGGGGAGCCGATTCGGCCGTAGTTGGCTTGCAGGTCGGTCGGGTCGTAGTAGTAGATCTGGCGGATGCTGCTCAGCGGAAAGGGGTCGCCCTCGTAGACGTACTGGGCGGCGTCGAAGTCGCCGGGCTGGATGACATCGGTGAAGAGACCGGCGGCGGGCTTGGTGTCGATGTTCAGTTGCACGCCGATGGCAGCCAGGTTCTGCTGGATGATCTGGGCCATCTGGACCCAGGTGGGATCGTTGTACATGACATCGCGGATGACCAGTTTGCGGCCGTCCTTCTCGCGTACCTCGCCGTTGAGTTTCCAGCCGAGGTCGTCGAGTTGCTGGGCCGCGGCGGCGGGGTCGAAGCCGAGACTGTTGTCCTGGTAACCCTTTTGGCCCTGGAGGAAGACATGATTGTTCAGCGGCTTCGGGTTCTCGACCAGCCCGTTCTGCATCGCATTGACGATCCCCTGGCGGTCGATGGCCTTCGAGATGGCCACCCGCACACCCTCTTCGGCCAGGATCGAGCCGGGTGCGCCGTTGAAAGTGATGTGGCGCCATCGATTACCGGGAGCACGGCGGACCACCAGTCCCTCGGTGCCACGCACCGTTTTCACGTCG
>NZ_JBEZZS010000077.1:0-1566 GCF_040639295.1 Nocardioides sp. NPDC023903 | reverse complement strand
GACTCGGTTCGGCTCTTACCGCCGCGCGGGCCAAAAGCAGAAAATGTTTACGTAAGCGAAACAATAATGTGAACTATTGCTGGACAAGAGGCGTCCGACATGATGCGAATGTGATGCGGATCTAACAGAGCGGCGATATGTTCTCTGCGGGCTGAACGTGGTCGGCCCCCTCGGTGAACCCGGGGAGCACAGGACATAGAGGTGAGACGTGCTCAGTTCGACATGGCGCAGTCGGTCGACGCGGGGAGTTCTGGTAATCGGAGCTGCCGCGTCGTTGGTGTTGTCCGGATGCAG
Source organism: Nocardioides sp. NPDC023903 (assembly GCF_040639295.1). Classification (NCBI taxonomy): domain Bacteria; kingdom Bacillati; phylum Actinomycetota; class Actinomycetes; order Propionibacteriales; family Nocardioidaceae; genus Nocardioides; species Nocardioides sp. NPDC023903. The sequence continues at coordinate 1,272 of NZ_JBEZZS010000077.1, read as the reverse complement.
TGACAAGTCGTCGGATGGCGGCGGTGGCGGCAGCACCGATCTCTCCATCCAGTCGGTCGTTCAGCTCGATACCGAGGGTAAGGCCGTCGCGACAACCGACGCCGGTGCGGCCGCGGATCCCGCAGGCGACGGCAAGGCCAAGTGCGCGCCCCTGACCCTGGGCATGGCGGGCCCGCTGACCGGCGGAAACGCCGCGCTCGGCATCAACATCATCATGGGCGTGAAGCTCGCGCTCGACAAGCACAACAAGGCCAACCCGGACTGCCAGGTCTCGGTGAAGCAGTTCGACACCGAGGGCAAGCCGCAGATCGCCAGCCAGGTGGTCCCGACGATCGTCGCCGACCCGAGCATCGTGGCGCTGGTCGGCCCGACCTTCTCTGGCGAGACCAAGGCGACCGGCCAAATCCTCAGCGAGGCAGGCATGCCCACGCTGACGGCGTCGGCCACGAACCCCACGCTGACCCAGAACGGCTGGAAGACCTTCTTCCGCGGCCTGGGTAACGACAACTCGCAGGGCCCGGCGGTCGCGAACTACCTGACCGGCGAGAAGGGCTTCAAGAAGATCTGCGTCGTGCAGGACAACACCGATTACGGTGCCGGTCTGGCCCAGGCGTTCATCACCGCCGCGGGCCCCGCGGCCGACACCTCCTGTGGGACGAGCGTCAAGGAAGGTGACAAGGACTTCTCGGCAGCGGTTTCCAAGCTGTCCGCGGCCAAGCCCGATGCCATCTTCTACGCCGGCTACTACGCCGAGGCGGCGCCGTTCGTGCAGCAGTTGCGTTCCGGCGGCGTGACCGCGGCCTTCGTGTCCGCCGACGGCAGCAACGATCCCGAGTTCGTCCGTCAGGCCGGTTCCTCGTCCAAGGACGCGCTGCTGTCGTGCCCGTGCAGCCCGGCACCGGAGAAGTTCGCCGCCGACTACAAGGCGCTCAACGGCCAGGCTCCCGGCGTCTACTCCGTCGAGGGCTACGACCTGACCACCATCCTGCTCAAGGGCATCGATGCCGGTAAGGTCACCCGCGCCGAGCTGGTCGACTACGTCCGCAACTACGACGGCACCGGTGTCGCCCGCCAGTACAAGTGGGGCGAGACCGGCGAGCTGGCCAACATCCAGATCTGGATGTACCAGGTCAAGTAGTTCCGATGACGTGTGCAGCGGTGCGCGTGGCTGTGCAGCCACCAGCGGGGCAAGAACAATGTTGCCGCATCACCTAAGGGGTTGTCACCCCCTTTCGGCAAAATCTGCAGAATTTTGCATTGCATGATCTTGCT
>NZ_JBEZZS010000076.1:0-1626 GCF_040639295.1 Nocardioides sp. NPDC023903 | reverse complement strand
CTCGATCTGACGCTGCATGCCGTGCGCCTTGGCCGCCTTGCGCACCACGAAGGCGTCGATCGGGCGACCCGGCGCGTGCATCACGGCCATCGCGACCGGATCCGCGCCCATGGTGAGCCCGCCGACAGCGTCGAAGTCCCAGTCGGCGACGAGCTCGCGCAGCAGCGTGCCGATCAGCGGCGCCGCCTGGTGGTGCAGGGTCGCGCGGCGCAGGTCGACGTAGTAGTCGGCTTCCTTGCCCGAGGACAGCGTCACCTTGCCGTGCACGACCGCGAGCTCGCGCACGAGGGCGGCCAGCTGGTCGCGATCGGCCTTCGTGAGCGCCTGACGTGCTTGGTCGATCATCTAAGTCATGTCCTTCCGCGTGCGTTGAAGAGTCCGCGATTCATGCGGGCCACCAGGGTGCGCGGGACGAAGCCCGCTACCGCGGTGAGCACCTTGTACTGCACGCCGGGCACGCTGATCACCCGGCCGGAGTCCAGATCCTGCAGGCACCCGTCGACGACCTGGTCGACGTCGAGCCACAGGCGCTTGGGCAGCGAACTCATCTCGATGCCGGCGCGCTCGTGGAACTCGGTGTGCACGAATCCGGGGCACAGCGCTTGGATGCGAACACCGGTGCCCACCAATCCACCCGCTAAACCCTCCGTGAAGGATACGACGTAGGCCTTGGAGGCCGAGTAGGTCGACCCCCGTCCGGGAATCAACCCGGCCACACTCGCCACATTCACGATCGAGCCCGCGCCCGCCGCGACCATCGCGGGCAGGGCTGCCCTGGTGAGTTGCAGGACCGAGGTGACGTTGACGTCGAGCTGAGCCTGCAACTCCGCTGGGTCGAGGGTCCAGAACTCACCCGAATGCGCGAAACCCGCGTTGTTGACGAGGAAGTCGAGGCCGCGAGCGGCTCGGGCCGCGACGCGATCGCGATCGCCGGCGTCGGCCAGGTCGGCGACGAGGACTTCGGCCGACGTGGCGAAACGGCGGGCCAGATCGTCGGCGAGTTCGCGTAGTCGTTCCTCGTTCCTGGCGACGAGGACCAGGTCGTACCCGAGGGCGGCGAGACGGTGGGCGAAACCCTGCCCGATGCCGGACGTCGGTCCGGTGATCATCGCGACGGGGCGGTGCACGCCGGGCAGGCGTGAAGGACTGTCAGACATCGCTGGTCGATTCCGGTCGACGGGCAGCCGCGACGACTACCGCGGCAGGTGGATCACTTCGGGACAGGGCCCTGGTACGGGCGGAAGCCGGGGTGGAACGGTCCGCCCGGCTGACCCGATTCCGCGTCGTCGCGCGGTGGCTCGGCGCGCGGACGCGGCTCGGGGACGACGGCCAGCGATGGGCGCTTGGGCGGTTCGCCGAGCGGGCGGCGGCCGGGTGCCGGCTGGTCTTCGAACTCGGGATCGTCGAGGTCGGGGTCGTAGTCGGCGGGGAGCGCGGGGGCGCGGCCACCGATCGGCGCGCGATCGTCTACGTCGCGGGTCGTGGCACCACGCGTGGCGGACGGCTGCTCGTCTTCCGGGAATCGAGCCGCCACGCCGCGAGCGGCATAGGGGTCGTCGTCTTCGGGGAAGCGGGCGCCGCGGTAGGGCTCGCCATCGGAGTCGAGTTCGTCGGTCTGCGCCTTGA
>NZ_JBEZZS010000075.1:0-1980 GCF_040639295.1 Nocardioides sp. NPDC023903 | reverse complement strand
GAGATACTGAAGTTGGCGTCGGCCTTTTTCGCGCGGGAACTCGACCCGCGACACCGTTGATCGTCGGATTCATCGATCAATACCGCCAGGTCCGCGGCGTCGAGTCGATCTGTCGCGTGCTCACCGAGCACGGCATCCAGATCGCGCCCCGGACCTACCGAAAAGCTAGATTCCGGCCGCCGTCGGCCCGCGATGTTGCTGATGCCAACCTCGAGCATGCACTGCGTGGGCTGGTCGGTAGCCCGGAGCAGATGTATGGGCGGCGGAAGATGACTCGCTATCTGCGTCGGCGCGGACACGCGGCAGCGTTTTGCACCGTCGACCGGCTCATGCGGGATTTGGGTATGAACGGCGTGGTCAGAGGTCGCCGCCACCGCACTACGATCCCCAGCAAGGACGGGATCCGTGCCGGTGATCGACTCAACCGCGACTTCGGTGCGCAGGCGCCGAATCTGGTGTGGGTTGCCGATTTCACCTACGTTTCGACCTGGACGGGATGGGCGTATGTGGCGTTCGTCTTCGATGTGTTCTCGAGATCGATCGTGGGATGGACCGTGTCATCGACGAAGACGGCCGCGTTGGTGTCCAAGGCCCCTCAACATGGCGATCTGGCGACGCGATCACTACGGGCATCCGATCGAGCCCGGACTGATTCATCACTCCGACGCCGGCAGTCAAGGCGGATTCAACTGGTCGTCGCAACGTTTCGTTGTTGAAGCGATTGTAGATGTTGCTCCATCGCCTCGGCCGGCGTGCGCCACCCAAGGACCTTCCGCGGTCGCGTGTTGAGCGCGTCAGCGACCGCCGCCGAGTCCCTCTTACTCCACCGCGAGAGATCGGTTCCCTTCGGAAAGTATTGGCGCAGAAGTCCGTTCGTGTTCTCGTTGGTTCCGCGCTGCCACGGGCTATGCGGATCAGCGAAGTAGACCGCGATGCCGGTCTTGGTTGTCAGTTCCGCGTGGGCGGACAGTTCCTTTCTCCGGTCCCAGGTCAGCGATTTCATCATGTTCGTCGGCAGTTTTGCCAGTGCCGTCGCGAGTGCCCTATTCATCGACGCTGCCCCATAGCCGCTGAGCGCGGGACCGTTCTTCACCGGAGTGCTTTCGCGCCATCCGCGTTCCCGGGGCAAGTGAACCAGCATCGTGAATCGAGTACTCCGATCGACAGGCGTGGCAATCGCGGAGCGTTGCGCACCGATGATCAGGTCGCCCTCCCAATGCCCAACGCACGCGCGATCGTTCGCTTCGGCGGGACGTTCGCTGATCAACACCTCCGGAGTCACGTGCGCCCAGGCCACACGCCTCGAGCGAGCCCGAGGCATCCGCAACGCGCGCCCGGTCCTCAGATTCAAGATCAGTTCACGGCTGAGCCCGCCCCGGTCCTCGATATAGAGCGCCTGGTAGATGGCCTCGTGGCTGATCCGCATCGACTCGTCGTCGGGGAAGTCGATGCGCAGCCGCTTGGCGATCTGTTCGGGGCTCCACGCCTGCACCCATGCGCGGTCGGCGCGATGAGGCTTGTTGCGGCCGGTCCACCTCCGCGTCATCGGGCCCTTGACGGTTCTTCCGTGCGCGTCGGTGAGCCGACCTGCCAGGCCTGCCTGGACGTAGTCGCGCAATCGCGGGTTATCCACGAGCTTTGCGGTCTTGGGGCGGCGCGCGAGTAACTCAGCCTTCCACTGCGCCACCGACGCCCGGTAGTGCAACTTCGCGCCCCGAGTCGCGGCATTGCGCCGCAGCTCACGCGAAATCGTCGATGGACTGCGGCCAAGCACCCGGGCGATCTCACGCACACCGCTACGTTGGGATTTCAGCAGCGCGATCTCTTCGCGCTCAGCCAAGGACAGGTAGCGGCCGCCTGGCTGCGGCCACGAATACGGTGACATCCCGCCAGCATCGCGGAACCAACGGCTTCCTTTGACAGGTGATACCCCAACTGCGACACCGGCTTCGCCGGGGAGCATGCCTGCGGCGATCTTGT
>NZ_JBEZZS010000074.1:0-3706 GCF_040639295.1 Nocardioides sp. NPDC023903 | reverse complement strand
AGGCGGCGAAGGTGCCGCCGATGTTGACCGCCATCACCGAGGCGAGTTCCTCGGGGGAGATCTCCAGCAGCGGGGTCGACTGGGTCCGGGCGGCGGCGGCGGGCGCCCCGCCCCCTCCAGCGCGCGCGAGACTCCTACCGCCGCTACTGGTACGCCTACGCGATGGTCGCGCCCGTCGTGATCGTGCTCGGCGTGCTCGTCGGCTACCCGCTCCTGCGCGGCTTCTATCTGACCCTGACCGACGCCAACAGCCTCAACTCGGCACGCACCATCGGCGTCAACACGATCGATGCGACGTACAAGTTCATCGGTCTGGACAACTACGCCGAGATCCTGTGGGGCCCGGCGGCCTATGACCGCTTCTGGTCCCACTTCGTGTGGACCATCGTCTGGACCGTCACCTGCGTCGTCCTGCACTACGTGATCGGCCTCGGGCTGGCGATGATGCTCAACCAGCGGCTGCGCGGGCGCGTGGCGTACCGGCTGCTGCTGATCCTGCCCTGGGCGGTGCCGACGTTCGTCACCGTCTTCGCCTGGCGGATCATGCTGGCCGACGCGGGCGTCATCAACTCGATGCTCGACACGATCGGTCTCGCCCAGCCGAGCTGGCTCGAGGATCCCACCTGGCAGCGTACGGCCGCGATCATGGTCAACACCTGGTGCGGCGTGCCGTTCATGATGCTCTCCCTGCTCGGCGGGCTGCAGTCGATCGACGAGAACCTCTACGAGGCCGCCGAGATCGACGGCGCCAACGCCTGGCAGCGGTTCCGCCACGTCACCCTGCCGGGGCTGTCGTCGGTGAGCTCGACCGTCGTCCTGCTCGGCGTGATCTGGACCTTCAACCAGTTCGCGATCATCTTCCTGCTCTTCGGCAACACCGCGCCGGACGCGCAGATCCTGGTCACCTGGGCCTATCGACTCGGATTCGGGCAGCAGCCTCGCGACTTCGCCATGTCGGCGGCGTACGGCGTGCTCCTGCTCGCGATCCTGATCGTCTTCACGTCCTTCTACTACCGGTGGTTGAAACGCAATGACCAGCTCGCCTAGCCTCAACGCGCCCGTTACAAAGCAGCGCCGCCGCGGAGAACTCGGCCCGGTCGCGCGCGTGGGCACGCACGTGACGCTCACGGTGGCGTCGCTGATCGCACTGTTCCCCATCGTCTGGCTCGTCTACCTCTCCCTGGGACCGGACAAGGACGACTACCTCCACCCCGGCGGGATCTTCGCGAAGGCGACGCTGGACAACTACTCGTTCGTGCTGACCAACACGGCCTTCTTCAACTGGCTGTGGTCGACGATGGTGGTCGCAGGTGGCACGACCCTGTTCGGCGTGATGTCGGCGGCGACGACCGGCTACGCGGTCTCCCGGATGCGGTTCCCCGGACACCGGCCGCTGATGTGGGTCCTGCTGCTGACGCAGGCGTTCCCGATCGCGGTGCTGATCGTGCCGATGTACGAGATCTTCTCCCAGCTCCGCCTGGTCGACTCGCACATGGGCCTGATCCTGGTCAACTGCACCACGATCGTCCCCTACTGCTCCTGGCTGCTGAAGGGCTACTTCGACACGATCCCGGTCGAGCTCGACGAGGCCGGCATGATCGACGGACTCACCCCGTTCGGCACGTTCTGGCGGCTGATCCTGCCGCTGGCTCGGCCGGGTCTCGCGGTGGCCGCGTTCTACGCCTTCATCACCGCGTTCGCGGAGGTCGCGTTCGCCTCGACGTTCCTGCTCGACGACTCGAAGTACACCTTCGCGGTCGGACTGCAGAGCTTCGTCAGCGAACACGACGCGCAGTGGAACCTGATGGCCGCCACCGCGGTCCTCATCGCCATCCCCGTCACCGTTTTCTTCTATCTCGTCCAACGACACGTCGTCACCGGTCTGACCGCCGGCGGCGTCAAGGGCTGAAAGGTAATCTGTTGATGTCCTCCGAGTGGTGGCGTGATGCCGTCATCTACCAGGTCTACCCCCGCAGCTTCGCCGACAGCGATGGCGACGGCACCGGTGACCTTCCCGGGATCCGGTCCCGACTCCCCTACCTCCGCGACCTGGGGGTGGATGCGGTCTGGCTGAGCCCGTTCTACGCCTCGCCGCAGGCCGACGGGGGCTATGACGTGTCCGATTACCGGGCGGTTGACCAGCGCTACGGGACGTTGGACGACGCTCGCGCGCTGATCTCCTCGGCACACGAGCTCGGGCTCAAGCTCATCGCCGACATCGTCCCCAACCACTCGTCCTCGGAACACGTGTGGTTCCAGCAGGCGTTGGCGGAAGGTCCCGGGTCGCCGATGCGGTCGCGCTACCACTTCCTGCCCGGACGCGGTGAGAACGGCGAGGAGCCGCCCAACGACTGGGACTCCATCTTCGGCGGTCCCGCCTGGACCCGGGTGCCCGACGGCGAGTGGTACCTCCACCTCTTCGCCCCCGAGCAGCCCGACTTCAACTGGAACTCCCCCGAGGTGCACGCGGAGTTCCTGGACATCCTGCGCTTCTGGCTCGACCTCGGCATCGACGGGTTCCGCATCGACGTCGCCCACGGCCTGGTCAAGGCCGAGGGCCTGCCGTCCATCGGCCACGCCGACCAGCTCCACCTGCTCGGCAACGACGTGATGCCCTTCTTCGACCAGGACGGCGTACACGAGATCTACCGCTCGTGGCGGCGCGTGCTGGCCGACTATCCCGACCGGATCTTCGTCGCCGAGGCGTGGACGCCTACGGTGGCGCGGTCGGCAAACTACGTACGTCCTGACGAGCTGCACCAGGCCTTCAACTTCGAGTATCTCGACACGGCCTGGGATGCCGCGGCGCTGCGCAAGGTCATCGACAGCTCCCTGGACGCGATGCGCCCGGTCGGCGCTCCGGCGACCTGGGTGCTGTCCAACCACGACGTCACCCGGCACGCCACCCGGTTCGCGAACCCGCCGGGATCGGGGACCCAGATCCGAACGCCGGGCGATCGTGAGCTCGGGCTCCGGCGGGCTCGCGCGGCCACCTTGCTGATGCTCGCGCTTCCGGGATCGGCGTACGTCTACCAGGGCGAGGAGCTCGGCCTGCCCGACGTCACCGACTTGCCCGACGAGGTCCGTCAGGACCCCTCGTTCCACCGCGCCAACGGCCAGGACGGCTTCCGCGACGGCTGCCGGGTGCCGCTGCCGTGGACCCGGTCGGGCTCCTCCTACGGCTTCGGCGACGGTGGCTCGTGGCTGCCGCAGCCGTCGGAATGGGGCGAGCTGAGCGTCGAGGCCCAGACGGGTGTCGAGGGTTCGACCCTCGAGCTCTACCGCTCCGCCATCCGCACCCGCCGCGAGGTCCCCGGTCTCGGTGCCGGCGACGCGGTGACTTGGCACGACGAGGCCCCCGCCGGGGTCCTCTGGTTCGAGCGTGACGGCTTCGCCTGCACGGTCAACACCACCAAGGAGCCGGTACGCATCACCGCCCCCGGCCGCGTACTCCTCTCCTCCTCGGGCCCCGTGCCCATCACCGACGGCTCCGCGGAACTCCCCGCAGACACCACCGCCTGGTGGCAGATCTAGCCGAGACGACCGGAGCGAGGTCGAGCGGCGAGCTTGCTCGTCCGCTCGCGCCGAGCGAGGGAGTAACCGCGCGAAGCGCGGAGAAGTCACCCCCGTCGGCCGAGTTGGCACATCAGTGCCGACTCGGCCGACGAGAGGGAAGGCGCGGGCGACGCGGCGGGCGGCGCCGGCC
>NZ_JBEZZS010000073.1:0-4097 GCF_040639295.1 Nocardioides sp. NPDC023903 | reverse complement strand
GACGTGCGGGAACGTACCCAGCTGCACCTTGTTGAACTCCGGACCGGGCCCACGCCGGCACCTGGCCAGATAGCAGGACACACATGACCTCACCGATCCTGGAGATGCGCGGCATCACCAAGGAGTTCCCCGGCGTCAAGGCGCTCGCCGACGTCAACCTCGTCGTCAACCGCGGTGACATCCACGCGATCTGCGGAGAGAACGGCGCGGGCAAGAGCACCCTGATGAAGGTGCTCAGCGGGGTCTACCCCCACGGCACCTACAGCGGCGACATCGTCTTCGAGGGCGAGACCGCGAAGTTCGCCAACATCCGGCAGAGCGAAGCCGCCGGCATCGTGATCATCCACCAGGAGCTCGCCCTCATCCCCGAGCTCTCGATCGCGGAGAACATCTTCCTCGGCAACGAGACCGCCAAGCGCGGCATCATCGACTGGGGCCGCGCCAACCGCGAGGCCATCGACCTGCTCGCGCGGGTCGGCCTGCGGGAGAACCCGCTGACGCCGGTGAAGAACCTCGGCATCGGCAAGCAGCAGCTGGTCGAGATCGCCAAGGCGCTCTCGAAGGAGGTCAAGCTGCTCATCCTCGACGAGCCGACCGCCGCGCTGAACGACGACGACTCCCAGCACCTCCTCGCGCTCCTGAAGGGGCTGAAGGAGAAGGGGATCACCTCGATCATGATCAGCCACAAGCTGAACGAGATCGAGCAGATCGCCGACGAGATCACGATCATCCGTGACGGCCAGAGCATCGAGACCCTGTCCGTCGCCGCCGGTGGCGTGGACGAGGACCGGATCATCCGCGGGATGGTCGGCCGCGACCTCGAGAACCGCTTCCCCGATCACACCCCCTCCATCGGCGACATCCTCTTCCAGGTGCGCGACTGGACCGTCATGCACCCGCAGGACAGCCACCGTGAGGTCATCCGCCAGGCCAACCTGTCCGTGCGCGCCGGCGAGATCGTCGGCATCGCGGGGATGATGGGGGCCGGACGTACGGAGCTCGCGCGGTCGATCTTCGGACGCTCCTACGGCTCGCGGACCTCAGGCTCGCTGGTGCTGGACGGCGAGGAGCTGCAGCTCAACACGGTCACCCAGGCGATCGATGCCGGCATCGCGTACGTCAGTGAGGACCGCAAGGGCCTCGGGCTCAACCTCATCGACGACATCAAGACCTCGGTCACCGCTGCGGCGCTGAAGAAGCTGCGCTCCGGGCTCGTCGTCGACGAGCACAAGGAGGTCGTGGTCGCCGAGGGCTACCGCAAGAACCTCAACATCAAGGCGCCTTCGATCACCGCTGGGGTCGGGAAGCTCTCCGGCGGCAACCAGCAGAAGGTGGTGCTGTCCAAGTGGATGTACACCGACCCGAAGCTGCTGATCCTCGACGAGCCGACCCGAGGCATCGACGTCGGCGCCAAGTACGAGATCTACGGGATCATCCAGGAGCTCGCCCGCAGCGGTCGCGGCGTACTGGTGATCTCCTCCGAGCTGCCTGAGCTGCTCGGTCTGTGTGATCGCATCTACACGCTCGCCGAGGGCGTGATCACCCATGAGTTCGACCGCTCAGAGGCCACCCAGGAGTCCCTGATGCGCTACATGACCGCGGACGCGAGGAAGTAACCCCCGATGAATGCCCTGCTCAACACGCTGCGCGGGAACGTCCGCCAGTACGGGATGATCATCGCTCTGGCGGCGATCGTCATCCTCTTCCAGATCTCGACCGAGGGCGTGCTGCTCAAGCCGCTCAACGTCTCGAACCTGGTTGTCCAGAACGCCCAGATCCTGATCCTGGCCATCGGCATGGTGATCGTGATCGTGGCGCGCCACATCGACCTCTCGGTCGGCTCTGTGGCCGCCTTCGTCGGCGCCGCCGCGGCGATCATGATGACCCAGTACGACTTCCCGTGGTGGGTCGCTGTCTTCCTGGGCCTGCTGCTCGGCACCGCGATCGGCGCCTGGCACGGCTTCTGGGTGGCGTACGTCGGGATCCCGGCGTTCATCGTCACGTTGGCCTCGATGCTGCTCTTCCGCGGTCTGACCCTGGTGGTGCTCAAGGGCGCGACCGTCGGTGGTCTGCCCGAGGAGTTCAAGGCCATCGGCAACGGCTTCCTGCCCGAGATCGGGCCGGACACCGGGTTCCACAACCTGACGCTTCTCATCGCCGTGGCCGCCGTCGCTGTGCTGATCTTCCTCGAGGTGCGTCGCCGTAACGCCCAGGCGGCGTACAACTTCGACGTCCTGCCCTTCCCGCTCTTCGTGGTGAAGCTGGCGCTGCTGACGATCGTGATCATGTACTTCGCCTACCTGCTCGCCGACGCGCGCGGCCTGCCGATCGTCGGCCTGATCCTGGCCGGGCTGATCGTGGTCTACACGTTCATCATGAACAAGACCGTCTTCGGCCGGCACGTCTACGCGATCGGCGGCAACGTCGACGCGGCGACGATGTCCGGCGTCAACACCAAGCGGGTCGACTTCCTGGTCATGATGAACATGGGTCTGCTGTCGGGTCTTGCGGGCCTGGTCACGACCGCCCGCCTGACCGCGGCCAACCCCAAGGCCGGCGTCAACTTCGAGCTCGATGCGATCGCCGCCGCGTTCATCGGTGGCGCGGCCGTCACCGGTGGTGTCGGCACCGTCGTCGGGGCGATCATCGGTGGTCTCGTCATGGGTGTCCTCAACAACGGCATGTCGCTGCTCGGTGTCTCCATCGACTGGCAGCAGGCCATCAAGGGCCTCGTGCTCCTGCTCGCCGTCGCCTTCGACGTGTGGAACAAGCGACGCACCGCCGGGTCTGGTGGTGCCGGTGCCGAGGCTGCCGAGCCCAGCGCTCCGCCGCCCGACAAGCTGGCCGAGGAGATCGAGGCCATGGAGGCCGAGCTCAGCGTCGACTCCAACGATCCTCCGAAGACCTGATCCATCCCCCACACCCCCACCCCGCGACCCCTGCCTCCCCCCGGGCAGGGGTCGCTGGGTTTTCGGGGTTGGCGTGAGTTCGTGTAACACGCTGTTCGTAGGACTATCCGGTCGTTCTAATAGGGCGAGTAGTCCTACGAACGACGTGTTACATCCCCGCGGCACCTGCAACGAGCCGTCGGTGTTGAATAGCGGGGTGGCAAACTCCGCTCAGTGGCTCCAGGGAGCCCGTCCTCGCACCCTCCCCGCGGCGCTCGCGCCGGTCATCGCCGGCACCGGGGTGGCTGCGTACGCCGGTGGGTTGGTCTGGTGGAAGGCGCTGCTCGCTCTCGTGGTGGCGCTGGCGCTGCAGGTGGCGGTCAACTACGCCAACGACTACTCCGACGGCATCCGGGGGACCGACGACGACCGCGTGGGCCCGCTGCGGCTGACCGGCTCGGGCCTCGCGACGCCGTCCTCGGTCAAGCGCGCCGCGTTCATCGCCTTCGGGATCGCCGCGGTCGAGGGCCTGGTGCTGGCGCTGACCTCCGCCTGGTGGCTGATCCTCGTGGGCCTGGTCTGCATGATCGCGGCCTGGTACTACACCGGAGGCTCGCGCCCCTACGGCTACGCCGGCCTCGGCGAGGTCATGGTCTTCGTCTTCTTCGGGCTCGTCGCGGTCATCGGCACGACGTACGTCCAGACGCAGAGCTGGGAGTGGGGCGCGCTGTGGGCAGGTGTCGGGATCGGCGCGATCACCTCTGCCCTCCTCGTCGCCAACAACCTCCGCGACATCCCCGGCGACACCGAGTCGGGAAAGATCACCCTCGCCGTACGTCTCGGCGACGCGCGCACCCGCTGGCTCTACGTCGCCCTCGTGGCCGTCGCCGCCGTCTCCGTCGTGCTCGTGGCCCTGACGACGTCCTGGTGGGCGCTGCTCGGTCTCGGGTTCATCGCCGTCGCCGCTCAGGGCGTACGCACCATCCTCGACCGCACCAACCTCGGCCCCCGCCTGATCCCCGTCCTCCAGCAGACCGGTCTGGCCACACTGGTGTGGGGGCTGCTCGTCGGCGTACCTCTGCTGTTCGTCTGAGTTGCGTCGCCCCTGATGTAACACGCTGTTCGTAGGACTATCCGGTCGTTCTGATAGGGCGAGTAGTCCCGGACCACGACGACGATCAGATAGATCTCGGCGGCTACCCGGGCGAT
>NZ_JBEZZS010000072.1:0-4794 GCF_040639295.1 Nocardioides sp. NPDC023903 | reverse complement strand
GCCTTGACGGACTCGGCCTCGATGCGGGCCTGGGCGGGGTCGTAGACGCCGCAGGGCAGGTCGCAGTGGGCCGAGACCTCGATGGTGGGAGCGAAAAGTCGCGCGAACATGCGGGTCCTCTCAAAGAGTGTTCATGTGTCCTACGGATTGCGACACTACTCCGCATGGAAGACAGCGCGGCCAGGGCACCCCGACACAGCTGGGGGATGGCGAAGGTCGTAGGGGTCTCGATGGAGCCGACGCTGTGGGCGGGGGACCGGTTGTGGGTCTCCTACGGACGTACGCCGGCGCCCGGGTGCGTGGTCGTCGCGCGGCTCGCCGACGGGGCGGTCGTGGTGAAGCGGGCGGTGGAGCGGCGTACGACCGCATCCGGGCGTCCCGGGTGGTGGCTGCTCTCCGACAATCCGGCCGCTCCCGGGGTGATCGACTCCCGTCACCGCGGGCCTGTCGCGGACGCCGACATGATCGGCGTGGTTGTCGCTCGACTCTGGCCGCGCCCGCGCATCCTGGGGCAGATCTCTGGATGAGGGCTCCAGATGAGGGCTTCGTCACCTTGTAGGAAACATCAACCGCTTCCTCCGGTAGCCTGTGGGAAACTTTTCGCCATCCGGGCATCACATCCCTGTAGATGGCGCCTTGCGCGGCTCCACCCCTCGGCTCGCGTTCGACCGCCCGACGTCCGAGTCCGTAGTTTTCTGGAGGCCCCCAATGACCGAGTCCACCCTGTCCACCGAGACCACCGCCTATGACGGCGACCCGGTGTTCGAGCTTCACCGCGGCGGCAAGATGGCGATCGCGGCGACAGCATCGGTCTCCGACAAGGCCTCGCTGTCGATGGCCTACACCCCCGGTGTCGCGCGGGTCTGCACCGCGATCGCCGAGAATCCCGAGCTGGCCCACACCTACACCTGGGTGCCCAACACCGTCGCGGTCGTCACCGACGGCACCGCGGTGCTCGGCCTCGGTGACATCGGCCCGGCCGCCGCGATGCCGGTGATGGAGGGCAAGGCGGTGCTGTTCAAGGAGTTCGGCGGCGTCGACTCGATCCCGATCTGCCTGGACACCACCGACGTGGACGAGATCGTCGAGACGGTCATCCGGATGGCGCCGAGCTTCGGCGGGATCAACCTCGAGGACATCTCCGCGCCGCGCTGCTTCGAGATCGAGGACCGCCTCAAGGAGGCGCTCGACATCCCGGTCTTCCACGACGACCAGCACGGCACCGCCGTGGTCACCCTCGCCGCGCTGATGAACGCGCTGAAGCTGACCGGCCGCAACCCGGAGTCGACCCGCGTGGTCATCTCGGGTGCCGGTGCTGCCGGTGTCGCGGTCGCCAAGATCCTGCTCGAGTTCGGCATCAAGGACCTCGCGCTGCTCGACCGCAAGGGCGTCATCTCCTCCACCCGCTCGGACCTGACCGCGTCGAAGAAGGCGATCGCCGAGGTGACCGCGGACGTGACCGGTCGCTCGGGCTCGCTGGCCGACGCGCTGGCCGGCGCCGACGTCTACGTCGGTGTCTCCGGCGGCACCGTCCCCGAGGAGCTCGTCGCGACCATGGCCCCGCAGGGGATCGTCTTCGCGATGGCCAACCCGAACCCCGAGATCCACCCCGACGTGGCGCACAAGTACGCCAGCATCGTCGCCACCGGGCGCTCGGACTTCCCCAACCAGATCAACAACGTCCTCGCCTTCCCCGGCATCTTCCGGGGTGCGATCGACGTGCACGCCTCCTCGATCACCGAGGGCATGAAGCTCGCCGCCGCGCAGGCGCTGGCCGCTCTGGTCGGCGACGAGCTCTCCGAGACGAAGATCATCCCGGAGCCGTTCGACCCCCGCGTCGGCCCCGCCGTCGCTGCCGCGGTCGCCGACGCTGCTCGGGCTGACGGGGTCGCTCGCGCCTGAGCGTTCCGCGATCTGCACACCTTGATCGAGGAACCGCCCAGGTCGGTAGGGTCGGGCGCATGTTCGCTGCGTACGCCGAGAAGTTCTCATCCGACGATCCGATCTCCGGCCTCGTGCTGGGGGAGCGGCCCGACCCTGTCGCTCCGGACGGGTGGACGACGGTCACCGTCAAGGCGGCCTCGCTCAACCACCACGACCTGTGGTCCCTGCAGGGGGTCGGGCTCAAGGCCGAGGCGCTGCCGATGATCCTCGGCTGCGACGCGGCCGGCCTCGACGAGGACGGCAACGAGGTCGTGGTCCACTCGGTGATCTCCTCGCCCGACTGGACCGGCGACGAGACCCTCGACCCGAAGCGGTCGCTGCTCTCCGAGCGTCACCAGGGCACCTTCGCCGAGAAGGTGATCGTGCCGCGGCGCAACGTCGTGCCGAAGCCCGCCGGGATGTCGTTCGAGGAGGCCGCCTGCCTGCCCACGGCATGGCTGACGGCCTATCGGATGCTGTTCACCCAGGGCGGGCTCAAGGCCGGCGACTCGGTGCTGGTGCAGGGCGCCGGCGGGGGAGTGGCGACCGCGGCGATCACGCTCGCGCGGGCAGCCGGCCTCAAGGTCTACGCGACCTCGCGTGACGAGGCGAAGCAGAAGCGGGCCCTCGAGCTCGGTGCCCACGAAGCGCTGCCGTCGGGCGAGCGGCTGCCGGTCAAGGTCGACGCGGTGATCGAGACCGTCGGGCGGGCGACCTGGAAGCACTCGGTGCGCTCGCTGCGTCCGGGCGGGTCGATCATCATCAGCGGCACCACGTCCGGGGCGAACCTCGACGACGCGATGCTGACCAACATCTTCTTCCTGCAGCTGAAGGTCATCGGCTCGACGATGGGCACCCGCAACGAGCTGGCCAGCCTGGTCTCGCTGCTCGAGGCCACCGGCACCCGCCCGCTGATCGACCGCACCATGCCGTTGACCGAGGCCAAGGCCGGCTTCGAGGCGATGCACGCCGGCGATCTCTTCGGGAAGGTCGTCTTCAACCTGTGACGCCGGCCGTGTGACGTACGGAATATCGTTCGACTCTCCCCGGTTCAACAAGGGACCATTGAGTGTCACTGCCGGGGGGCTCGAAAAGTTTCTCGTGGCGTGATGTCGAAATCGGCCCCGCCCGTTCGATCTATGTATAGAGCGGGCGGCACCGGGCCCCTGCGTACGACCCGAGGAACATGTCATGACTGCTGCCGTCACAACATCGCATCGTCCACAAGACGGTGAGAAGCGGCGTACGCCTGCCGTCATCACCCTGCTCGTGCTGGCCACCTTCGTGGTGATCCTCAACGAGACGATCATGCTCAACGCGATCCCGAACCTGATGAACAGCTTCGGGGTCACCGAGCATGCCGCTCAGTGGGTCTCGACCGCGTTCATGCTGACCATGGCGTCGGTCATCCCGGTGACCGGCTGGTTCCTGCAGCGGGTGACGACCAGGACCGCGTACGCCACGGCGATGGGCGTCTTCATCGCCGGCACCCTGATCTCGGCGATCGCGCCGGTCTTCGGGATCCTGCTCGCCGGCCGGGTCATCCAGGCTGCCGGCACCGCGGTGATGATGCCGCTGCTGATGACCACGCTGATGACGGTGGTCGACGAGAACGACCGCGGCCGGGTGATGGGCAACGTCACCATGGCGATCTCGGTCGCGCCGGCGCTCGGCCCGACCGTGTCCGGGCTGATCCTGGGCTTCGGCTCGTGGCGACTGCTCTTCCTGTTGGTCCTGCCGATCGCCATCGGGGTCGCCTGGTCCGGGCTGCGCCGGCTGGAGAACGTGGGCGAGACCTCCGAGTCGACCGTGGACTGGGCGTCCGTGGTGATCGCCGCACTCGGGTTCGGGTCTCTCGTCTACGGGCTGAGCCGCTTCGCGGAAGGTGAGGTCGGGCGTCCCGTGGTGATCGCCGCCTTCGGTGCGGTGCTGATCGTCGGGTTCGTGTTCCGTCAGCTCCACCTGCAGCGGGTCGGCACGCCGTTGCTGGACCTGCGCGCGTTCCTGCACTCCACCTTCACCAAGGCGCTCGTGCTGATGGCGATCGCGTTCCTGGCGATGATGGGCTCGATGATCCTGCTGCCGCTCTACCTGCAGACCGTGCGCGGCCTGTCCCCGCTGATGACCGGTCTGCTGGTCATGCCGGGTGGCCTGGCCATGGGTCTGCTCGGGCCGACCGTGGGACGGATCTTCGACACGTACGGTGGCCGGGTGCTCGTGATCCCTGGCTCCGTCGGCATCGTGGTCGCTCTCGCCGGGCTCTCGCAGATCTCGCTGACCACGCCCTACCTGCTCGTGCTGGTGCTGCACCTGGTTCTGATGGTCAGCCTGGCGGCGGCCTTCACCCCGGTCTTCACGCTCGGCCTGGGCTCGCTGCCGTCGCACCTCTACTCCCACGGCTCCTCGATCCTGGGCACGCTCCAGCAGGTCGCGGCCGCCTTCGGCACCGCCCTGGCGGTCACCGTGATGTCCGTACGCAGCGACCAGGTCATCGACGAGGTCGGTGCCATCGCGGCCCAGGTGAGCGGGCTGCAGGCCGCGTTCATGGTCAGCGCCGCGCTGGCTCTGATCGTGGTCGTGATGGCCGTCCTGCTGCCGGCTCGGGCAGAGGGCTACGGCGAGTCCGACGAGGAGTCTGCTGATGGTTCTGTCGCGGAGCCGGGTGCCGATATCGATGCCGAGCTCGCCGAGCTGTGCGAGCACGGGCGTGAGCCTGCTGTGTGTGGCTGCTGAGTCGTAACGCCTGTGTAGGAGTCGTAGGAATACCCGGTTAACCGGGTCGGAACCAGCACGGTCCGCAGGGATCGGCCACGGGCGCGCCTGCCGAGCCACAGCACCAGGCCACCGAGCACGATGAAGAGTCGACGACCT
>NZ_JBEZZS010000071.1:0-4861 GCF_040639295.1 Nocardioides sp. NPDC023903 | reverse complement strand
CGACGAGCCGACATCGAGGTGCCAAACCATCCCGTCGATATGGACTCTTGGGGAAGATCAGCCTGTTATCCCCGGGGTACCTTTTATCCGTTGAGCGACACCGCTTCCACTTGCCGGTGCCGGATCACTAGTCCCGACTTTCGTCCCTGCTCGACCTGTCAGTCTCACAGTCAAGCTCCCTTGTGCACTTGCACTCAACACCTGATTGCCAACCAGGCTGAGGGAACCTTTGGGCGCCTCCGTTACATTTTGGGAGGCAACCGCCCCAGTTAAACTACCCACCAGGCACTGTCCCTGAACCAGATCATGGTCCGAGGTTAGAAGTCCAATACGATCAGAGTGGTATTTCAACGACGACTCCACCCGAACTAGCGTCCGAGCTTCACAGTCTCCCACCTATCCTACACAAACCGTACCGAACACCAATACCAAGCTATAGTGAAGGTCCCGGGGTCTTTTCGTCCTGCCGCGCGTAACGAGCATCTTTACTCGTAATGCAATTTCGCCGAGTCTGTGGTTGAGACAGCAGAGAAGTCGTTACGCCATTCGTGCAGGTCGGAACTTACCCGACAAGGAATTTCGCTACCTTAGGATGGTTATAGTTACCACCGCCGTTTACCGGGGCTTAAATTCTCAGCTTCGCCCTTACAGGCTAACCGGTCCTCTTAACCTTCCGGCACCGGGCAGGCGTCAGTCCGTATACATCGTCTTACGACTTCGCACGGACCTGTGTTTTTAGTAAACAGTCGCTTCTCTCTGGTCTCTGCGACCCCACCCAGCTCCCGGAGTAAATCCGTTCACCAGATGTGGTCCCCCTTCTCCCGAAGTTACGGGGGCATTTTGCCGAGTTCCTTAACCACAGTTCTCTCGATCGCCTTAGTATTCTCTACCTGACCACCTGTGTCGGTTTGGGGTACGGGCCGTGTACCAGCTCGCTAGAGGCTTTTCTCGGCAGCATAGGATCACTGAATTCCCCTCAACGGGTACGCATCACGTCTCAGGCTATATGCTGTGCGGATTTGCCTACACAACGCCCTACACGCTTACACCAGGTATTCCATCACCTGGCCCAGCTACCTTCCTGCGTCACCCCATCGCTTACCTACTACAGCCAGGGTCGTATGCAGCCGTCATCCCCCTCGCCCGAAGGCTCGGTAAGACAACATTTGGATACTTAGCACAACTGATTCAGCATTGGGCGCGGATACACGGGTACGGGAATATCAACCCGTTGTCCATCGACTACGCCTGTCGGCCTCGCCTTAGGTCCCGACTCACCCTGGGCGGATTAACCTGGCCCAGGAACCCTTGGTCATTCGGCGGACGAGTTTCTCACTCGTCTTTCGCTACTCATGCCTGCATTCTCACTCCCGTGGCCTCCACAGCTAGTTCACACTGCTGCTTCCACGGCCACAGGACGCTCCCCTACCCATCCACACACCTGGCCTGTTCCCGAAGAAACAGACGGGCTATTGTGTGAATGCCGCGGCTTCGGCGGTGTACTTGAGCCCCGCTACATTGTCGGCGCAGGATCACTTGACCAGTGAGCTATTACGCACTCTTTCAAGGGTGGCTGCTTCTAAGCCAACCTCCTGGTTGTCTAAGCGACCCCACATCCTTTTCCACTTAGTACACGCTTAGGGGCCTTAGCCGGCGATCTGGGCTGTTTCCCTCTCGACTACGAAGCTTATCCCCCGCAGTCTCACTGCCACGCTCTCACACACCGGCATTCGGAGTTTGGCTGACTTCGGTAAGCTTGTGGGCCCCCTAGGCCATCCAGTAGCTCTACCTCCGATGTGAAACACGTGACGCTGCACCTAAATGCATTTCGGGGAGAACCAGCTATCACGGAGTTTGATTGGCCTTTCACCCCTACCCACAGCTCATCCCCTCAGTTTTCAACCTAAGTGGGTTCGGGCCTCCACGACGTCTTACCGTCGCTTCACCCTGGCCATGGGTAGATCACTCCGCTTCGGGTCCATAATGTGCGACTATGTTCGCCCTATTCAGACTCGCTTTCGCTACGGCTACCCCTCGACGGGTTAACCTCGCCACACACCGATGACTCGCAGGCTCATTCTTCAAAAGGCACGCCATCACCCCACACACTCAAGAGTGCGAAGGCTTTGACGGATTGTAAGCGCACGGTTTCAGGTACTATTTCACTCCCCTCCCGGGGTACTTTTCACCTTTCCCTCACGGTACTAGTCCGCTATCGGTCACCAGGGAGTATTCAGGCTTACCGGGTGGTCCCGGCAGATTCACAGCAGATTTCACGGGCCCGCTGCTACTCGGGAGACATCCACAACAGCCAAGAAGTTTTCGTTTACCGGACTATCACCGTCTATGGCAGGCCGTTCCAGACCACTTCAACTAACCACTTGGTTTCTTACTGTTGCTCAACTCGGCAGAGTTGAGAAGAATGATCCCACTACCCCAGCTAGACAACGACTGCCGTCTATCACATCTAACTGGTTTAGCCTCATCCGCTTTCGCTCGCCACTACTCACGGAATCACTGTTGTTTTCTCTTCCTGTGGGTACTGAGATGTTTCACTTCCCCACGTTCCCTCCACACACCCTATATATTCAGATGCGGGTAACACGACATCACTCGTGCTGGGTTTCCCCATTCGGAAATCCTCGGATCTCAGCTCGGTTGACAGCTCCCCGAGGCTTATCGCAGCCTCCTACGTCCTTCATCGGCTCCTGGTGCCAAGGCATCCACCGTACGCTCTTAAACACTTACTAACAAAGATGCTCGCGTCCACTGTGCAGTTCTCAAACAACACACCCGCTCGAGAACATGTTCCGAGATTGACTCAGCCTTACGGCCGGCAATGTCTCGAAGATCCGAGCGGATCGTTTGTTTTGCCATGAAAAAACACTTTCGCGTGTTCTTTCAGGACCCAATAGTGTGTCGGTATATCACCGCGGTGAAAGACATTGCTTCCACCGAGTGCGATGAGTTTGTCAGCGTTCCACCCATGAGCGTCCGCAGTTCCACGAAAGGGAACTAAACGGTCTCTGACACAACCACTCTCGACTATTCGAGAGTGTTTGTGTAGATGTGCTCCTTAGAAAGGAGGTGATCCAGCCGCACCTTCCGGTACGGCTACCTTGTTACGACTTCGTCCCAATCGCCGATCCCACCTTCGACGGCTCCCTCCCACAAGGGGTTAGGCCACCGGCTTCGGGTGTTACCGACTTTCATGACGTGACGGGCGGTGTGTACAAGGCCCGGGAACGTATTCACCGCAGCGTTGCTGATCTGCGATTACTAGCGACTCCAACTTCACGGGGTCGAGTTGCAGACCCCGATCCGAACTGAGACCGGCTTTAAGGGATTCGCTCCACCTCGCGGTATCGCAGCCCTCTGTACCGGCCATTGTAGCATGTGTGAAGCCCTGGACATAAGGGGCATGATGACTTGACGTCGTCCCCACCTTCCTCCGAGTTGACCCCGGCAGTCTCTCACGAGTCCCCGCCATTACGCGCTGGCAACATAAGATAAGGGTTGCGCTCGTTGCGGGACTTAACCCAACATCTCACGACACGAGCTGACGACAGCCATGCACCACCTGTACACCGACCACAAGGGGGCCTACATCTCTGCAGGTTTCCGGTGTATGTCAAACCCAGGTAAGGTTCTTCGCGTTGCATCGAATTAATCCACATGCTCCGCCGCTTGTGCGGGCCCCCGTCAATTTCTTTGAGTTTTAGCCTTGCGGCCGTACTCCCCAGGCGGGGTACTTAATGCGTTAGCTACGGCACGGAGTCCGTGGAAGGAGCCCCACACCTAGTACCCACCGTTTACGGCATGGACTACCAGGGTATCTAATCCTGTTTGCTACCCATGCTTTCGCTTCTCAGCGTCAGTTACTTCCCAGAGACCCGCCTTCGCCACCGGTGTTCCTCCTGATATCTGCGCATTTCACCGCTACACCAGGAATTCCAGTCTCCCCTGAAGTACTCTAGTCCGCCCGTATCGCCTGCAAGCTTAAGGTTGAGCCCCAAGTTTTCACAAACGACGCGACGAACCGCCTACAAGCTCTTTACGCCCAGTAATTCCGGACAACGCTCGGACCCTACGTATTACCGCGGCTGCTGGCACGTAGTTGGCCGGTCCTTATTCTACAGGTACAGTCACTTGCGCTTCGTCCCTGTCAAAAGCGGTTTACAACCCGAAGGCCGTCATCCCGCACGCGGCGTCGCTGCATCAGGCTTGCGCCCATTGTGCAATATTCCCCACTGCTGCCTCCCGTAGGAGTCTGGGCCGTGTCTCAGTCCCAGTGTGGCCGGTCACCCTCTCAGGTCGGCTACCCGTCGTCGCCTTGGTGAGCCGTTACCTCACCAACAAGCTGATAGGCCGCGGGCCCATCTCGCACCGATAAATCTTTCCACCACAGAACATGCATTCCGTGGTCATATCCGGTATTAGACCCAGTTTCCCAGGCTTATCCCGAAGTGCAAGGCAGATCACCCACGTGTTACTCACCCGTTCGCCGCTCGTGTACCCCGAAGGGCCTTACCGCTCGACTTGCATGTGTTAAGCACGCCGCTAGCGTTCGTCCTGAGCCAGAATCAAACTCTCCGTTGAAGACTCTCGAAAACACCCGAAGGTGCAATCAAAATTATCTAACTAGAGTCCGAAAACCTAGCAAAACCGAACACCAGCAAAAAGATTCGCTGTTGTTCAAATGTCCAACCTCCACGACCGGGGGGTACATGAAGGATTGGAACCAATAATTATTATTGGCACTGACATTCATCGACACACTATTGAGTTCTCAAAGAACACACGCACACACTTTTACCCGCAACTTCTCGTCGGGGTTTCGGTGAGGCAAGGGTTCCAACTT
>NZ_JBEZZS010000070.1:0-3126 GCF_040639295.1 Nocardioides sp. NPDC023903 | reverse complement strand
CTCAGTACTGTTCCTTCCTTCGGGAAGGGGCGTGGAACCTGAAGCCTCCTGGACCTGGTCTGGTCCTGACACACTGTTGGGCCCTGAGGAATCACACAACATAGTTGAGTGGTTGTCTCTCTGCCCCCTTCGCCTGAAGGAGCTCGGTATGAGCACCGGATGGGGTTGTGCGGGCTGGCCGGCACCGAGAGGTGTTGGAGTTGATAGTTGGATAGTGGACGCGAGCATCTTGTTTAATAAGAATGCACACACCTTGTAGGCGCTTCAGCCTTTGGGTTGACCTGTTAGGTCTCCTGGTGGTTGGGGTGTTGGTGTGTGCGTGGTCTTCGTAGCGCAGACAAGCTCGATGATTGCATGTGTGTGTGATGCATGTGTGTGGTTGTTGGTTTGTTGTTTTTGTTGAGTGTTTGTGAGAGATAAGCTATGAAGGGCACATGGTGGATGCCTTGGCATCAAGAGCCGAAGAAGGACGTTGGAGCCTGCGATAAGCCCTGGGGAGTTGGCAACCGAGCGTTGATCCGGGGGTGTCCGAATGGGGAAACCCAGCACGAGTCATGTCGTGTTACCTGCGCCTGAATCTATAGGGCGTGTGGAGGGAACGCGGGGAAGTGAAACATCTCAGTACCCGTAGGAAGAGAAAACAATAGTGATTCCGAGAGTAGTGGCGAGCGAAATCGGATGAGGCCAAACCGGTTACCTGTGATAGACGGCAGTTGTTGGGTAGTCGGGGTTGTGGGATATGTCTTTCATCGTCTGCCGGCGGTGAGCTCAGTAAGAAACCAAGCATGAAGGTGAACCAGTTGGGAAGCTGGGCCGTAGCGGGTGATAGCCCCGTAATCGTATGTGTTTGGCTGGGTTGATGTACTTCCCAAGTAGGACGGCACTCGTGGAATGTCGTGTGAATCTGGCGGGACCACCCGCTAAGCCTAAATACTTCTTGATGACCGATAGCGGACCAGTACCGTGAGGGAAAGGTGAAAAGTACCCCTGGCGGGGAGTGAAATAGTACCTGAAACCGTGTGCCTACAATCCGTCAGAGCCCGGCCGGCCTTTTGGCAGTGGGGGTGATGGCGTGCCTTTTGAAGAATGAGCCTGCGAGTTAGCGGTGTGTGGCAAGGTTAACCCGTGTGGGGAAGCCGTAGCGAAAGCGAGTCCTAATAGGGCGATTGAGTCGCGCGCTCTAGACCCGAAGCGAAGTGATCTAGCCATGGGCAGGTTGAAGCGCCGGTAAGACGGCGTGGAGGACCGAACCCACTTCAGTTGAAAATGGAGGGGATGACCTGTGGTTAGGGGTGAAAGGCCAATCAAACTTCGTGATAGCTGGTTCTCCCCGAAATGCATTTAGGTGCAGCGTTGCGTGTTTCTTGCCGGAGGTAGAGCACTGGATAGCCGATGGGCCCGACCAGGTTACTGACGTTAGCCAAACTCCGAATGCCGGTAAGTGAGAGCGCAGCAGTGAGACAGTGGGGGATAAGCTCCATTGTCGAGAGGGAAACAGCCCAGACCATCAGCTAAGGCCCCTAAGCGATAACTAAGTGGAAAAGGATGTGGAGTCGCAGTGACAACCAGGAGGTTGGCTTGGAAGCAGCCACCCTTGAAAGAGTGCGTAATAGCTCACTGGTCAAGTGATTCCGCGCCGACAATGTAGCGGGGCTCAAGTTATCCGCCGAAGCTATGGCACTCCGGTTTTCCGGGGTGGGTAGGGGAGCGTCGTGTAACCAGTGAAGCAGCGGAGTGATCCAGCGGTGGAGGTTACGCGAGTGAGAATGCAGGCATGAGTAGCGAATGATGTGTGAGAAACACATCCGCCGATTGATCAAGGGTTCCAGGGTCAAGCTAATCTGCCCTGGGTAAGTCGGGACCTAAGGCGAGGCCGACAGGCGTAGTCGATGGACAACGGGTTGATATTCCCGTACCGGCGAAATGACGCCCATGATGAGGCGCATGATGCTAACCATCTGAAGCATGCGTGACCGATCCCTTCGGGGTGAGGCGCGTGTGTGGAACATGGGACCCAAGTGTGTAGTAGTCAAGTGATGGGGTGACGCAGGAAGGTAGTCGAACCGGCGCGATGGTTGTCGCCGGCCAAGCAGGTAGGACTGAGTCTAGGCAAATCCGGGCTCTATATGTCTGAGATGTGATGGGGAGCCGTTAGGCGAAGTCGATGATCCTATGCTGTCGAGAAAAACCTCTAGCGAGTCATGAGCCGCCCGTACCCCAAACCGACTCAGGTGATCAGGTAGAGAATACCGAGGCGATCGAGCGAACCATGGTTAAGGAACTCGGCAAAATGCCCCCGTAACTTCGGGAGAAGGGGGGCCCGGATCGTGAACCCACTAGCTGGGGGAAGCGTGAAGGGCCGCAGAGACCAGGCCCAAGCGACTGTTTACTAAAAACACAGGTCCGTGCGAAGTTGTAAGACGATGTATACGGACTGACTCCTGCCCGGTGCTGGAAGGTTAAGAGGACGGGTTAGCCTCACGGCGAAGCTCAGAATTTAAGCCCCAGTAAACGGCGGTGGTAACTATAACCATCCTAAGGTAGCGAAATTCCTTGTCGGGTAAGTTCCGACCTGCACGAATGGAGTAACGACTTGGGCGCTGTCTCAACCGTGGACTCGGCGAAATTGCACTACGAGTAAAGATGCTCGTTACGCGCGGCAGGACGGAAAGACCCCGGGACCTTTACTATAGTTTGGTATTGGTGTTTGGTTCGGCTTGTGTAGGATAGGTGGGAGACTGTGAAGCGCACACGCCAGTGTGTGTGGAGTCAACGTTGAAATACCACTCTGGTCGTACTAGATGTCTAACTTCGGACCATGATCTGGTTCAGGGACAGTGCCTGATGGGTAGTTTAACTGGGGCGGTTGCCTCCTAAAATGTAACGGAGGCGCTCAAAGGTTCCCTCAGCCTGGTTGGCAATCAGGTGGCGAGTGTAAGTGCACAAGGGAGCTTGACTGTGAGACAGACATGTCGAGCAGGGACGAAAGTCGGAACTAGTGATCTGGCCACGGCATGTGGAAGCGTGGTCACTCAACGGATAAAAGGTACCCCGGGGATAACAGGCTGATCTTCCCCAAGAGTCCATATCGACGGGATGGTTTGGCACCTCGATGTCGGCTCGTCG
>NZ_JBEZZS010000069.1:0-5649 GCF_040639295.1 Nocardioides sp. NPDC023903 | reverse complement strand
GACCCCATGTCTGGCCTAGGCGTGGAGCGGTCACCTGCCGTGGGTGAGTGATCCGTGGCCACACCCGGGCCGCCGCCCCGATAGCCAGCCAAATCTTTTCTCGATCTGGTCCGGAGTCCAGGACCGCGAGGCGGCCAGCGAAGCCGGCGCCCGAAGGGCGTCCTTGACGCCGGTCCAGATCGAGAAGACCCTCAAAGAACGGGTCGGCGGCCCAGCCCAACCCCGCGGAAACAGCAGCGCAGACGAAGCAGCACCCCGTGTAAGACCAAATCTTTTGACCAACCCCGCAGAACTAAAGGCGCCCGAGCGCAGCCCGAAGAGGATCGAGGCCGAGCGACCCGAGGTCGAGCGCGGCGCGGTGGAAGGCCTTCATGTCGAACGCGGCGCCAGCACGAGCCCGGGCGTCCTCGCGGGCCTGGAGCCAGATCCGCTCCCCGACCTTGTAGGACGGGGCCTGGCCCGGCCAGCCGAGGTAGCGGGCGACCTCGAAGTCGAGGAAGGCGTCCTCCATCAGACAGTGCTGCCCGATGAACTCGCGGCCGAGCTCGGGCGTCCACACCTCGCCTGGGTGGAAGCCGAACGGGTTGTCGTCCGGGATCGTGAGCTCCAGGTGCATGCCGATGTCGATGATCACCCGCGCGGCCCGGAAGGACTGGCCGTCGAGCATGCCGAGACGGTCACCGGGGTCATCGAGATAGCCGAGATCGTCCATGAGGCGCTCGGCGTAGAGCGCCCAGCCCTCGCCGTGGCCCGAGACCCAGCACATCAGCCGCTGCCAGCGGTTGAGCAGCTCGGCGCGGTAGGCGGTCTGGGCGACCTGAAGGTGATGGCCCGGGACGCCCTCGTGGTAGACCGTGGTCAGCTCGCGCCAGGTGCCGAAGGAGGTGACCGACTCGGGCACCGACCACCACATCCGGCCAGGCCGGGAGAAGTCCTCGGAGGGGCCGGTGTAGTAGATCCCGCCGTCGGTGGTCGGCGCGATCATGCACTCGATCCGCCGGACCGGCTCGGGAATGTCGAAATGCACGTCGGCCAGCTCCGCGATGGCGCGGTCGGCGGTGGTCTGCATCCACTTCTTGAGCGCGTCGGTCGAGGTCAGCTGCCGCGCGGGGTCCTTGTCGAGATGGGCGGCCGCCTCGACGACGCTCGATCCCGGCAGGATCCGGTCGGCGGTGGCCTCCATGTCGTCGGAGAGTCGCTTGAGCTCCTCCCAACCCCAGGCGTACGTCTCCTCCAGGTCGATCTCGGCGCCCAGGTAGCGCCGTGAGGAGAGCTGGTAGTGGTCGCGCCCGACGGCCTCCTTCGGCAGCCCGTTGGGGACCAGGTCGGCGGTCATGAAGCGCCCGAACTCGACGAACGCCTCGTTGGCCTTCGCGGCAGAGACCTTGAGCTCGGCGCGCAGGGAGGCAGGAACGGCCTCGGGGGTACGTGAGACCAGACCGGTGAAGAAGTCACCGGCGCCCTTCTGCCCGGTCCAGCTCAGGATCTGGTCGGCGACCTTCTCGTACTGAGCCGTCGCCGAGACCCGTCCGGCCGCGGCCTCCTCCCGGAGGGTCGCGGTGTAGCCCGCGACCGCGTCCGGCATCCCGGCCAGTCGGGCGCCGATCGCGGCCCAGTCGTCCTCGGTGCCGGTCGGCATCAGGTCGAAGACCTCGCGCAAGTTGTGGATGCCGCTGGTGATGACGGAGACGAACTTCCGGTCCAGCTGCGCCTCGGCGAACTCGATGTCGAGCCCGACCCGCTCCAGGAACGCATCCTTGGCGACCTGCTCACGCTCGTCGACCGGCTTGATCGCGGCCACGTCGGCGTAGGCCGCACGGTTGAGCTCCTCCACCGCCTGCATCCCGTCGGGGGAGAGGTCGGGGAGCTCCGCGTCGTGGCCGGCGACACCGACGTACGTCGCGGTCAGCGGGTCGAGGGCGCAGAGCTCCTCGACATAGCGGTCGGTGCGGGCGTCTACTTCACGGGTCACCCGGCCAACCTTAGGACCGGGACGTCTTGGGGCAACTCAATTCCGCTTTACACGCAACGAACACGACAGACTTCGCGTAGGAGGGGTGTGAACGTGCCAGAGGAGGTGTCCGTGGATGCCGAAGAGCAGGAGAGGGATCCGGACTTCGGGGCCTGGGTGGCCTCGAGGGGGCCCGCGCTACAGCGGTTCGCCTATCTGGTGACCGGCAACAACTCCGACGCTCCTGACCTGGTGCAGGATGCCCTAGCCCGTGCGCTGCCGCGGTGGGAGTCGCTGGCGGCGTCCGGGACGGCGGAGGCGTACGTGAAGAGGAGCATCGTCAACGGGTCGATCAGCGGCTGGCGCAAGCGGCGCCGGCTGGTGCTGGTCGAGGACGTCGAGCCGATGGCGACCAGCCATGAGCCCGGCCCCGAGGAGCGAGACGCGGACGAGGCGTGGGAGCTGGTGCAGACGCTCCCGTCCAACCAGCGAGCGGCGGTGGTCCTCCGGTTCTACGAGGACCTGTCGTTCGCGCAGATAGCGACGGTGCTCGACTGCGCCGAGGCGACCGCCCGCTCACATGTGCACCGGGCGCTGGCCAAGCTGAGGCAGCGGTTGGACGAGCAAGGCTCTGTTGATCGGAGAGGGAACGAGGGGGTTGACAATGAGTGACTTCGAGCGCGAGGAGCGGGCCTTCCGGGCCGCCCTGGCCCGTGCGGCCGACGGTTTCGAGCCGCGGGAGCTCGCGATCCCCGGGGCATCTGACTCGTCGGGACCATCAGACGTGTCCGACGAGACGGACCAGACCGAGCAGACCGAGGAGAAGGCACCCGTACGCCGACGGACCACCTGGATCCTGGCCGCGGCCGCCGCGGTGCTGGCCGTCGTCGGCCTGGGTGGCGTGGTGGCGAACCTGCCGACCGCCGGGAGCGGCGACGAGAGTACGGCCGCGAGCGACTCTGCCGGCGCCGAGGACCGTGCCGATGGTGCGCCCAAGGCGCTCTCCGAGCAGGATGCAGCGGCCCCCGAAGGCACCTACGACAACGGCGGCCGCGACGATCTGCCCGCGCCCGCGGACGGGAACCGCTGGGCGGTCCGCTACGACATCGCTTTCCAGGTGCCTCAGGAGTGGGCCGACGCCACGGCGCCGGCGCTGCCGGAGTGCATCGCGAAGCCCGGCGACCAGTGGGACACCGTGCCGCGGACTCCGTACGTCGCGAACATCACCAACCAGCCGGTGCCGAGTATCGCCTGCAACGAGACCGAGGACCGTGACTTCCCGCCGCAGTTCGGCAAGGTGCCGTTCGCGCTGTGGCAGCCCTACGTCCTGATCGAGAAGCCGGGCAAGGGCGCGACCCTCCAGACCGGCTCCTGGGAGCACGAGGGCTGGCTGCTGACCCGGGTCCAGGTCGAGGACGCGTACGCCACGATCCTCACCGGTCCCGGCGACGAGCGGGTCAACCAGGAGATCAAGGGTTCTCTGAAGACCGTGGCGAAGGATCCCCACGGCTGCGAGACCGCCTCGCCGCTGGCCGAGGGCGATCCGGTGCGGCCGAAGAGCGACCCGGCGACCTCGCCCCTGGAGGGCGACGACCCGGACTCGATCGCGATCTGCGAGTACGAGCCGTCCTCGGCATCGCTGACCGGTTCGCGGGAGATCACCGGCGCCGAGGCCGCCGGCCTCGTGGAGGCGATCCGCAGCGCGCCAGCCCGTTCCGGTCCCAACACGCCGCAGAACTGTGCCGCGGGGCAGCCCGTCACGGCGTACGTCATCCTGCGGATCGTCCGCGGCGGAGGCGAGCCCGGTGAGGTCTACGTGAACTACGAGAACTGCGACGACCACGGGTTCTACGACGGCATCACCGTGCACGAGCTCACCGCGGCGGCCTGCCGGCCGGTGTTCGCCGAGGAGCCGGTCACGATCTACTCGGCTCAGGGCGACGTCGCCAAGGTCTGCCTCTCCTGACCTTCGGTTGCTGGCCGCCCCCGCTCGGGGAGGGCGGCCAGCAACCGAGTAGCGCGCCACGCGGCGTAGAGGAAGAGAAGCACCAGCAGGCCGTTGCGCCAGGCCAGCACCTCGGTGATCCACGGCGAGCCGATGTCGTTGAAGGTGAGCATGTAGCCGTACATCCGCGGGAAGATCTCGTGGGTCAGCAGGGTCACCACGACCAGCACGATCGACCAGATCCCGAGCTGACGGCGCGCCCGGCCGCGGAGCAGGACCAGCCCGGCGGAGGCGGCGGGGAGCAGCCAGAGCATGTACTGCGGGCTGAGCACCTTGTTGGTCACCAGGAACGCGGCCACCGTCGCGAGCACCAGCCACACGATCGTCTCCTCGGTCCTCTCGCCGCGGGGAAGGCGCCGCCAGGCGAGCACCCACCAGACGATGACGAGCGCCCCGGCGACCACGGAGGCGACCGTCGCGGCGAGGAGCAGCGGCTCGACCAGCGGCCCGCTGATGTCGTACGCCTTCCACTCGGTGTAGTCGATGGCGTAGCCGCTCTCCGGGCCGCCGTGGCCCCACTCGTACATCGCCGGGGTCGCGAAGACCGACTCGATCTGCAGGCCCCGCTCGCTCTGGTAGTTCAGCGGCGTCCATAGGCGGTCCCAACCACCGAGGACAAGACTCAGCCCGGCCAGCGCGACGCCGGTGCCGGCGACGGTCAGGATGACGCCCCGGCGGGTGGCGCGGTTCGCGGCGAGAGCCGGGATGACCAGGATCGGCCAGTACTTCGCGCCGGTCGCGAAGGCCGCGAACGCCGCGGCGACCCTCGGTCTCCTGACCGCGTAGAGCACCGCCAGACCGACCATGATCCCGGGGAAGAGGTCGAAGCGGGCGTACGCCGTCGCCCCCAGCGCCGGGACGGCGACCAGCCACATCGCCTCCGCGCCGGAGATCCCGAGTCTCGGGTGCGTCCCGCGGCGGTTGCGAACGAGCAGCACCATGAAGAGCAGGTCGGTCAGCGCCGCCATCGCCAGCACGGCAATGATGTAGGCCTCGCCGCCCAGGTTGAGCAGGCCGATCGCGGCGTACGGGATCCAGAGCAGCAGCAGCGCCGGCACCGGATACTCGACCAGCGTCCCCGCGACCCCGTCTGTGGCCAGTGCGTCGAGGCTGTCGCGGTAGTAGTTCACATCGCCGACCACGCCCCACTCGGCGCCCCACCATGAGAACGAGCCCTCCGCCGCGGCCGGGAAGCCGTAGAGGATCACCACCCATCCCCGGGTCACCAGCCAAGCCAGGGTGACCAGGAGATAGCGCCGAGAGAACGTGATCACGGAGCGATCATGACATTGCGGTCCTCGTCAGCGAGGCAGGCCGCTTGCGCGCCAGGCGTTGGGGCCGGGGTGGATCGGGGTACGCAGCTGCGGGGTGCTCCACAGGGAGCGCTGCTTCTTCTTGGGTGCCTCGCCCGCCGATCCGAGGGCCGCGAAGACGGCCACGATCGCGGCCACCTCTTCGGGAGTGGCGTTCTGGTCGATGACCTTGAGCAGCGGCTTCTGGTCGGCCTTCGGCTCGGTCGTCGGCTCCTCGGGCGCGGTCACAGCGGGATGTTCCCGTGCTTCTTCGCCGGGAGCGTCTCGCGCTTGGTGCGCAGCAGCCGCAGGGCGCGGGTGACTTCGGCGCGGGTCTCGTGGGGTGGGATGACGGCGTCGATGTAGCCGCGTTCGGCGGCGATGTAGGGGTTGGCCAGGGT
>NZ_JBEZZS010000068.1:0-6046 GCF_040639295.1 Nocardioides sp. NPDC023903 | reverse complement strand
CTCGGGGCCGGTCGCTGGTCGCGGCCGAGGAGGTCGAGCAGGAACATCGGCAGGGATGCCGGCGGGCGGTCGTCCACCACGGTGTAGGCGCCCTGACCGATGGTGGTCGGGGGTGCGGCGACGTAGCCGCCGTGGGCGCGGGTGTCGATCAGCCAACCGACCTTTCCGGCCGTGTTGGCGAACCGGCGCGAGGTGTCGGGTGCGGTGTAGTAGAGGTGGGTTCCGCCGGAGACGGTGCGCACGGTGTAGGTGGGTGTGATGGTGCCGCCGTGGGCTCCGGCGAGGTGGTCGAGCACGTCCTCACCAGTCGTGATGCCGAAGCGGTGCCAGGGCTCGGGGATCTCGGAGCCCGGCTTATGGGCGTCGAGGTCGACCACGACCAGCCGCGAGGGCCCACACGCGATCCCGACACCGTAGGCCGGGTTGCTGGACCAGGCGCGGGTGATCCAGTCCGGCCGGTTGGTGGCGCGCTGCTCCCACCCGGCGTGGCCGGTGCGACACCAGGCGTCGGTGCCGTCACAGTCGGCCGCGCGGTGGTTGGGGGTGGCGGGCCGCTTGGAGCCGGGCAGGAGGGGGAAGACGCGCCAGCCTCGGGCGGCGTAGTCGAGCGCGATTGTCAGGGTGTCAGGCTGCTGTGTCATCGGTCTGTCCTTCCTCGGTGTCGTGCTGGTCAGGTTCGTGGCGGTCGGGTCGGGCGAGGGCGACCATGAAGCCCTGCAAGGTCGGTCGCGGGTGGGTGGCGGCGTACTCCTCGAGTTCGGTTGGGTAGCCCAGGGATTCGGCCTCGGCGTCGAGTTCCCAGGCGTGGGTGGCGTTGTAGAACTCGCTGGTGATCAAGTCGCGCCACCAGTGGCGGCGACGCTGCACGTAGCGGCGACGTACGCGGCGGCTCATCAGGCACCTGCGGCCTTGCTATTGGTCCAGCGCTGGACGGTTCGCTCGGAGACCTTCAGGAGGCCAGCGACCTCGGGCACCGGCAGACCGGCAGAGCGCATTTCGACGGCGGCGCACGCGGCGTGCACCTGGTCGTCGTCGTCGCTCAGCGCCTCATCGCAGATGACGCACAGACCGGTGCGGTCCTGGTCGTTGTCGTCCTCGTCGTCCGTCGTGTCAGGGATGACGGTCAGGGCAGGCATGGGGGTGACAGAGGCGGTGTGGGCGGCGATCTCGTAGACGTGGTCGGCGGGGTCGGTGTCACCCTCGGTGTCAGGGGTGGTGTCAGGGTGAGCGGTCGACTTGGCACCGATCAGGTCGCGGTAGGCGTCTGCTCCGGCGGCGTGCTTCTCGGCGGAAGCCGTGAGGCGCTTGGCGGCCTGGTTCTCGGCGCGCTCGACGGTGACCTTGATCTCGGCCAGGGCGTGAGTGCGGGCGGCGAGCCGGGCTGACTCGCGGTAGCCGGTGATGGTCTCCATGTGGGCCTCGTGGCGGGCCTCGATGACCGCAAGCGCGCGCTGGTCGCGGATCTCGGCGGTACGGGCCCGGATGATCGCGGCCGTCTCGGCCGAGACGGTCACCTGGTCGCGGATGCCGTCAGCGACCAGCAGCAGCGCAGCGAGCGCGGGAATCGCACTCCACGGGCCCATGTGACCCACAGCGGCCAGCAGGACCGTAGAGACGGCCACAGCAACCGCCGTAGCAGCACCGAAGCCGTACGCGGCGGCCAGCTGGCCGGACTTGTAGGCGTGGATCGTGGTGTGACCCAGTGCAGCCCACACGACATCGGCAGCGAGCGCGACCGCTACACCGACAGCGGGAGCGGCTGACCCGGCGGCGGGGATCATCGCGGCGACCTGGGGAGCGATCGTCACGGCGACCTGGACGAAGCCCACAGCGGTCATGCCGTAGCCGACAGCGGCGAGGCCGGAGGGGCGGTTGGACTTGGGAAGGGAAGCGGTGTTCATGGCCAATCTCTTTCTGCTTTGGGAGGTGTTTTGCCTGGTCAGATGAGTGTTTTGGGCATGGGTCGGGTAGGGACCTGGGCCAGTGGGGCCCGTGCGAGGGGTGGGAGGCGGTTACCAGCCGGGGCGGTGTGGCGGCCGCTTCGGGTCGCGCTGGGGCGGCAGGGATGTGGTGGTGGCCTCGGTGTGGACGCGGCGGGCGTGGTTGTAGAGCGCGCGCCCGGTCCTCAGGCGGGTCCCGGTTCCTAGGCAGGAGCGGCAGGCCCGGAGCTTGCGAAACACGGCACCGGCGGTGCGTGAGCCGGTGCCCTGGCAGCGGCGGCACGGCTTGAACGGCAGTTCGCGGCACAGGGTGGCGTAGATCCCAGCAGCGAGCGTGATGAGCGCGAGGGCCGCGAGGGTAGCGACGGCGAGCGGTGTCATGGAATCTGCCTCCTGGGCTGGCTTCGGGTGGTCGGTGTGCGGGTCGCTACCCGCTACCTTCGAACGTCTGTGCTGGTCAGGCTGGGAATTGGGGGTAGCGGGGTGGGTAGCGAGGTCGCTACCGGGTGGTGGTCCGCTACCTCCGGCGCTACCCCTCCTTCTGGGACTCGGCGTCGCGCTCGGCGCGGAGCTTGTTGAGGTCGGCGCGGCGGTAGCCCTTGCGGACGGTGCCGGAGATCTTCACGTCGACCGAGGAGAGTCCGGCGGTGCGTGCCATGTCGGACAGGGAGTCGGCGCTCAGGTGGGTGTAGGCGTCGGGCCAGGTCTCGGTCAGGGCCTCGGCGGCGCTGGACCAGTGCTGGCCGTTGGGGGCGGCGACCTCGGTCAGATCGGCCAGCAGATCGCGGGCCGGGGCGGTCTCGATCGGCGCACCCACCGCGAGCCCTCCGCGCAGCGAGGTCGCCCGGGCAACCATCGAGTCCCAGACCTCATCGGCAGGGAACTGAGAGCGGGCGGCCACCGGGGAAGCTCCACCGGTCATGCAGCCCCATCCGGCGTCGAACACGGGCCGGTAGACGGTGCCGGTCAGGCCGCGCTTGTAGGCCCCGGTGCCGAGGATCATGTCGTTCTCGACCTGACCTGCGACCGAGAGGCACCAGCGGTTGGTGACACAGCGGGTGATACCCGGGGGCAGGGACGCCTTGTCGGGGATCTGGGTCGCCAGGATCACGCAGATTCCCAGAGCACGCAGACGCTTGATCGCACGCTCGAAGTCGCTAGCCGCGTCCGGGGAGTACAGGAACAGCTCGTGGGCCTCATCGATGACCACACACACCGGGTGCAGACCCGAACCGGGCTTGGCGGCCAACTCTGGGGTGACCTTGCCCTGAGGGGCCTCCCCGCGCTTGCGGGCCTCGAGGATCCTCTTCCCGCGCTTCTCGGCCTCGACCACCAGCCAGCGCCCGATCGCAGCGCCCTGGTCCAGCGCCTCATCATCGACACCGACGACGTAGGTCGAGCACAGGGGCTCAAGGTCGAGGAAGTCACCAGTGCCCTTGAACTCGGCAATCTTCAGCTCACAGGTCGGGTCGAGCATCGCGATCGCGATCAGCGCACGAGCGGCATAGGACTTACCCGAACCGGGCTGGCCACCGATCAGGTAAGAGCGCTGAAACAGCGTCGTATCGATCGGGCGGGAGCGCTCGTCGCTGCTGAACTCGCCAGGCTCGAAGAACGACGTACGTGCGTTGTCAGCAGCCAGCGACCAAGACGGCTGCCCCATCTCGGAGGCGGGCTTGTAGCCCACCCACAGGTCGAGCTGTCCGGGGTGATCAGGTCCGGCCGAGGGCCAGACCTGGTCGACCGGGATCCGCAGCGCCGAAGCAAGCCCGTCGCGACGCTCTAGCACCTTCACCGAGGTGACACCCTCGGGCAGGTTCACGCGGGCCAGCCATCCGGGGCCGTCGCGGTGGATCCCGGGGTGACAGAACTCGATCTGCTCCGGCGCGGTGATGCCCCGTACAGCCAGCGAGACCAGAGAGTTACGGACCAGGTCACCAGTCAGCTTGGTGAACCGGCGACCCGTCGCCACACGGCCCAGGATCGGCTTGTCGGCCGGTCGGCCGGCACGAGCGGTGACCACGATCAGCGCGGCCAGAGCGGCCCACAGAACCGGCGCAAGGATCCCGGTCACGGCCAGGATCGCAACCACGATCAGGGTGGCGGCGGTGGCGATCGCCAGGCCCCACATGCGGCCCCGCGACTCCCGCTCACGGATCTTGTTCAGGGCCTGCCAGGTGTAGGCGTCGTTGGTCTCAGCGGCCTTCTGACGCAGCTCGTAGTTGCCCTGTTCGGCACGTACCCACCGGGTGACGCGGCCGGTCATCCGGCCACAACCCACGACCGAGTAGCCCAGCGTCTTGACGGTGTAGACCGGGGTCCGGACGGCGTGGAACGCGGTGTGGTAGCCCGCAGCAGACACGGCCTGACGCACAGCAGCCTTGCGAGCCTCAGCAGAGCGCAGCCACGGCGGGATGATCGGCGCACGCTCACCGGCCGCCCGGTCAGGAGCCGCCCAGGAGAACGTAGAGGTCACGGCCTCGGGCTCGCCCGACTCTGTGGACTCAGCCGACTCGGCGGCGTCGTCCGGGTCGCTCTCGGTGAACGGGGTGGCGGTGTCGACGTGGTCGACAACGGCCAGAACCTCACCCTCGAACACGTCGACCCGCTCAGCGTCCTCGCAGTCGTCCTGGTCGGGCTCGGCGAGGCCGATCCGGTTGTCGAACAGGGCGGCCGGGCTGTCCGGCGCGGTCCCGTTCGTGGGGTAGTAGTCAGTCATCGTCGGGTCCTTCCGTTGGTCTGGGTCATCAGGTGGGTGAGGCGGTGATGCACGATCGCGAGCACGCGGCGCTTAGCCATGGACGGTTCGATCTGCTCTGTGTCAAGCAGGGCGAGGACGGCGGCCAGGCCCCGGACGAGCAGTCCGGTGCGTTCCTGCTGTGCGTGCAGCTCGCGGCGCAGCTGCTCGCAGATCTGGCACGGGCCCTCAGACATGGCGTGGGGGATCTCCTCAGGTCTCGATCAGTGACGGATCAGTGCTGGCCCAGCAGGCTCAGGGCCTCCTGAAGCAGGTCGACGTGCGCAGGGAAGACCACGCCGCCGCGCTCAGCGATCGCGGCCTGCAACTCGGCCCAGGAACCGGCCCGTAGCCAGGCGGCTTCGTCGGCGTCGTCCTGCCCGCTGACCACGGGGAGCGGGTGGTTGATCAGGGTGACCATGCCGGGGATGGTGACCATCCAGGCGTTCTCTCCGGCGCGGGGGTCGTCTACGACCCGGGCCGGGAGCATGTCGAACACGCCGTGGTGAAGCCGGAAACCGGTCTCCTCCTCGAGTTCCCGCGCGCAGCCGTTGGGCGCGCTCTCGCCCTCGTCCAGGCCGCCACCGGGCAGCGCCCAGCCGTGGCCGTCACCGCGCTTGATCATCAGCAGGTGAACGGCCTCGGTGAACGGGTCGCGGTTGAACACGATCGCGTCCGAGCACACTGCCTCGCCCCAGTGCCACAGGTCGCCCTTGCCCGGCATCAGGTCGGGGCGGGGACGCGGGTTGATCGGGAGACCGTCAACGACCTCGAACGGCACAGCGGCGCGCTCCTGGCGCTCGGTCCAGTCGATCCCGCGGGGGTCCACGTCGCTCAGGTCCTTGTCACTCGTGACGTTGTGGCCCATGGCGGGCCTCTTGTCGGCGGGGTTGATGCCGTGGCCGTAGGACTGGCCGTCAACGGTGACGTAAGCGATGCGGGGGTTTTCGTAGGCGTCGGTGATCGCCGCGCTGGCCTCGCGGCCGTTGTCCGCGGTGAAGCTGATGACCTTGCCGCTGACGTAGTGCACGACGATCTCGAACGGCTCATCGTGGACGGTGACGCGGCGTCCGTTCACGGTGACGCTCGAGTTGACGACGGTGCCCGCGATCATGCCGACAACGCCGTTGTTGATGCTCACGGAGACGTTGGTCTTGTGCATGGGTTTCTCCTCAGATCTGGTTCGGGTTGGTCTTGCGGATGTGGTCCAGCGCGGCGAGACAGGCCGCGCACATCGGGGCGATCGGGCTCCGGGCCCGGTCGGCGGGCTGCTTGCTGGACATGGCCTCAGCGGTGGCCGGGATCTCGAAGCCACACAGGGTGATCACCCCGGCCTCGGTGGCCTGGTCCTCGATGTGGATCAGACCCG
>NZ_JBEZZS010000067.1:0-6136 GCF_040639295.1 Nocardioides sp. NPDC023903 | reverse complement strand
CGGGTCTGATCCACATCGAGGACCAGGCCACCGAGGCCGGGGTGATCACCCTGTGTGGCTTCGAGATCCCGGCCACCGCTGAGGCCATGTCCAGCCAGCAGCCCGCCGACCGGGCCCGGAGCCCGTACGCCCCGATGTGCGCGGCCTGTCTCGCCGCGCTGGACCACATCCGCAACACCAACCCGAACCAGATCTGAGGAGAAACCCATGAACGAGACCACCGTCTCCGTGAGCATCAACAACGGCGTAGTCGGCATGATCGCGGGCACCGTCATCAACGCGAGCGTCACCGTGAACGGTCGTCGCGTCACCGTGCACGATGAGCCGTTTGAGATCGTCGTGCACTACGTCAGCGGCAAGGTCATCAGCTTCACCGTGGACAACGGCCGCGAGGCCAGCGCGGCGATCACCGACGCCTACGAAAACCCCCGCATCGCCTTTGTTGAGGTCGACGGCCAGTCCTACGGCCACGGCGTCAACCCCGTCGACAAGAAGCCCGCCGGGGGCCACAACGTCAAGGGCGATGAGGAGCTCCGCGGCGAGGACCCGCACACGATCGACTGGGCCGAGCGCCAGGAGCGCGCCGCGGTGCCGTTCGAGATCGCTGACGGGCTCCCGCTCAACCCGCGTCCCCGCCCCGACCTGAAGCCGGGCAAGGGCGACCTGTGGCACTGGGGCGAGGGCGTGTGCAGCGACGCGATCGTGTTCAACCGCGACCCGTTCACCGAGGCCGTTCACCTGCTGATGATCAAGCGCGGCGACGGCCACGGGTGGGCACTGCCCGGTGGCGGCCTGGACGAGGGCGAGAGCGCAGCTAAGGGCTGCGCGCGGGAACTGGAGGAGGAGACCGGTTTCCGGCTTCACTCCGGCGTGTTCGACATGCTCCCGGCCCGGGTCGTGGACGACCCCCGCGCCGGTGAGAACGCCTGGATGGTCACCATCCCCGGCATGGCCACGCTGATCAACCACCCGCTCCCGGTCGTCTCCGGGCAGGACGACGCCGACGAGGCCGACTGGCTCCCCGCCGGTTCCTGGGACGAGTTGCAGGCCGCGATCGCAGAGCGTTGCGGTGTGGTCTTCCCTGCCCACGTCGACCTGCTCCAGGAGGCCCTGAGCCTGCTGGACCAGCACTGATCGAGACCGGAGATCGCCCACGCCATGTCTGAGGGCCCGTGCCAGACGTGCGAGCACACCCGCCGCGAGCTGCAAGTGATGCAGGAACGGTTCGGGCTGTTGGTCCGGGGCCTGGCCGCCGTCCTCGCCCTCCTAGATGCCGAACAGATCGAACCGTCCATGGCTAAGCGCCGACTGCTCGCCGTGGTGCATCACCGCCTCACCCACCTCATGACCCAGACCCGATGACCCAGACCAACGGAAGGACCCGACGATGACTGACTACTACCCGACGAACGGGACCGCACCGGACAGCCCGGCCGCTCTGTTCGACAACCGGATCGGCCTGGCCGAGGCCGACACGACCGACTACGAGGACGCTGAGCGGGTCGACGTGTTCGAGGGCGAAGTCCTCGCCGTGGTCGACCACGTCGACACCGCCCGGCCGTTCACCGACAGCGACCAGGGCGAGGCTGAGGCCGACGCGGCCGAGTCGACTGAGTCGGGTGAGCCCGAGGATGTGACCTCCACGCTCACCTGGGCCGCCCCTGACCGGGCGGCCGGCGAGCGGGCCCCGATCATCCCGCCGTGGCTGCGCTCGGCCGAGGCCCGCAAGGCCGCCGTGCGCCAGGCCCTGTCGGCTGCGGGCTACCACACCGCATTCCACGCCGTCCGGACCCCGGTTTACACCGTGAAGACGCTGGGCTACTCGGTCGTAGGTGCTGGCCGGATGACCGGCAAGGTCACGCGGTGGGCGCGCGCCGAGGAAGGCAACTACGAGCTGCGGCAGAAGGCCGCTGAGACCAACGACGCCTACACCTGGCAGGCGCTCAACAAGATCCGCGAGCGTGAGTCCCGAGGCCGAATGTGGGGCCTAGCGCTCGCCACCGCTGCCACGCTCATCGTGGTGGCCGTCCTGGCCGTGACCGGCCTGCTCGCGCCGGTTCTGTGGGCCGCGCTGGCCGCGCTGATCGTCGTGACCGTCCGTGCCGGTCGCCCGGCTGACAAGCCGATCCTGGGCCGCGTCGCGACGGGTCGCCGGTTCACCAAGCTGACCGGTGATCTGGTCCGCAACTCCCTGGTCTCGCTGGCCGTACGTGGCATCACTGCCCCTGAGCAGATCGAGTTCTGTCACCCCGGCATCCACCGCGACGGGCCCGGGTGGCTGGCTCGGGTCAACCTGCCCGAGGGTGTCACCGCGGTGAAGGTGTTGGAGCGCCGTGACGGCCTGGCTTCCGCGCTGCGGATCCCGGTCGACCAGGTGTGGCCGGCGGCGGGGCCCGACCACCCCGGACAGCTCGACCTGTGGGTCGGCTATCACCCCGCCTCGGAGATGGGACAGCCCAACTGGTCCCTGGCCGACGACAACGCCCGCACGTCGTTCTTCGAACTGACCGAGTTCAGCAGCGATGAGCGCGGCCGCCCGGTCGAAACCACCCTGTTCCAGCGCTCCTACCTGATCGGTGGCCAGCCCGGCTCCGGCAAGTCGTACGCCGCCCGGGCGCTGGTCGCGATCGCGATGCTCGACCCGAACTGTGAGCTGAAGATTGCCGAGTTCAAGGGAACCGGTGACTTCCTCGACCTCGAGCCCCTGTGCTCGACCTACGTCGTGGGTGTCGACGATGAAGCGCTGGACCAGGGTGTTTCTATCGGCCGCTGGCTGGTCACCGAGGCCGAGAAGCGCGGCAAGCGGATCCTCGCGGCCCGTAAGCGCGGCGAGGCCCCTTTGGGCAAGGTCACCCCCGAGCTGGCCGCCAAGCCTGGTTCGGGTCTGCACCCGGTGTGCGTGCTCATCGATGAGGCCCACGAGCTGTTCCTGCACTCGCCCGATGCTGCCTCGGACTTCTCCCGCGCCATCAAGCGGCTCCGGGCCCTCGGCATCTGCGTCATCCTCGCCACCCAGATCCCCGACAAGGACAGCCTCCCGCCGTCCATCACCCGCTGTGTCACCAACCGCTGGTGCCTCTCGGTGGCCGGTCAGGTCGAGAACGACATGATCCTCGGCACCGGCGCCTACAAGCGCGGCCTGACCGGCACCGTCTACCGGCCCGAGTTCGACGCCGGATGGGGCTGCATGACCGGTGGCCGCGCCCCGGTCTCGGCACGCTCCCAGTTCCCCGCCCCAGAGGTCTGGGACGCGATGGTTGCTCGCGCGACCTCGCTGCGCGGTGGCGTGGCGGTGGGTGCACCGATCGAGACCGCCCCGGCCCGTGACCTGCTCGCCGACCTGACCGAGGTCGCCGCCTCCAACGGCCAGCACTGGGAGACCGCCGCCGAGGCGCTCACCGAGAACTGGCCCGACGCCTACACCCACCTTTCCGCCGCTGCGCTCTCCGACATAGCGCGCACCGCCGGGCTGTCCTCGGTCGACGTGAAGATCGCGGGCACCAACCGCAAGGGCTACCGCCGCGCCGACCTCAACAAGCTCCGCGCAGACCGCGACCAGGAGACCCAGACCGAGACCCAGAAGGAGGGGTAGCGCCGGAGGTAGCGGACCACCACCCGGTAGCGACCTCGCTACCCACCCCGCTACCACCAAACCCCCACCTGACCAGCACAGACGTTCGAAGGTAGCGGGTAGCGACCTCGCCCGCGGCCACCAGAAACCAGTCCAGGAGACAGATTCCATGACACCGCTCACCGTCGCTACCCTCGCGGCCGTCGTGCTCATCACGCTGGCCACTGGGATCTACGCCACCCTGTGCCGCGAACTGCCGTTCACCCGCTGCCGCCGCTGCCAGGGCACCGGCTCACGCACCACCGGGACCGTGTTCCGCAAGCTCCGAGCCTGCCGACGCTGCCGAGGCACCGGCACCCGCCTCCGCACCGGGCGCGCTCTCTACAACCACGCCCGCCGCATCCACACCGAGGCCACCACCACGACCATGCCGCCCCAGCGCGACCCGAAGCAGCCGCCGCACCGTCCCGGCTGGTAACCGCCTCAACCCCTCGCACGGGCCTCACTGGCCCAGGTCCCTACCCGACCCATGCCCAAAACACTCATCTGACCAGGCAAAACATCTCTCCAGAGCAGAAAGAGATTGGCCATGAACACCGCTTCGCTTCCCAAGTCCAACCGCCCCTCCGGCCTCGCTGCTGTCGGCTATGGCATGACCGCTGTCGGCTTCGTCCAGGTTGCCGTGACGATCGCCCCGCAGGTCGCCGCGATGATCCCCGCCGCCGGAAGCGCCGCCCCTGCCGTTGGTGTTGCGGTCGCCCTCGCTGCCGACGTCGTGTGGGCCGCGCTCGGTCACACCACGATCCACGCCTACAAGTCCGGCCAGCGCGCCACCGCGTACGGCTTCGGTGCCGCTACGGCCGTCGCTGTAGCCGTCTCCACGGTCCTGCTCGCCGCTGTCGGGCACATGGGCCCCTGGTCCGCTATCCCGGCCCTGGCCGCGCTCCTGCTGATCGCTGACGGGATCCGCGACCAGGTGACCGTCTCGCCCGAGACGGCCGCAATCATCCGGGAGCGCACCGCCGAGATCCGCGACCAGCGCGCCCTAGCCGTCATCGAGGCCCGCCACGCCGCCCACATGGAGACCATCACCGGCTACCGCGAGTCCGCCCGCCTCGCCGCCCGCACCCACGCCCTGGCCGAGATCAAGGTGACCGTGGAGAAGGCCGAGAACCGAGCCGCGACCCGGCTCACCAAGTCCGCCGAGAAACACGCCGCCGGGGCCATCGCCTACCGCGAGCTGCTCGGCCACCAGTCGGCCGCCACTCCCGACGCCACCCCCGACACCACCCCTGACAACGGGGCTGACATCGAGGGTGACACCGACCCCGACGACCAGCCCCACGCGATCGCCGCGCCGCCCGCCGCTGTCACCCCCAAGCCCGTCCTGACTGTCATCCCCGACACGCACAACGACGAGTACG
Source organism: Nocardioides sp. NPDC023903 (assembly GCF_040639295.1). Lineage (NCBI taxonomy): Bacteria > Bacillati > Actinomycetota > Actinomycetes > Propionibacteriales > Nocardioidaceae > Nocardioides > Nocardioides sp. NPDC023903. The sequence goes on along the minus strand of NZ_JBEZZS010000067.1, from coordinate 1,141 downwards.
ACACCGAGGAGCACAACGGCCAGTGCGCCGTCTGCGACGAGGTGCTGAGCGAGGACGACGGCGACCAGGTCCACGACGCCTGCGCCGCCTCCGAGCTGCGCGCCTACGGGCTGCCGGTGCCCGAGGTCGCCGGGCTGCTGAAGGTCTCCGAGCGGACCGTCCAGCGCTGGACCAATAGCAAGGCTGCGGGTGCCTGATGAGCCGCCGACCCCGCCGCGTACGCCGCCGCTACGTGCAGCGCCGCCCCCACTGGTGGCGCGACCTGATCACCAGTGACTTCTACCTCGCCACCCACGCCTGGGAGATCGACGCCGAGGCCGAATCCCTGGGCTACCCCACCGAACTCGAGGAGTATGCCGCCGCCCACCCGCGACCCACCTTGCAGGGCTTCATGCTCGCCAACGCTCGCCCCGACCGCCACGCACCCGACCAGCACGACACCGAGCACGACACCGAGGAAGGACAGACCGATGATGCAGCAGCCTGACACCCTCACCGAGACTCCGACCGGCTCCGACGCTCTCACGACCGCTCTGGACTACGCCGCCCGTGGCTGGCGCGTCTTTCCCCTGCTGCCCGGTTCCAAGCGGCCCGCCACCCCGAACCACCGCGCCGCCGACTGTGACGGCACCGACGCCTGGTGCCGCACCGGTCACGCCGGATGGGAGCAGCGCGCCACCAACCGGGCCGACTGGATCACCCGCGCCTGGTCCAGCAACCCGGCCTACGGGGTTGGGATCGCCTGTGGTCCCTCGCGGCTGGTCGTGGTCGACCTCGACACCCACAAGCCGGGCTCCGAGATTCCCGAGCCCTGGCATCGCTTCGGCATCACCACGGGTGAGGACGTTCTCGACCACCTCGCCGGAGCCCACGGAGGCACCATCACACCCACCTACACCGTGGAGACCGTCTCCGGCGGAACCCACCTCTACTACACCGCCCCCGACACCTCGCGCCGGTTCGCCAACACCGCCGGAAAGGTCGGCTGGCTGATCGACACCCGCGCCCACGGCGGCTACGTCGCCGCACCCCCGACCACCATCGGCCAGGGCGCCTACACCGTGGTGGACGACCGCCCGCCGGCATCCCTGCCGATGTTCCTGCTCGACCTCCTCGGCCGCGACCAGCGACCGGCCCCGAG
>NZ_JBEZZS010000066.1:0-7445 GCF_040639295.1 Nocardioides sp. NPDC023903 | reverse complement strand
GACCGTCGCCACAGGCAGCCCGAACGCGAGCGACGCGACGGTCGCCATCGCGACCGCGGCGAGGGCTCCCGGCACGATCTGTGCGCGGCTGGGCAGCCATTTCCATAGTACGAGCACGGCGATGGTCGCGGCCGCGAGAGCGAGGAACGCTTCCACCACCCCGAGGTCGGCGAAGTCACCCTCGCCTACGAAGAGCTCGCAGTCACCGCCGAACCCGGCCAGGTCCTGATGGTCTACACCGCCGAACCAGGCTCCCCCTCAGCCGACCGCCTCAAGCTGCTCGCCTCCTGGGGCGCCGAGCTCCCGGCGTACGCCGCGGGAAGCAACTCTGCCTGAGGATTGGCCCATGCCTCACCAGCCCCGGAACAGCAGCGTTGGACTGACCGGAGTGCTCCAGTCAACCTTCCGGGGCCGGACCGCGCTCGCAGAGATTTCGGAGTTACCGAGCAGGAGCACCTGCTCGGTAACTCATCCGACAGTTGTCTCTACAAGCGCGATGACGGCGAGTGGCCGGCTGAGCCTCCAGACAGCGGCTCTCCCCCGGTGCAGTCCTCTGCCGCCCATACGGTTTCGCCTGCGATGACGGTGGCGATGGGGGCGATCTCGTGGATCTGGTCAGCGGGCACCGCGAACGGGTCGGCATCGAGGATCGTGAAATCGGCGAGAAAGCCCGGGCGGATGGCCCCGGTGCGGTCCAGCCTGTTCACCCAGGCGCCGCCGGCGGTGTACGCGGTGAGCGCGTCGTGCACGCTGAGCCGCTGTCGCTCGATGAAGACAGGGTGATCCGCGGTGCGTCCGGGCAGGACCCGGTTCACCGCGACGTGAATCGCGCTCAGCGGGGAGGGGGTGCTGACGGGCCAATCGCTGCCCGCTGCCAGGCGGGTCCCTGCGCGGCGTAATTCCGCGAACGGGAACTGCTGGTCCGCTCGTTCCGGCCCCAGCAGCGGGATGCAGATGTGGTCCATCTGTTCCTCGTGCGCCGCCCAGTAGGCCTGGATGTTCGCGGTCGCGCCGACCTGGCGCAGCCGAGGGATGTCGCCGGGCGCCACTGACTGCAGGTGTGCGATCTGGTGGCGGGCGTCGGGAGCTCCCGGCCGATGCTGCAGAGCATCCAGTACCTCGGTGAGCGCCCGATCCCCCATCGCGTGGAAGTGCAGATCGAATCCGGCGGCGTCCAGCTCGGCGACCGTCGCAGTGAGTGCCTCGGGGTCGAGCAGCGACCCGCCGGTCGTTTCCGTTGGCGTGCCGTTCTCATCGAGGTATGGCGCGTGCATCGCGGCAGTGTGGTTCTCCGGGATGCCGTCTTGCATGATCTTGATGGCGCGCGCGGTGAACCGCCCGATCCGGGCCGCGTCGCGGCGCTCGCGCAGTCCGTCCAGCTGAGCGAGGCCGGATCCTGGATCCCAGAACAGTGCACCATTCACGCGCCCGGTCAGGGTGCCGCGCTGCGCGGCCCGGACGTACGACTCGTAGACATCGGGGTTTCCCCCGAAGCTGCCGATCAGGGCGTCCTGCCACGCGGTGATTCCGTTGGCGTGCAGGACGCGCTGCCCTTCGCAGAGCGCCGAGTCGAGTTCCGCCGTGGTAGGGGCAGGTATGGCGCTGTGGATGAGCGCCATCGCCTGTTCGTGCAGCACTCCGGTCGGCTGCCCGTTCGCATCTCGTTCGATGCGGCCTCCCGGCGGGTCGGGGGTCGCGTCGGTCACACCCGCCCGCCGCAGCGCTTCGGAGTTCACCCACATCGCGTGGACGTCCCGCACGGTGAGAGCGACGGGACGGTACGGGCAGATGCGGTCGAGATCGCGCCGGTGGGGCCCGGACGGCGGGAACGCGTTGAACGTCCACCCACCTCCGGTCACCCAGTCCCGTTCGGGGTGGGCGTGCGCATATCGGGCGATGGCCGTCAGGAACTCGTCGGCAGTTGCGAGTTCAGTCAGCTCGCATGAGCGCAGTTGCAGCGCTGCGAACACCGGGTGTACGTGGGCGTCCTGCAGTCCTGGGACGACGATCCCGTCACCGAGTGGGATCACCTCGTGGGCCGACTCGACGAGATTCGCGATCGCGGACGGCGTCCGCGCTACCTCGACGATGACGCCATCCTTGACGGCGATCCCGCCGGTCTCCGGGCGCTCGAGCGCGGGTGTCCAGAAGGAACCTGTGAGCACCAGATCGAGCGTGTCAGTGTGCTGAGGCATCGTCTCAGGCCCCCTCCGCCGCGCTCGCGGGCAGCGCCGCCGGCTGCCGCTTGAGGCGTCGGCGAACCGCACTGGCGGTGGCGACGACGAGGAAGATCAGCACGGGAGTGGCGACGACGGCGATGTTCAGGGCCAGCCCGCCGCCCGTAAGCAGCTCGATGTTGGCGATCATCTCGTACACGACCGCGACGAGAAGGATGAAGGACAGTACCGCGGTGATGAGGACCGTGACGCGCGTCGACCGACGTGCTGTCCGGTGCCGGATGAAGTACGCGACCACGGCGAGCGAGGCAAGCGCCATCAGGAGCATGATCCCGAGAGAGCCAGGGCTGGAGAACCACACCGTCAGCTGCAGATACGGGTCGAGACCGAGCAGCCCGAAGGCGAGCACGGCAACGGTCATGATGATCGCTTGCACGTTGCCGAATGAGGGCGACCGGTAGCGCGGGTGGACCCGTGTCGTGGCGCGGGGCAGCATGCGGTCTGTCCCCATGGAGTGCGCGTACCGGCTGACGGCGTTGTAGTACGCGATGCCCGAGCCGAGCGAGCTCGTCACGAGCAGCGCCTGTGCGGCCAGCCCTGCCCACGGTCCGACGTAGTGGTCAGCGATCGTGTAGAGCATGGCCGCGGGTTCAGCGGCGATGGCGTCGGCGAGGGCCGGGACGGTGAAGGCCTGCGCCAGTGCCCAGGCGAAGAAGCAGTAGAAGAGCGCCAGGAAGGCGAGCGAGATCACGGTCGCTCGCGGCACGGTGCGTTCCGGGTTGCGCGTCTCGGACCGGTACAGCGTGGTCGACTCAATCCCGAAGTACGCGCCGAACCACACCAGCGAAGCCGCCGCCATCCCGGGTGTGAAGATGTTTGCGGGTTCGAACGCGGCGAAGCTGTGGCCGGTCGGAGCTGGTTGCAGGAGGATGGCCACGGCGATGACGAGGAGGATCCCCATCTCGGCGGCCAGGATCACCACGAGCAGCTTGACCCCGACGTCGATGCCGCGTCGGCAGACGTACCAGGTCGCCCCGGTGAGGATGAGCCCGATGACCCACCACGGGACCTCGACCCCGAACGCGAGCTGAACCAGGTTCTGCGTGGTGACGGAGAGGATCCCCATTCCGCCGATGTTCACTGTGAGGTATGCGACGATCGCCACGGAGGCGGCACCTGTGCCGGCGGACGGGCCGAGGCCCCGGGCGATGTAGGCGTAGAACGCCCCGGGCCTGTCCACGTGCCTGGTCATCACCAGGATCCCTGTCATGAACAGGGCCAGCACCGCGCCCGCGACGATGAAGCCTGCGGGGGCGCCGATGCCGCCGACCAGGAACCCGATCGGCCCGTATCCGGCGATCAGTGCAAGTGGCGCAGCAGCGGCCACGACGATCAGAGCGATCCCGCCAGCGGTCAGGACGCCGGATTTCAGGGCGCCCTCTTGGGGAGTGGGAGTGGTGGGCATGAGGAACCTCGAATCCTTCGGCGGAGGGCTGCGCGGGACGGTCTATCGGGATGCTGCTGGGCGAAGCTCGTCGGCCAGCTCGGCACGCAAGCTGAGGAAACCCTGCGGGTCGTTCAGGCCGACTGCTCCGACGAGGTGACCGTCGACGACGTAGCGGGCGAGCAGGCCGTCGCGCGAGGCAGGGGTTCGGGTCACGTCTCTGCGGGACGCGTGGGGTTGGATACGTCCCACGCCTTGCAGGAGGTTGCCGTGCTGCAGTGACCAGAAGTACGGCTCCTCGCGGTACCGGGTGGTTGCCTCCGCGGCGATGTCAGAGGCGATGTGGCGCCCCTGGGAACGCGCGGTCGTCCAATGCGCGGATCGGACGAGGCCTCCGTCTGCGTCCGCCCACGAAGCGCTGTCTCCGGCTGCCCATACGGCGGGCAGGGCGGTGCGCAGCGACGCGTCGGTCATGATGTGCCCGTCCTCGCCGAGCATGCCGCTCCCCGCCAACCATCCGGTGTCCGGCTTGGAGCCGACACCTGCGACGACGAGATCGGCGTCGAAGTGGCGTCCGTCGGTGAGCGTCACGCGCGTGGCGGTGTCCGGCCTCCCGGTTACCGCGTCGACGGTGGCGTCACCGACGAGAGCGACGCCGGCACTCGTATGCCAGTCGCTGATCGCGCCGGAGACCTCCGTCCCGAGTCTGGACCGGAACAGCGTCCCGTCCCGGAACAGGAGCGTGGTAGAGACCTGCGCGGCGTTCAGGGACGCGGCCAGCTCGGCACCGATGAATCCGCCGCCGACGACGATCGCGCGGTCGCTGTTCGCGACAGCGGCGCGCAGACGCCGATTGTCAGCTAGAGAGTGCAGCGCGAGCACGGCGTCGGAGGCCCATGGCGCTCGAAGCGGCCGGGAGCCAGGAGCCAGTACCAGTTCGTCATACTCGATCGGACCCGTGTCGGTGTGGATGGTTCGCACATCCGACTCGAGCCGAGTCGCGGTGCCGATATGCACGTGGATCGCTGCGTCGGTCAAGTCCCTGAGCCCGCTGCCTGCGGGTCCCTGACCGGTCAGCCCTTTGGACAGCGGCGGACGATCGTACGGGGCGTCCGGGTCCTTGTCGATGAGGTGGATCGCCCGTGCCGGGTCGAGCTCGCGGAGGTGCTTGGCGCACGCCAGGCCTGCCGCTCCGGCGCCGACGATGACGGTAGTCATGGGTTCAGTCACGGTTTGCCCAGCGCAGTGCCTGAGCCGGGCAGATGGCGATCGCGCTGTCGACGGCAGCCACGTCCGCGGGATCGACAGTCTCGGTCTTCAGCAGCACGAGGCCGTTCGTGTCCAGGTCGAACACGCTGGGCGCGGTGTTGGTGCAGATGCCCGCGCCGATGCAGGCGCTGACGTCGGGGTTGAGCGTGGGCATGGCGTTCCTTTCAGCGAGATGCGAGCTGGACGCGCACGGGCAAGTGCTGCTGGACCGAGAGATATTCGGCTTCTGCGGCACGGGCCGGATCGCGGTGCGTGATCGACCGCCAGCGGCGCGAGGTGGCCAGGAGCATCTCCTCCAGCTCCATGACGGCGAACATCCGGCCGAGGCAGAAGTGGCGCCCGAGCCCCCAGTTCAAGGGCATCCGCTCACCTGTGCGGCCGATGTCGAAGCTGTTGGGTGCGGCGAACACGCCGGGATCGCGGTGCGCGGCGCCGATCAGCGCGTACACGTGCTCACCTGCAGCGACCGGCATACCGTCGATCACCGCGTCGACCGATGCGACGCGAAAGATCCACGCGTCCCCGGGCCGGTACCGCGCGGATTCGGTCACCGCAGAGGACACGAGCGCCGGGTCATCACGGAGCCGCTCCCACTGATCCGGGTTCTCGATGAAGGCCCAGAACATGCAGCCGGCGAGGATCTGCGTCGTGTCGGTGCTGGCTGCGAGCAGCGTCGCCAGGGAGGTACGCACGTCGGCCGCCGACAGGTTCCCCCGGGCGCGCTGCTCGAGCAGGTGGTCGACGACGTTGTCCTTCGGATCGCCGGGAACGTGGAGGTCGATGAGCTCGTCGACCCAGTTGGTCAGCTCCGTCCACGCGATGGTGACCGGACCGCTCAGGCTCGGGTCCATCTCGAACACGCGCACGGCCTCTTCGGAGATGCGACTGATGAAGGCTCCGTGCTCGACGGGGTCGACGCCGAGGAGGCGTGCGAACACACCGCTGGGAACGTCGCGGATCAGCTGACCGACCAGCTCGACCTCGGCGGCATCGCCCATAGCATCGAGAGCCTCTTCGATGCCCGCGCGAACGTCGCTGCGCATCGCAGCTACGCGATCCGGGGTGAAGAACGAGCCGATCGCAGCGCGCAGCCGCGTGTGTGCTTCCCCTTCCGCGTAGTTGACGCCTTCAGCCGCGAGCTGGCGGAAGGTCGCGTCGGTGACTCCCGACAGGTCGAACAGCTCCACGAGGCCGGTGTTGAAGTCTGTGTCACGCAGCAGGGACGCGCAGGCGCTGTAGCCGATCACCTCCACCCCTCGATCCGAGCGGACGACGGTCGTGCCGGGCGCAACGCGCTCGAGGGGTATCCACGGGCGCTCCAGAAGTTCACCTTCGGTGAACGGTGTGTTGATCACGTCGACCTCCCTTAAATATGACGCTGACATATATAAACACGCCGACTCGGCCCCGGCAAGGCTCGCTACGTACGATTTACAGCCCGGATACACAGGGGCATGCGTTTGAATAGGCCCAACACCAGGCGAGCAGGGAGCGGATGTGCCGAAGATCGTGGACTACGAGGCCCGACGAGAGGAGCTCGGAACGGCCTTGCTGGAAGTCCTCGCCCGCGAAGGCATCGACCGGGTTTCGGTTCGGAGCGTCGCAGCACAGGCTGGGTGGACCCGAGGTGTCATCCAGCACTACTTCACCGACCGCGACGAGCTACTCCTCTATGCGTACCGCCTCGCGTTGCAACGTGAGGCGGCGGCCGACGCAGCTGCCGACACCGGAGACGCCCTCGACGAGCTGGTCAGAACGCTGCTACGCGCCCTGCCAACAGACGAGATGAGCTCGCTGGACTTTCGGATCTTCCTAGGCCTGCTCGGACGTCTCGCGGATAAGCCCGAGCTCGCGACCTCTCTTTCGGCCGATCACGCGGCCTACGAGGCGAAGATCGTCGCGCGGGTGGAGGCAGCGGTCGAGGCTGGTGCCATCCGCTCAGCTCTCCCGCCCGAGACGATCGCGAGGTTGCTCGCGGTGTTCGTTGACGGACTTGGCGTGACCTGCGCGCTCTACGCCGATCGATCAGACAGGGCATACCTGGAATCTCAGATCAGGCAGTTCATCGGAGCGCTCTGACCGCCAAGCCGTCGAGACGACCTCGGGCCCGCGGCACGGGATCAGCGCTCGCTCAGCCCGTAGTCGCCAAGAGCGCCCGGAGCTCGTTCTCGGCGCGGACCACACCAGCACACTGCCGGCCAACGAGCCTTGGCGGCTCAGCACGGCCACATCCCGTGGTCCACCCGCTACCGCGAGAAGGGCCGCACAGGTCAGCCTGACCGCCTACGACCACTGAAACCCCAGATCGGGCTGTGCATCAATCATCTAGTGCCACGCGACGACGCTGTCGGTGGCACTGGGCCCGATGATCTCGCCGGTGTCCTAGCTGCCGGCGCCGACGTTGGCCAGCTCGGTCATCTGCACGGACTCGGCGTCGCTGTGCTGCAAGGCCCAGTTCGCGAGTGCCGTGCGGCAGGCGTGGTCGAGGTGGTGCAGTCCGGTGAGGTCCAGCCGGATCGGGCGGTCCTGGGGCAGCGTCTCGAGGCTGTCGAGGA
>NZ_JBEZZS010000065.1:0-8588 GCF_040639295.1 Nocardioides sp. NPDC023903 | reverse complement strand
GGACCCGCTGGTGGAGACCGCCAAGGCCTTTGGCTTCGGTAAGCGCACCGGCATCGACCTGCCGGGGGCGGGCGCGGGCAGGTGATCGACCTCGGACGAGACCGTGATGCCCAGGGCCGCACCGGAGTCCGACATCATGTGCGCGATGCGCTCGGCCGGGTACTTCGGGTCGACCGGCAGGAACGCCGCACCGGTCTTGCTGACGGCCCAGATGGCCAGGGTGGTGTCGAGCGAACGCTGCATGGCGATGGCGACGACCGTTTCCGGCGCCGCACCGCGTTCGATGAGCACCCGCGCCAGGCGCGAGGATGCCGCATCGAGTTCGGCGTAGGTCAGCGACGCCGACTCGCCCGGCGCGACGATGGCCTCACCGGTCGGGTTGGTCGCCACGGCCTGGGCCAGCAGCTCGGGCAGCGTGCTGACCGAAGCGGCGGGACCGCCTGTGCGCGTGAGCAGTTCGGTGCGCTCGGCCTCGTCGAGGAGTTCGAGGTCACCGACCGGGGTGGCGGTGTCGGCGACGACCTCGGCGAGCAGACGCTGGAAGCGCTGCGCGAACTTCTCCACCGTCGACTGGTCGAACAACGCACTGGCGTAAGAGAACTCGGCGTAGGCGCCCGCGTCGTCGCCGGCCGTCGCTTCCCGCACGGTGAGCAGCAGGTCGAACTTGGCGGTGTCGACGTCGAAGTCGACGGCCGAGACCGACAGACCGGGCAGCTCGAAGCCTGCGTCGGGCAGGTTCTCGAACGACAGCGCCACCTGGAACAGCGGGTGCCGCGCGGTGGAGCGCTCGGGGTTGAGCAGTTCCACCAGACGTTCGAACGGGATGTCGGCGTGGGCGAAGGCGGCCAGGTCGGCTTCCTTGGCCTGGGTCAGCAGCTCGGCGAAGGTGAGCTGTCCGCCGACCTGCGTGCGCAGGGCGAGGGTGTTGACGAACATGCCGATCACGTCGTCGAGTTCGGCTTCGCCACGGCCCGCGTTGGGGGTGCCGATGACGATGTCCTCGGTGCCCGACATGCGTGCCAGGAAGACCGCCAGCGCGGTGTGCACGACCATGAACAGCGTCGCGTTCTGCTCACGCGCGATGGCGGACAGTCCGGCGTGGATGTCACCGCCGATCGGGAACAGCACCCGGCCACCGGCGAAGGACTGCGTGCTCGGACGCGGCCGATCCAGGGGCAGGTTCAGCTCGTCGGGCACGCCCGCGAGCGCGCGCTTCCAGTACGCGGCCTGCTGGGCGATGAGACTGGTCTCGTCGGTCTCGGAGCCGAGCACCTCGCGCTGCCAGACGCTGAAGTCGGCGTACTGCACCGGCATCGGCGCCCAGCCCGGAGCCGCACCGGCGGCACGCGCGGCGTAGGCGATCATCACGTCGCGGGTCAGCGGGCCCATGGACCAGCCGTCGGCGCTGATGTGGTGGGCGACGAAGACCAAGACGAATTCTTCGTCCGCGACCCGCATCAGCTTCGCGCGCAACGGAACTTCGTCGATCACGTCGAAGCCGGTGGTGATCAGTTCGGCGATCTTGTCGCGCACCTGCTCGGGGGCAACTGTTTCCGGCGTCAAGTCCGGGACGTTGCCCTCGGCCGGCAGGATCACCTGGTGCGGCGTGCCGTCGGTCGACGGGTACACCGTGCGCAGGGTCTCGTGCCGTGCGAGCACATCGGCGACGGCCAGTTGCAGCGCCTCGACATCCATCGCGCCCGTCAGGCGGACGGCGACGGGGATGTTGTTCACCGAGGACGTGGTGTCGAACTGGTTCAGGAACCACATGCGCTGCTGGGCGAGCGAGAGCGGTACCTGATCCGGGCGCGGTCCGGCGACCAGTGCGCGACGCCCACCGACGCCCGCACCCTGCTCGACCTTCACCGCGAGCCCGGCCACCGTCGACGCCTCGAACAGCAGGCGCACGGGCACCCGGCTGTCCAGGGCGGCACCGAGGCGGGCCGCGACCTGGGTGGCCAGCAGCGAGTTGCCGCCGAGGGCGAAGAAGTCGTCGTCGGCACCGACGCGCTCGGCGCCGAGCACATCGGCGAACACGCCGGCCACGATCTCCTCGATCGGGGTCGACGGCGCGCGGAAGGCCTGCGCCTCGAACTCCGGCTCCGGCAGCGCTTTGCGGTCGAGCTTGCCGTTGACGTTCAGCGGCAGCGCGTCCAGCACCACGAACGCGGCGGGGACCATGTACGACGGCAGCCCGGCGGCCAGCGTCGACTTGACCTGCGCCACATCGATATCCGAGCCGACGAGATAGGCGACCAGGCGGTCACCGGTTCGCGGATCGGACTTGGCGATGACCGCGGCCTGCGCGATCTCGGGCAGCGCGAGCAGCGCGGCCTCGATCTCGCCGAGCTCGATGCGGAAGCCGCGGATCTTCACCTGGAAGTCGGTGCGGCCACGGTAATCGAGTTCGCGGTTGTGCCAGGCCACCAGGTCACCGGTGCGGTACATGCGGGTACCCGGCGTGAACGGGTTGGCCACGAAACGGTCGGCGGTGAGGTCGGGGCGGCCGTAGTAGCCGCGCGCCAACTGCGCGCCCGCCAGGTACAGCTCACCGGCGACACCGTCGGGCACCGGACGCAGACGCTCGTCGAGCACGTAGACCTGGCTGTTCCACTCGGGCGAACCGATGGAGACCGACACCTGGTCGGCGGCGTTCACCCGGTGCGAGGTGATCGAGACCGCGGCCTCGGTCGGGCCGTACAGGTTGAACAGCTCGGTGCGACTGAACTCGGCGCGCACTCGCTGGGCCAGCGAACCCGGCAGCGCCTCACCGATGGCGAGGATCCGCCACAGCGAATCGGGCATCCCCGAGGCGAGCAGCGCGTCGAGCATCGACGGCACCACGTGCAGCGTGGTGACCCATTCGCGGGCCATCAGCTCGTTGAGGTAGGCCGGGTCGCGATGGCCGTCGGCCGAGGCGATCACCAGGCGGCCACCGCAGACCGCGGCCGACCAGAACTCCCAGACCGACAGGTCGAAGGTGGCGGCGGTCTTGAGCAGCACCGCGTCGGCGGCGTCCATGCCGAACTCGATGAGCTTCCACTGCAACTGGTTGGCGATGGCGCCGTGCGGAACGGCGACGCCCTTCGGGCGGCCGGTGGAGCCGGACGTGAAGATCACGTACGCGGTGTTCTCCGGACGCAGCGGTTCGGTGCGCTCCGCATCGGAAATCGGTGCGACACTGAGCGATTCGAGGTCGAGTTGGTCGATGCGAACCACAGGCGCGACATCGGTGGCGAACTCGGCGTCGGTCAGCACGCAGACCGGTGCCGCCGTCTCGAGGATGTAGTCGGTGCGCTCGGCCGCCTGATCGGGGTCGACCGGCACGTACGCGCCACCGGACTTGGCCACCGCGTACATCGCGACAACCAGGTCCACGGAGCGGCGCATCGCCAGCGCGACACGCGACTCCGGGCCGACGCCGACCGAGATCAGGTGCCGTGCGAGACGGTTCACCTTCGCGTCGAGTTCGGCGTAGGTGAGCTGGGCGCCGTCGTCGGTGACCAGGGCGGTCGACTTCGGATCGGCGGCCACCGTCGCGTCGAGCAGCGAGACCAGCGTGGCCTCGGTGTCGACCGAGTAGGCGGTGGCGTTGCGGGCGTCGAGGATCTGGGTGCGTTCGGCCGGGGCGAGCAGTTCGATATCGCCCACCGCGGTGCGCGGGGTGGCGACGATCGCGCCGAGCAGGCGGACGAACCGCGCCACGAAGCCCTCGACCGTGGCGTGGTCGAACAGGTCGGTGGCGTAGGTGAACAGACCCGAAATACCCTCGGGCTCACCGGCATCGCCGTAGCGGTCGGTGGCGATCAGGTGCAGATCGAACTGCGACAGCTCGGTGGCGATGTCGAGGCCGGAGACCGTCAGGCCCGGCAGTTCCAGGGTGGCGCGGCTGAGGTTCTGGAACGACAGGCCGACCTGGAACAGCGGGTGACGCGCGGTGGAGCGGACCGGGTTGAGCACCTCGACCAGGCGCTCGAACGGCACGTCGGCGTTGGCGAACGCCGCGATGTCGTCTTCACGTTGGCGGGCGAGCAGTTCGGTGAACGCCTCGCCGCCGTCGACCTTGGTGCGGAACACCAAGGTGTTGACGAACATGCCGATCATGTCGTCCAGGGCCGCTTCGCCACGTCCGGCCATCGGGGTGCCGATGGCGATGTCGTCGGTGCCGGACAGGCGGGCGAGCAGTACCGCCAGCGCGGTGTGCACGACCATGAACAGCGTCGCGCCCTCGGCGCGGGCCAGCTCGACCAGAGCGCGGTGGGTGTCGGCGTCGATCTGGACGTCGACCTTGCTGCCGGCGAAGGTCTGCACCGCGGGGCGCGGACGGTCGGCGGGCAGGTCGAGCTGATCGGGCAGGTCGGCGAGGGCCTTCTTCCAGTGCGCGACCTGCTTGGCCGCCATCGAGTCGGCGTCGTCCTCGCTGCCGAGGAGGTCGCGCTGCCAGATGCTGTAGTCCGCGTATTGCACAGCCAGCGGGGCCCAGCCGGGCTCGGAGCCCATGGAGCGGGCCGCGTAGGCGGTCATCAGGTCACGGGTCAGCGGCGCCACCGAGGAACCGTCGCCGGAGATGTGGTGCACCACGAGGGCGAGCACGAACTCGTCGGTGCTCTCGACGCGGAACAGCGCCACCTTGAGGGGCACCTCGACGGTGACGTCGAACATCGTCGACATCAGTTCCGCCACAGCCGATTCCACCTCGTCGGCGGCGACGGTGCGTTCGAGCAGTTCCGGCGCGGCCTGTGCGGGCGACAGGATCACCTGTGCCGCACCGGCTTCGGTCTGCGGGTAGATAGTGCGCAGGATCTCGTGGCGGGTCACCAAGTCGGTGACCGCCGCACGCAGCGCGGGCACGTCGAGGTCACCGGCGAGTCGGACCGCGACGGGCACGTTGTACGCGGCCGACTGGGTGTCGAAGCGGTTGAGGAACCACATCCGCTGCTGCGCGAGCGAGAGCGGGATGTGCTCCGGGCGCGGACCAGCGGTCAGCGCCTTGCGATCACCGGTCTCGGCGTGCTGCTCGACCCGCTGGGCCAGCGCCGCCACTGTGGACGCCTCGAACAGCAGGCGCACGGGGATGCGGGTGTCGAGCGACTCGCCGAGGCGGGCGGCGACCTGCGTGGCCAGCAGCGAGTTACCGCCCCAGGCGAAGAAGTCGTCGTCGAGGCCGAACCGCTTGTCGGCGTCGAGGCGAAGGACCTCGGCGAAAGTGGCCGCGACGAGCTGTTCGCTCGGGCTCACCGGCGCGCGGAACACGGCCTTCTCGACCTCGGGCTCCGGGAGAGCCTTGCGATCGAGCTTACCGTTGGCGTTGAGCGGCAGCGCGTCGAGCTGCAGGAACACGGTCGGAACCATGTACGACGGCAACTCGGCGGCCAGCGCTGCGCGCAGGGCGAGCTTGTCGACCTCAGCACTATCTGCGACGGTGCGAGACCGCGCGACAGCGGCGTCGGCGGCAGCGTCTGCAGCTGCGGTACCGGCGACGACGTAGGCGACCAGTCGGTCGCCCACCACAGGGTCGGTGTGGGCGAGCACGGCGGCGGCAGTGATGCCGGGCTGGCGCAGCAGCGCGGCTTCGATCTCGCCGAGTTCGATACGGAAACCGCGGATCTTCACCTGGAAGTCGGTGCGGCCCCGGTAGTCCAGCTCGCCGTCGGCATTCCAGGCGACGAGGTCACCGGTGCGGTACATGCGCTCGCCGGTCACCGCGAACGGGTCGGCGACGAAACGGTCGGCGGTCAGATCGGCGCGGCCGTAGTAGCCGCGGGCCAGCTGGGCGCCGGCCAGGTACAGCTCGCCGGACACGCCGACCGGAACCGGGCGCAGGCGCGAATCCAGCACGTAGACACGGCTGTTCCACTCCGGTGCGCCGATCGACACCGACACCGTGTCGGCCTCGGTGACCGCGTGGCTGGTGATCGAGACCGCGGCCTCGGTCGGGCCGTACAGGTTGAACAGCACGGCGGTGTTGGCGGTGCGGAAACGCTGCGCGGTCGCGGCGGGCAGTGCCTCACCGATGGCGAGGACACGGCGCAAGGTCCGCGGCAGTGCGGCACCGGATTCGGTGAGCAGCGCGTCGAGCATCGACGGCACCACGTGCAGCGTCGTGACAGCGGTGGCCCGCATCAGGTCGTTGAGGTAGGCCGGGTCACGGTGACCGTCGGCGGTGGCGACCACCAGGCGGGCGCCCGCGACTGCCGCGGTCCAGAACTCCCACACCGAGAGGTCGAAGGTGGCGGCGGTCTTGAGCAGCACCGCGTCGTCGGCGCCGATACCGAATTCAGCCGTCTCCCACAGCAACTGGTTGACGATCGCGCCGTGCGAGACCGCGACGCCCTTGGGCTTGCCGGTCGAGCCGGACGTGAAGATCACGTACGCGGTGTTCGCCGGAACCAGCGTGCGCCCGGTGATCGCGGCATCGCTGACCTCGCTCAGGTCCAGCTCGTCGAGCACGACCACTTCGGCTGCCGCCGTGCTGAACTCGGCGTTCGCCGTGGTCAGAACGACAGCCGGGGCGGCCGTTTCCAGGATGTAATCGGTGCGCTCGGCAGGCTGATCCGGGTCGATCGGCACGTACGCCGCACCCGTGCGAGCCACCGCGTACATCGCGATGATCAGCTCGGCGGAGCGGCGGATGGCCAGCGCCACCCGGTCCTCGGCGCCGATGCCGCGCGAGATCAGGTGCCGTGCGAGACGGTTGACCTCGGCGTCGAGCTCGGCATAGGTGAACTCGCGACGGCCGTCGGCCTCATCGACGATCAGTGCCACCGCCGCAGGAGTGGCGGCCACGGTCGCGTCGAGCAGCGACACCAGGGTGGCGTCGGTGTCGACGGCGTGGGCGGTGTCGTTCCACGTGGTGACGATCCGCTCGGATTCCGGCGTGGTGAGCAGGTCGATATCGCCGACCGGGATGGTGGCGTCGGCGGCGACCGCGTCCAGGACCAGCAGGAAGCGATCCGCGAAGCTCTGGACGGTGGCCTCGTCGAACAGGTCGATGGCGTAACCGAATTCGGTGACCAGCTGGGCCGGTGCGCCGTCGTCGGTGTAGCGGTCGTAGAGGGTGACGTGCAGGTCGGTCTTGGCCAGCTGGGAGTCGTAGTCGACGGCGCTGACGGTCAGGCCGGGCAGCTCGAAGGTGGTGTCGGCCAGGTTCTGGAACGACAGGCCCACCTGGAACAGCGGGTTGCGGGCGGTGGAGCGAACCGGGTTGAGCACCTCGACGAGCCGCTCGAACGGCACGTCGGCGTTCGCGAAGGCTTCCAGGTCGCGGTTGCGCACGTCGGCGAGCAGTTCGGCGAAGGAGGCGCCGGGATCGACGGCGGTGCGGAACACCAGGGTGTTGACGAACATGCCGATCAGGTCGTCGAGCTCGCGCTCGCCACGGCCCGCGATCGGGGTACCGACGGCGATGTCGTCGGTACCGGACAGCCGGGCGAGCAGCACGGCGAGCGCGGCGTGCACGACCATGAACAGCGAGGCGTTGTTCGCCCTGGCCAGGTCGTGCAGGGC
Source organism: Nocardioides sp. NPDC023903 (assembly GCF_040639295.1). Taxonomy (NCBI): domain Bacteria; kingdom Bacillati; phylum Actinomycetota; class Actinomycetes; order Propionibacteriales; family Nocardioidaceae; genus Nocardioides; species Nocardioides sp. NPDC023903. The sequence continues at coordinate 1,082 of NZ_JBEZZS010000065.1, read as the reverse complement.
CGCGTGACGCTGCGGGTCGATCTCGAAGCGGATGGCCTGGCCCTGGAACGACTGCGCGGGCGGGCGCGGCCGGTCGGCGGGCAGTTCGAGCTGGTCGGGCAGCCCGGCGAGCGCTTCGCTCCAGTACGCGACCTGCTTGGCGGCGAGCGATTGCGGATCGGTCTCGTCACCGAGGACCTCGCGCTGCCACAGCGCGTAGTCGGCGTACTGCACGGGCAGCGGCGCCCACTGCGGCGACTCGCCCTGCACGCGGGCCACATAGGCGGCCATGATGTCGCGGGCCAGCGGGCCCATCGAGGAACCGTCGGCGGAGACGTGGTGCACGGTGAACGCGAGCACGTGGTCGGACTCGTCGAGCTGGAACAGCGCGACCTTGAGCGGCACCTCGCGGGTGACGTCGAAGGTGGTCATCGCGAATTCGATGACGCTGCCGAGCAATTCGGCCTCGGTGACCGCGATGTGGTGCACCACGGCGCGGCTCTGCGAGACGGGCAGGATCACCTGGTGCGGGCCGTCGGGCGAGCCCGGGTAGGTGGTGCGCAGCATCTCGTGGCGGGCGAACACGTCGCCGATGGCCTGTTCGAGCGCGGGCACGTCGAGTTCGCCGGTGAGGCGGACCGCGAGGGGGATGTTGTCGACCGCGGAGGTGGAGGTGTCGAACTGGTTGAGGAACCAGTAGCGCTGCTGTGCGGGCGAGAGCGGGATGACGGCGGGCCGCTCCCCCGCGGTGAGACGCGGACGGGTCCGGCCGGAGCCCGCGTTGTGCTCGGCGCGGGCGGCCAGCGCGGAGACCGTCGAGGCTTCGAACAGGTCCCGGACCGAGAGCTGGGTATCCAGTGCCGCGCCGATCCGGGCGGTGACCTGGGTGGCCAGCAGCGAGTTGCCGCCGAGTTCGAAGAAGTCGTCGTCGGCGCCGACCCGGGTCACGCCGAGCACGTCGCCGAAGGTGCCCGCCACGATCTCCTCGATCGGGGTGGACGCCGCGCGCGACGGCCTCGATGACCTGGGTGCGAATGGTGACGGCGTTGGCCTTGACCGGGGTGCCGTACGCGATCACGTAGGACACGGTGATGTTGGCGACG
>NZ_JBEZZS010000064.1:0-9727 GCF_040639295.1 Nocardioides sp. NPDC023903 | reverse complement strand
GACCCCATGTCTGGCCTAGGCGTGGAGCGGTCACCTGCCGTGGGTGAGTGATCCGTGGCCACACCCGGGCCGCCGCCCCGATAGCCAGCCAAATCGAGAGACCCTCCAAGAACGGGTCGGCGGCCCAGCCCAGCCCCGTAGACCGCTCAGATCTCGGGGCTCAGATCTTAGGAACGAGGTTGCTCAACAGCCCACCCATCCGGGTAGCGGCGTTCCGGCCAGCCTCGAGGACCTCGGCGTGATTGAGGGGCTGGTCGGAGATGCCGGCGGCCAGGTTGGTGACCAGCGAGATACCGAGGATCTCCATGCCCGCCTCGCGGGCCGCGATCGCCTCGAGGGTGGTCGACATGCCGACCAGATCACCGCCGATGATGCCTGCCATCTTCACCTCGGCAGGGGTCTCGTAGTGAGGCCCGGGGAATTGGACGTATACACCCTCGTCGAGCGACGCGTCCACCTCCTTGGCGAGGCCGCGGAGACGCGCGGAGTAGAGGTCGGTGAGGTCGACGAAGTTGGCTCCGACCAGCGGGGACGTGGCGGTGAGGTTGATGTGGTCCTTGATCAGCACCGGGGTGCCGGGGGACCAGGACGGGTTGAGCCCGCCGCAGCCGTTGGTGAGCACCATCGTCGAGCAGCCGGCGGCCGCGGCGGTGCGTACGGGGTGCACGACCGCGTCGACGCCCTTGCCCTCGTAGTAGTGGGTGCGGCTGAGGAAGACCAGCAGGTTGCGGCCGCTCGCCGACCGGATCGAGCGGATCTTGCCGCTGTGCCCCTGGACCGCGGCGGCGCTGAAGCCGGGCAGGTCGGTGGTGGCGATCTCGGTGTAGTCCTCGCCGAGCGCGTCGACGGCGGGCAGCCAGCCCGAGCCCAGCACCAACGCGATGTCGTGCTTCTCGATGCCAGTCTTCTCCGCGAGCGCGGAGGCGGCTTCCTTGGCGAGTTCGTAAGGCGTGGTCACTCGCCGAGTTTAGACCCGGCTCAGTCGTTGGACCGGCACGGGCGCGTACGCAGCGCATGCACGTAGTCGTCCGGCGCTCCGGCCGCCTCGGCGGCATCGGCCAGCGCGCCCAGGTGGCGGGCGTCCGGGATGCCGCCCTCGTACGTGTCCAGGACATACGTCTCGCAGAGCAGGTCCTCGGCGAGCGCGGAGATCCGCACCTTGGTCTTGAAGTAGAGGCCGATGTCGGCCAGCTCCCACTTCTCCAGGGCTTCCATGTCCTGTTCCACGACGTCGTAGACCGCGACGAAGACCTGCTCGAACGGGTCCTGGACGATCGTGGCCGTCGGTCCGTCGCCGAGCACGTTGTCCTCGCCCCCGAAGGTGAGTCGCCATCCACCCAGCCACCCGGTCGTACGCAACGGCGAATGCGGGCACCGCTCACTCATCAGCGCCGGGTCGAGATTGACGCCATAGGCCGCATAGAGAGTCACGGGTCACGAGGTTACCGCCCAGTCCTCACCCGCTTGGGATCTATCTGTTATTGGCGGTCTACCCTTGGGTACGTGACCCACTTTGATGTTCTCGTCCTCGGCGCTGGCCCCGGTGGCTACGTCGCCGCCATCCGTGCCGCTCAGCTCGGCAAGTCCGTCGCCGTCGTCGAAGACAAGTACTGGGGCGGTGTCTGCCTCAACGTCGGGTGCATCCCGTCCAAGGCGCTGCTGCGCAACGCAGAGATCGCGCACATCATCACCCACGAGAAGAAGACCTTCGGGATCTCGGGTGACGCGACCATGGACTTCGGCGCGACCTTCAAGCGCAGCCGCGGCGTCGCGGACGCCAGCGCCAAGGGCGTGCATTACCTGATGAAGAAGAACAAGATCACCGAGATCGACGGCTGGGGCACCCTGACCGGGCCGAAGTCGATCGCCGTCAAGGGCAAGGACGGCGCCTCGACCGACTACACCTTCGACAACCTCATCATCGGCACCGGCGCGACCGTCCGCTCGGTCCCGGGTGTCGTGCCCAACGGGCAGAACATCGTGACGTACGAGGAGCAGATCCTCACCGAGCAGCTGCCGAGCTCGATCATCATCGGCGGCTCGGGCGCGATCGGCGTCGAGTTCGCCTACGTGCTCAAGAACTTCGGCGTGGACGTCACGATCGTGGAGTTCCTCGACCGGATGGTGCCGACCGAGGACGCCGACGTGTCCAAGGAGCTGCTGCGCCAGTACAAGAAGCTCGGCGTCAACGTGCTGCTCTCGACCGCGGTCAAGGGGGCCGAGGACACCGGCTCGGGCGTCAAGGTCCGGATCGCTCCGGCCGCCGGCGGCGAGGAGCAGGTGCTCGAGGCCGACAAGTTCCTGGCGGCCTTCGGCTTCGCGCCGCGGGTCGAGGGCTTCGGCCTCGAGAACGCCGGCGTCGAGCTCACCGACCGGGGTGCGATCGCTGTCGACGCCCGTGGCCGCACCAACGTCGAGGGCATCTACGCCATCGGTGACTGCACCGGCAAGCTGATGCTCGCGCACACCGCCGAGGCCATGGGTGTCGTCGCCGCCGAGACCATCGCCGACGCCGAGACCATGGAGATCAACTTCGACATGATCCCGCGCGCGACGTTCTGCCAGCCGCAGATCGCCTCGTTCGGCTACTCCGAGGCGCAGGCCAAGGAGAAGGGCTACGACGTCAAGACCTCGTCGTTCCCGTTCTCCGCCAACGGCAAGGCCCGTGGCATGGCCGAGGGTGTCGGCTTCGTGAAGATCGTCGCCGACGCCGAGCACAACGAGATCCTCGGCGCCCACATGATCGGCCCCGAGGTCACCGAGCTGCTGCCCGCGCTGACCCTCGCTCAGCAGTGGGACCTGACCGCCGACGAGGTCGCGCGCAACGTCTTCGCTCACCCGACGCTGTCGGAGGCGATGAAGGAAGCCATCGAGGGCATCGCGGGTCACATGATCAACCTCTGATCTGCCAAGGAGGCCCGGGGTCGCGTACGTTTCGCGGCCCCGGGCCTCTTTCACGTCCGAGGGACGGTGAGCGCTTCGTCGATGGAGGTCTCGCGCCAGGCGCGGAGCTCCTCGTGGAAGGCGACGGCGGAACCCGGGTAGCCGGTGGGGACGTCGGGACGCCCGGCACCCTCGGCGTTGTAGTAGCCCGGGGTGCACTCGGCGTGGAACCAGGCATGCCGCGGCGCGCCTTCGGAGAGCCGTCGGGCCCAGGCGTCCTCGGCCTCGCGGGACGGCTCGATGAGGGCGCCGCGCGCCTCGGCGGCGACCACCAGCGCCGCGGCGTGGACGGCCTGCTCGTCGAGGATGTGGCTGAAGTTCACGCTGCTGGCGTTGTGGAGCGAGCCCATCTTGATCAGGTTGGGGAACCCGTTCGACGCGAAGCCGTGCAGCGACCGGGGGCCCTCCTGCGCCCACGCCTGGAGGAGCTGGACACCGCCGCGCCCGGTCACCGGCATCCTGCCCGAGGTGATCCCGGAGACGCCGACGGAGAACCCGGTCGCGAAGACCAGGGCGTCGACCTCGTACTCCACCCCGTCCACGACCACGCCGCGCTCGGTCATCCGCTCGATGCCGTGGGAGTCGGCGGTGTCGACCAGGGTGACGTTGTCGCGGTTGAACGCGGGCAGGTACCTGTCCGAGAACGTCGGCCGTTTGCAGGCATAGCGATACCAGGGCTGGAGCGCCGACGCGGTCGCCGGATCCTCGACGATCTCGGTGACCCGGGCGCGGATCCGCTCCATCGTTGCGTGGTCGAGGGCCTCGTACGCTGCTTCGAACTGCTCGTTGTCCTGGCCGGCATCGTCGCGGCGGAAGCTCGGCAGCAGCTTCTCGAGCAGCGCCGCCGACTCGGTCCAGGCGTCGTCGACGAGATCCTCGTCGACGCCCGGGACGGCCTCGCCGGAGACGAGCCGGAGGAAGTTCTCGCGGCGCTCGGTGGCCCAGCCGGGGCGGTCTGCGCCGAGGTCCTCGGCGGTGAGCGGACGCTGGCCGCGTACGCCGACGGTGGAGGGGGTGCGCTGGAAGACGTAGAGGTGCTCGGCGTCCTCGGCGAGCATCGGCACCGCCTGGATGCCGGTCGCGCCGGTGCCGACGACGCCGACCCTCCGGCCGGCCAGGCCGGTCATGCCGCCCTCGGGGGTGCCGCCGGTGTAGCCGTAGTCCCAGCGCGAGGTGTGGAAGGTGTGGCCCGCGAACGACTCGATCCCGGGGATGCCGGGCAGCTTCGGCTCGGTCAGGGTGCCGGTCGCGGTGATGACGTACGTCGCCCGGAACGCGTCGCCGCGATCGGTGGCCACCAGCCAGCGCTGGTCGGCATCGTCCCAGGTCAGCGAGGTCACGGCGGTCGAGAAGAGCGCGTTCTGGTAGAGGTCGAACTTCTCGGTGATGCGTACGGCGTGCTGCCGGATCTCCTCGCCCGGGGCGTACTTCCAGCGCGGGATGTAGCCGGTCTCCTCGAGCAGCGGCAGGTAGACGGCCGCGTCGATGTCGCAGTGGATGCCGGGGTAGCGGTTCCAGTACCAGGTGCCGCCGAAGTCGCCGCCCTTCTCGACGACGCGCACCGACCCGATGCCCTGCTGGCGCAGCCGCGCGCCGGCGAGAATGCCGCCGAAGCCGCCGCCGACGACCGCGACGTCGACCACGTCGTGGACCGGCTCGCGCTCGGCGCGCTCGGTGTAGGGGTCATCGGCGAAGTAGCCGAACTCGGCCTCGGTGGTTCGGTACTGCGCGGATCCGTCGGGACGCACCCGGCGCTCGCGCTCGGCGGTGTAGCGCTCCCTGATCTGGACAGCGCGCTCGGGGGTGACCGGGTTCTCGCAGCGCGGCAGGGTCATCGCGCGGCTCCTCTCGTGGGGTGGGGTGTGCCCGGTGCGCCGACGAGGGTCGCGAAGTGCCCCGAGCGGCATTCGCGGTTACGATAGCCGAAACGGACAAGTCTGTCCGGATCGCTTCCGACGAAAGGCCGCCGCCATGTCGAACCTCACCCCCTCCTCGCCCGTACGCAGCTTCCTGGACCACCCGGTGGCGGCCCAGGTCCTGCGCGGCATCATCGCGGCCGGCGGTGGCACCGAGGAGGCGCTCGCGCCGGCGCTCGGCCTGCCGCTGGACAAGCTCGTCGAGATGTCCGGCGGCAGGTTCCCGGCCGAGGTCGTCGGGCTGCTGGTCGGTGTCGCCGAGACCGGCGTGATCCCGGAGGGTGTGCCGACCGTCGACCGGGCTCCGGCGAGCGCCACCACGGCACCCGCAGCTGACCTGGGCATCGAGATCGGCTCACCCCAGCCCTGGACCGAGGTGCTCACCGGCGGCCGGTTCGCCGGCCAGACCGTGGTGGTCACGGGCGCCGCGGGCGGGATCGGGAAGGCGGTCGCGGCCCGCATCATCGGCGAGGGCGGGCACGTGGTCGGCATCGACGTCTCGGCCGAGAAGCTCTCCACGGCAGCGACCGAGCTGGGCGAGAGGTTCCACGCGCTGGCCGCGGACATCACCGCGCCGGAGACCGCGGCCGCGGTCCTGGCCGCGGCGGGCGATCGCATCGACGCACTGGCCAACGTGGCCGGTGTGATGGACGACGACGCCGCCCCGCACGAGATCGACGACACGATCTGGGCGCGCTGCATGTCGGTCAACGTGGACGGGCCGATGCGGCTGATGCGCGCGGTGCTGCCCGGGATGCTCGCCGCGGGTGAGGGCCGGATCGTCAACGTCGTCTCCGAGGCCGGGCTCCGCGGCTCGGCGGCCGGTGCTGCGTACACGACCTCGAAGCACGCCCTCGTGGGTCTGACGAAGTCGGCGGCGTTCCAGTATGCGGGGACCGGGGTGCGCATCAACGCGCTCGCTCCCGGTGCGGTCGCGACCGGCATCCACGTGCCCGACGGCGCGCCCTACGGCTCGTCCCGGACGGCCGGGATGCGCGTCGCGATCCCCGGGATCGCCACCGCCGAGGAGCTCGCCGCGTCGATCACCTTTCTGCTCTCGCGTGACTCGGTGAACATCAACGGAGCCGTGATCGCCTCCGACGGCGGCTGGTCGGCCGCCTAGAACGCGGGGCTCAGACGCCCGGCGTGACCGGGCCGATCTCGATCCCGAGCAGGTCCCACGCCCGACGGGCGGCGGCCTCGCGCGCCTCCGGGGTCGGCCCGTGCACCCCGCCGGAGACCATCGCGACCGCGAGCATGAGGTCGTCGGCGTCGTAGGCCTCCCTCGGGAGCCCGCCGATGGCGGTGCGTACGCGATCGGCCAGGAAGAGGGAGCTCTCCTCGCCGCTGAACCGGATGATCCCGACGAAGGCGATCGAGTGGATCATCTGCCAGGTGACGACGCCGAGCACATCGGCCAGCGTCGCATCAGGGCGAGCGGCGACCTGCTCGATGTCGCGCACGTTCTCCTCCAGCACCGCCGTCGCCAGCGTGAGCCGGTCTGGGAAGTGCCGGTAGAGGGTGCCCTGGCCGACGCCGGCGCGCTTGGCGACGGCCGACATCGGGGCGTCGAGACCCTGCTCGGCGAGCACCTCGCGGGCGGCGGTGACCAGGAGGTCACGGTTGCGGACCGCGTCGCTTCGAGTCGGGTTGGCAGGGCTCGTCATCCCAGCAGGGTAATCGCCTGCGGATCTTTTTCAGCCCTCGTCCAATGCGGACAGAAACTGACCTGAACGGCTCATAGCGTTGTCGGTGTCAGAGGGAAACACCACCAAGGAGTCCATGCCATGACCGCAACCGCCGCCAGCGCCATGAAGACCAGCGCCACCGCCACCCTGTCCCGTGAGCGGACCGACCTGCTCGAGACCCTGGCCAAGCACCGCGGCTTCCTGCGCTACGCCGTCCGCAACCTGACCGACGAGCAGGCCCGGCTCACCCCGACCGCCTCCGCGCTCAGCCTCGGGGGTCTGGTCAAGCATGTGTCAGCCTGCGAGCGTGGCTGGGCCGACTTCATCGTCCGTGGCGCGGTGGCGCAGGAGCTGACCCCGGAGAAGTACGCCGAGTTCGCCGCCGACTTCGTGCTCGCCGAGCACGAGACGCTGGAGGGCGTGCTGAAGGCGTACGAGGACGTGGCCGCCGCCACCGACGAGCTGATCCGGACCGTCGATCTCGACGCGGACCACGCGCTTCCCGAGGCCCCGTGGTTCGAGTCCGGCGCGCGCTGGTCCAACCGCCGCGCCCTTGCCCACATCCTGGCCGAGACCGCCCAGCACGCCGGCCACGCCGACATCATTCGGGAGACCATCGACGGTCAGAAGACGATGGGCTGAATCTGCCGCTCCGGGGGCGTGGAAGAATGCGCCCCATGGCGCGAGTGACGATCATTGGTGGGGGTCCTGGCGGATACGAGGCGGCGCTGGTCGCGCAGCAGCTCGGGGCGGAGGTCACGGTCGTCGACCGTGACGGCCTCGGCGGCAGCGCGGTGCTCACCGACTGCGTGCCGAGCAAGACCCTGATCGCCACCTCCGAGCTGATGTCGGACATGACGCTCGCCCGCGACCTGGGCATCAACTTCCGCGACCACCACGGCGACCCGGCCACCGAGCTCTACGCCGACCTCGAGCTGGTCAACAAGCGCGTGAAGTCGCTCGCGCTCGCGCAGTCGAGCGACATCGAGAGCCGGCTGACCCGCCGCGGGATCCGCATCGTCAAGGGCACCGGACGCATCGACGCCGACAAGCGTCAGGTGATTGCGACCCGGGCCCAGGACGGCACCGAGGAGGCGATCGAGAACGACGCGGTCCTGATCGCCACCGGCGCCCGGCCGCGGGTCTTGCCCACCGCCCAGCCCGACGGCGAGCGGATCCTGACCTGGGAGCAGGTCTACGACCTCGACGACCTGCCCTCGCACATGATCGTCGTCGGCTCGGGTGTCACGGGTGTGGAGTTCGCCAACGCCTACCTCAACCTCGGCTCCCAGGTCACCCTGGTCTCCTCACGCGATCGGGTTCTCCCCGGTGAGGACGCGGATGCGGCGACGGTGCTGCAGGACGTACTCGAGCGGCAGGGGATGAACATCCTCAGCAAGTCGCGGATGGAGTCGGTGACCCGCTCCGGCGACGTCGTCACCGTCAAGCTGACCGACGGCCGCGAGGTCACCGGCAGCCACTGCGTCCTCGCGCTCGGCTCGATCCCCAACACCGAGGGCCTCGGCCTGGAGGAGGCCGGCATCGAGCTCGACGAGGGCGGGTTCATCCGCACCGACAAGGTGTCGCGTACCTCCGCCTACGGCGTGTACGCAGCCGGCGACTGCACCGGCGGCTTCATGCTCGCCTCGACCGCCGCCATGGCCGGCCGGATCGCGATGCGCCACTTCCTCGGCGACGCGGTCATCCCGATGGACCTCAAGGAGGTCGCGGCCAACGTCTTCACCTCGCCGGAGATCGCCACCGTCGGCTACTCGCAGGCACAGGTCGACTCGGGCGAGGTCGTCGCCGACACCCTGCGCCTCGACCTCAAGGGCAACGCGCGGGCGAAGATGCAGGGCATCTCCGACGGCTTCGTCAAGCTCATCTCCCGCCCCGGCACCGGCGTCGTCATCGGCGGTGTCGTGGTCGGCCCGCGCGCCTCGGAGCTCATCCACCCCATCACGCTCGCCGTGTCGACCGGGCTCACCGTCGACCAGATCGCCAACACCTTCACCGTCTACCCGTCGATCTCCGGCTCCACCGCCGAGGTCGCCCGCCGTCTCCACCACGTCGAGTAGGCACCCCGAAAAACGGTGTGCGAGCAGCGCCGCGGCTTCGCTAGCGTGAGCGCCATGGGTAACTGCTGCATGACGATGATCGTTCGGATCCGCCGCCGCTGACGGCGCGGATCCCACCGAAGCACTCGTTCGCATTCGCGCCGCCACCTGGCAACCCTGCCGGGCGGCTCCGAGTGCTACCCGCATGCCGCCCGGCTCCTTCTGTCTCGAGGAGCATCCATGCCCGACGTACGCCCTGGCCGGCACGAGCTCGGCCAGAACTTTCTCACCGACAGGTCGGTACTCGACCGCATCGTCCATCTCGTCTCGCAGCGGCAGGGTCCGCTGGTGGAGTGGGGCACCGGCAACGGTGCCGTCACCTTGGCGCTGGCGGAGCTGGGTCGTCCGCTGGAGGGGGTCGAGATCGACTCTCGCCGCGCGGCCGAGCTGCGCCGACGGACCGGTACGCACGTCTGCATCGCCGAGGGCGACATCCTGCGTCACGCGCCACCGCAGGACGCGGTCGTCGTCTCCAACGTCCCGTTCCACCTGACCACACCGATCCTGCGCCACCTGCTGGCCTCGACGACGTGGCGCCATGCCGTACTCCTCACCCAGTGGGAGGTCGCCCGCAAGCGCGCGGGTGTCGGCGGCACCACCCAGCTCACCGCGCAGTGGTGGCCGTGGTTCACCTTCACCCTCGACCGCCGCGTCCCGTCGACCGCGTTCCGTCCGCGGCCCAACGTCGACGGCGGCCTGCTGCTCATCGACCGCCGTCGCGAGCCGCTGCTCCCCGAGTCGGAGCTCCGCGACTTCCAGTCGTGGGTGGCGGCGGTCTTCAGCAGCCGAGGCCGCGGAGTCGCCGAGATCCTGCGCCGCAACGGCGTACCCGATGCAGTTGCCGGCCAGATCGCCCGGAGACGCCGGCGATCTCAGGCGCCGGTGCTACCGCGGGACCTGCGTGCGGAGGACTGGGTCGAGGCGTACGCAGCGGTCTGACCCTGCCGAGAAGTCGCGCGCGTCGGCCGTGAGCATCCGCTGCGCGGCCGCCGAACGCTGCGCGAGGGTGTCGAGCAGCTCGTCGATGTTCTGCGGGTTCTCGGGGAAGTGCTGGCCGTGCTTG
>NZ_JBEZZS010000063.1:0-10669 GCF_040639295.1 Nocardioides sp. NPDC023903 | reverse complement strand
GCTGCGAGGGTAAGTAATAGCCCGTACTCCGGGCCTCCGAGACCAGCGAACCAACCGGGATTCTGCACAGGCAGAAACCCTTGAGTTCGTACGTCAGGAGGTGACCGTGATGACCACGCTGCAGCAACCGCAACACCCTGTGCTGGGGGCCGTGGTCGCGGTTACCGCCTCGCTTGGTCGGGTCTCTGAGGCGAACCCGTCGTTCATGGCCACCGATCAGAAGGCCACCACGCTGCTCGAGATCGCCCGGGCCAAGGCCCAGCTGGCGGAGCTCGAACTACGCGTGATCGCCGCCGCCGACGACGTCGCGGCGGAGAGCGCCGCACGCGATGTCGCGGCGTGGCTGCATCACCACACCCACCAGCGGCCCGAGGTCCTGCGTGCCGACCTCCGGCTGGCTCAGGCCCTGGACCGGACCTACCACCACGTCGCCGAAGCCATGCGCCGTGGGGACTGCAATCCCGCCCAAGCCCAGGTGATCGTCGACGCCCTCGATGATCTCCCGGCCGACCTCGACCCCGAGATCAAGACGAAGGCCGAAGAAGCACTGGTTGCCTACGCGACCCAGTTCGACCCCACCCAGCTCCGCCGTCTCGGCTGCCGGATCCTGGATCTGATCGCCCCCGAGATCGCCGAGGCCGAAGAAGCCAAACGGCTCGCCGCCGAAGAAGTCCACGCCCGCAAGAAGACCCGCCTGGCCATGCGCCGACTCGGGGACGGCACCACCCGGATCTCCGCGGTCATTCCGGACGCGGCCGCGGACCGGCTGGCCACCAACCTCGAAGCCTTCGCCTCACCCCGCCGCGACGACGGCACCCGCACCGAGACCGGCGACTACCTGCCCTACGACCGGCGCCTGGGCCGGGCGTTCTGCCAGCTCCTCGAAACCCTCGACCCATCCCGGCTCCCGATCCACGGCGGCGACGCCACCACGGTGATCGTCACGATCGACCTCGACCAGCTCCGCAAGGACGCCGGCATCGCCCAGATCATCGGCGGCAGCCCGATCACCGCCGCCGAAGCACGGCGCCTGGCCTGCACCGCAGGCATCATCCCGGCGGTTCTCGGTGGCGCGTCCGAGGTGCTGGACTTCGGGCGTAAGGAGCGGTTCTTCACCGCCGCCCAACGCCGAGCGCTCCTGCTGCGGTCGGCGACCTGTGAGGCCGAGGGCTGTGACATCCCCGGGACCTGGGCCGAGGCCCACCACTGGATCGCCTGGGCCCAAGGCGGCCTGACAGACATCGACAACGCGTCACTGCTCTGTGCCCATCACCACCACCGCGCCCACGACACCGCATACCTCCACGAACGCCTACCCAACGGCGATGTTCGCTTCACCAGGCGCAGATAGGCCGACTCATCGAGCAGAATCATCGCGACCCGTCGGCTTCGAAGCGGCGCGGACGCGCGCCCGATAGTGGCGCAGCGTAACCTCCGCCCAGTGGCAGTGAACAGGACTCCAGGACCCCGAGTCGTGATGATGTGCGGGCCAGGTGGTGCAGGAAAGACCACGTATGCCAAGCGCCTGGAGCGCGAGGGCTGGACGCGTTTGTCGTTCGAGGTGGAGTTCTGGGATCGCGGAATCACGGCGATGCCCTCCGCCGAAGTGGTCGCCGAGGTGGCGGCAGACCTGAAGGCGCGCTTGCTGCGCCATGTCGCGGCGGGGAACGATGTCGTGCTCGACTTCGGATTCTGGTTCCGGCGACAACGCGACGAGTTCCGCGCACTACTCGCACCCCAAGGCATCGTGCCGGAGACGGTCTACATCGCGACGAGTCTTGAGACCATCCTTGGCCGACTCGGTGACCGACATGGCAGGTCGGCGGACGATTGGCCGCTCACCGAGCAGACGGCGATTGAGTACTTCGAGAGGTTCGAGCCGCCGACCCCCGAGGAGGGACCGCTCGTGGTGGTCCGCTAGGCGCTATGAGCGGTTCGCGCAGTGGGCCGAGCACGGCACCTGGTTGAAGGCTCGGACCCACGAGGAGGGTCCGAGCCTTCAACGTTTCCACACCGCCCCACCGCGCGGCCCGGCGTCAGGCCAGCTGGGTCACCTCGCGCCGGAACGGCACCTCGTCGTTGGAGGGCAGGACGGCGTCGAACTCCTCGGCCGCGCGGCGGCCTGACCAGACGGCGGCCGCGATGGTGCCGGGGCCCCAGGAGTCGCCGATGCCCCGTACGGAGGCGATCTCGCCGGCGTCGCGACGGGCGAGCAGGTCGAGGTAGAGCTCCTCGCGCGGGAGGCGGGCGGTCACCATGACGACGGCGTCGCAGTCGAGGTCGCGCTCGACGCCGGCATAGACGTCCTTGACCCGGACACCGCCGGTCCCGACCGAGGTGACCGCGTGGTCGGTCACCCGGGTGATTCCGGTCTCGATCAGGCGGCGCTGGATTCGGTTGACCTCGAAGGTGTTGTTGGTCCACGACGACACCTGCGAACCGGTGGTGACGATCGAGACGTCGTAGCCCTTCTGGGCGAGCAGCTCGGCGACGACACCGCCCAGGTAGTAGTGGTCGTCGTCGTAGACGACCACCTTCTTGCCGTCGGGCAGCCGGCCGGCGAAGAGGTCGTCGGGCCCGAGCACCTGCGCTCCCTCGGCGATCGGCATGGCGGTGGTGTGGAAGCGGGCGACCCCGTCCGTACGCCAGGTGGCACCGGTCGCGGTGATGACGTGCTCGAAGCCGAACTCGACGATGTCCGCGGCCGCCATCGGGCTCTCGCGGTAGATCTCGACGTTGGGGAGGTCGGCGAGGACGGCCTCGCGGTACTCCTTGACCCGGCCCCAGGCCGAGAGCCCCGGCAGCTTCGACTCGGCCGTCACCCGGCCGCCGAGGTCGCGGCCGGCCTCGGCCAGCACGACGTCGTAGCCGCGTACGCCGAGCGCCCGGGCCGCTTCCAGGCCGGAGGGGCCGGCGCCGACGACGAGGATGCGGGAGTCGCTCTCCTTGGCCCGGATCCGCTCCGGGTGCCAGCCGCGGCGCCACTCCTCCCCCATGCTCGGGTTCTGGGTGCAGCGGATCGGCGACATGGTGAGGTCGCCGGAGACGCAGATGTTGCAGCCGATGCACTCGCGGATCAGGTTGAGCCGACCGTCGCGGATCTTGTTCGGCAGGAACGGGTCCGCGATCGACGGGCGCGCGGCGCCGATCAGGTCGAGGATGCCCGCCTTGACCTGGCGCACCATCGCGTCCGGCGAGGTGAACCGGCCGACGCCGACGACGGGCTTGGAGGTGAGCTTCTTCAGCCCGGCGACGAACTCCTCCTGGCGGCCCTCGGGGGCGAACCGCGAGGTGACCGAGTCGCCCTCCCAGCTGCCCATCGCAAAGTCCCACAGGTCGGGCAGCTCGCCGAGCTCGCGCAGCACGCCCTCGATGTCCTCGCGGGTGATGCCGCCGTCGATCTCCTCCTCGACCGTGATCCGGCAGGCCACCGCGGCCCGGCCGGCGACCTCGTCGATGGTGTCCTCGAGGAGCTCGCGCAGCAGTCGCATCCGGTTCTCGAGCGAGCCACCGTACGCGTCGGTGCGGTTGTTGTATCGCCGTGAGAGGAAGTGGTGCGGTGCGCCGTAGCCGTGAGCGCCGTAGACGTAGACGACGTCGTAGCCGGCCTCGAGCGAGCGGCGTACGGCATTGCGGTGCCAACGCCGCAGATCCTCGATGTCCTGCAGCGACATGGCACGGGCCTGGACCGGCGCGATGGTGTCGGGAGCGACCGGGAGGTGCGCGGGCCCGAGCGGGGTCTCGCGGCTGAGCTGGTTCGGCGCGTTCATCCCGTTGTGGGCGAGCTCGATGCCGGCCAGACCGCCGCCCTCATGGATCGCGTCGGCGATCCGCTTGAGCGCGGGCAGGTCCTGGTCGTCCCAGATCCGCAGCTCGATGAACGGCGCGATGTCGGAGGTCGCGTGGATCTCCACCTGCTCGGTGCACACCACCGACCAGCCGCCCTCGGCCTTGATCTTGCGCATCGCCGCCTGGGCACTGGGATCGCGGTAGCCCATGCCGTTGCAGTGGGGCACCTGGTAGAAGCGGTTCTTCGTGGTGAACGGCCCGATCTGGACCGGCTCGAACAGGATGTCGTACGGGGCGGCCACGGGCTTCTGCCCAGCGGTCTGCTCGGTCATCGGGTGGGCTCCTCGGTGGGAACGGACTGAACGGGAGCGCCGACCTCGGCGCGGACGCGGGCACCTCGGACGTACCCGATGCCGCACAGCAGGAGCAGGCAGCCGAGGGTGCCGAGCGTGAAGACCTCGAACGTCACCTGGCTCACGCCCCAGATCTCCTTGAACGGGTACGCCTCGCCGAACAGCCGCTCGAGCGTGCCCGGGAACACCGCGACCCACGAGCCGAGCAGCACCCAGGCGAAGGCCACCCAGCCGAGCACCGCGAAGCCACGGTCGGAGACGGGAACCCGGAAGGGACGAGGGCGGTCGGGGTAGCGGGTACGCAGCCGGATCGCGGCCGGGATGACCAGCAGGTAGCTGAGCAGGAAGGTGGAGATGGAGATGGTCAGGACGACACCGAAGATCGACGCGCCTGAGCCGGTCACCTGCATCGCGACGAGCAGGAACACCGTGGCCACGACGCCGGAGAGCATGTTGACCCGCACCGGCGTACCGAGGCCCTCGTGGAAGCGGCCGAAGAACCCGCCGAAGAAGGAGCCGTCGGCAGCGGTCATCGCCTGCATGCGGTCGGAGATGATCATCCACGCCGCGCCCTGGCTCATCAGGATGTAGACGAAGACGACGGCGGTGAGCGTGAGCAGCGGCTCGGCCGCGGCGCCGTAGACGGAGTAGACGGTGCCGACTGCGTCGAGGAGGCCACCGATGCCGGTGATGTCGCCGCTGGGGACGACGAGCAGGATCGCGAAGATCGGCACCAGGTAGCAGACCGCGGCGGTGGCGCAGGAGCGGAAGATCGAGACCGGTACGTCGCGGGCCGGGTTCTCCATCTCGCCGGCGGCGCTGTTGGAGGACTCGAAGCCGAGGTAGGCGAAGAGCAGGATCGGGACCGACCCGAACAGGCCGAGCAGGGTCGGGCTGAAGTCGCCGCCGCTGAGGTCGACGACGCCGTTCTTGGCGGCGTAGATGGCCGTGGTCAGTACGAAGAAGGCGAGCAGGCCGACCTTGAGGATCGCGCCGCTGGTCGGCAGCCACTTGCCCTTGGCGAGGCTGGCGATCGCGGCGACCACGGTGATCCAGATGAAGACGATCTTGAACAGGTAGTCGCCGAGCGAGCCGTGCTCGAGCGGGGTGATGTAGACGCTCACGGTCTCTGCGGCCAGGAAGGCCATCGAGCCGCCGACCCACACCGGCTGGGTGATCCAGGTGAGGATCGCGGCCACCGCGGCGGCCGGGCGCCCGAAGGCGTCCCGGACCCAGGTGTAGGCCCCGCCCTCTTCGCTGAACGCGGCGCCGGTCTCGGCGAAGATCAGGCCGTACGGCACGAGGAAGAAGACCGCGAGCACGAGCGCCCACGTGAACGCCTCGGCGCCGTAGAGCGAGACCTGCCCGAGGGTCTCGAGGCCGACGACGGCGGCGATGAGCAGGAAGACGATGTCGAAGCGTCGCAGCGTCTTGCGTAGATGTGACTGTTGCTCGGCCGCGAGGGCGGTCGGCTGGTTGGTCTGCGTCATGGTGTGTCCCTGGCTGGTCGGGCTGGAGGTCAGTGGTTGATCCAGACGGTCTTGAGACCGACGTACTTGTCGAGAGCGTGCAGCGAGAGGTCACGCCCGAATCCGGAGCCCTTGAACCCTCCGAAGGGGGTCCAGGCGCTGAAGGCGTCGACGCCGTTCACGGTCACGGTGCCGGCGTGGATCCGCTCGGCGAGCCGGTGCGCGCGACTCAGGTTGCTGGTCGCGACCGAGGCGGCCAGGCCGTACGGGGTGTCGTTGGCGAGCGCAACCGCCTCGTCCTCGGTGTCGAAGGCCGTGACCGCCAGGACCGGCCCGAAGGCCTCCTCGCGGGCGAGGGTGGAGGCCGGGTCGACGTCGTCGAAGACGGTGGGCTGGACGTAGCAGTCGCTGCCGTCGCGGGTGATCCGCTCGCCGCCGGTGACCAAGCGCGCCGCCGAGGTCTTGGCCTCGTCGACGAAGTGCATGATCCGGTCGGTCTGCTCGGGCGAGACGATCGCACCCATCCCGGCGGCCGGGTCGAGCGGGTGGCCGGGAGCGTACGCCGCGGCCTCCTTCGCGACGAGGTCGACGAACTCCTCGTGGACCTCGCGTTGGACGAGGACGCGGGAGTGCGCCGAGCAGACCGCACCCTGGTTGAACCAGATGCCGAAGGCGGTCTGCTTGGCGGTGGTGGCGAGGTCCTCGGCGTCCGCGAAGACGACGTGCGGGCTCTTGCCGCCGCACTCGAGCCAGACCTGCTTGAGGTTGGACTGTCCGGCGTACTGCAGGAAGTACGCGCCGACCTCGGTCGAGCCGGTGAACGCGAGCACGTCGACGTCCGGGTGCAGGCCGAGCGCTTTGCCGGTGGTCTCCCCCAGCCCGGGGACGACGTTGAGGACGCCGTCGGGGATCCCGGCCTCGGCGGCGAGCTCGGCGATCCGCAGCGCCGAGGACGGCGACTGCTCGGCGGGCTTGAGCACGACGCTGTTGCCTGCGGCCATCGCCGGGGCGACCTTCCAGGCGAGCATGTCGACCGGGTAGTTCCACGGCACGACCGCGCCGACGACGCCGAGCGGGAC
Organism: Nocardioides sp. NPDC023903; assembly: GCF_040639295.1. NCBI lineage: Bacteria > Bacillati > Actinomycetota > Actinomycetes > Propionibacteriales > Nocardioidaceae > Nocardioides > Nocardioides sp. NPDC023903. Next base: position 3,979 of record NZ_JBEZZS010000063.1, on the reverse strand, counting down.
GCGGCGGACGAGGGCTGTCGTGCCCGGCGGGGTCGGCGCGATCTCGTCGTTGATCTTGTCGATCGCCTCGGCGTAGTAGCGGAACAGGTTCACCGAGAACGGCAGATCGAGGTCGTACGCATCCACGACCCGCTTGCCCATGTCGAGCGAGTCCAGGACCGCCAGCTCGGCGGCATGGTCGGCGAGGAGGTCGGCGAAACGGAGCATCCGCTCCCGGCGGAAGGCGACACCCGCCCGTGACCAACCCCCGTCGTCGTACGCCGCCCGTGCTGCGCGCACGGCCTCGTCGACACCGGCGGCGCCGGCATCGGCGACCTCGGCGAGCAGCGCGCCGGTGGCGGGGTTGCGGTTCTCGAAGGAGCCCTCCGCGGTGTCGACGGAACGGCCGCCAACGAACGGTCGGGTCGGGAGTCGGACCTCGGCGGCGATCTCTCGCCAGTCCTGGTGGGTACGCACAAGCAAGTCCTTTCTTTGCGCTTCACCGCAAATATGAGCCTCGCCACACCAGGTGTCAATCATTCGCCCGCAGATTTCACACACGCGTTACGGTTGAGCATGGCTCGACGCAAGGACCAGGCCGCTCGGCGCGAACATCTGACCGCGGCAACACTCACCGTGATCGCGGCCCACGGCCTGGCCGGCGCCACGATGAAGAACATCGCCGCGGAGGCCGGAATCTCACCGCGCCTGATCGCCTACTACTACCCCGAGCTCGACGGCCTCATCGAGGCCGCCCACCAGGCCGCGACCGACCGCTACTACTGGTCCCGGCAGCGCGCGATCGAGGGCGACCTGTCCCCCGCCGAGAAGCTCGGCCGCCTGATGTACTCGGGTCTTCCCCGAGGTGAGGACCTTCTCCTGAGCCAGGTCCTCGACGAGATCTCGGTCAACGCGAGCCGCAGCCCGATGCACGCCACCCTGATGACGCTGCTCTTCGACCGCGAGGTCTCGCTCTACACCGCCGTGCTCGAGGTCGGGCGCGCGACCGGCGTCTTCACACTGACCGACTCGGCCGAGGCCATCGCCCGCAACTTCGTCGCCCTCGAGGACGCCTTCGGCCTCCACCTGCTCGCCCACAACTCGTCACTGACCCTGGAGCGCGCCGAGCACCAGCTGGCCAGCTACGCCCACTCCGCCCTCGGCGTCCGGGTCGCTCCGATCGACCCGGAATTGCCTAGGGACGCAAAGAATCCTGGTCTACGACCCTGACCCTCAGGCCGGCTCGACCGTCCTCACCATGACGCAATTCTTCAGGCCCTTGGGCCGGTCGTAGGTGAAGCCGAGCCGCTCGTAGAGGCGACGGGTGCCGTTGTAGAGGAACGACGACGACACCTTCTTTGTCTGGTCGGTCAGGTCGTGCGGATAGCTCTCGACCCGCCCGCCACCGGCCTGGGCGATCTGCTCGAGCGCACCGGTGATCGCCAGCTCCGTCACACCCTGGCGCCGGTAGCGCTTGTCGACGAAGACGCAGGTGATTCGGTAGTCGGGGTCCACAGTCTTCGTGGCGTCATACTGCTTGAGATGGTGGAGCGTCGGCAGCTCGACCGGGGTGCCGTACTCGGCCCATGCGACGGCCTCGTCCCCGTCCATCACCAGCGCGGCATGCGCCTCGCCCTTCTCGACGTAGGCCTTCTTCAGCGCCCGGTTCGACTCAGCGCCTTGGCCACGCTCCGGTCCGTCCGGATGGAACCAGATGCACCAGCAGCCGCCGAAGATCCCGTTGTGCCGCTGCACCAGCGCGTCGAACGCCGGCCAGGTCTCAGGGCTGAGCGGCGCGATGGTGTACGACTCGATAGCCATGCCGCCCACGGTATTCGATCCTGCACAGCCTGGGGCCTCAAGCTCGATACGCCCTGCGCTCAACTCGGGTGGAAGAAAATTTTCTTCCACCCGCATTCGCGTCTTCTAGCGCTTCAGTCCTCGGCGCGGGCTCCGATGACGACCGGGCGACCGGCGACGTACCCGGCGAAGATCTGGACGAGCGCGAGCCCCAGCAGGAGGGCGATCGGGACCGACCACGAGCCGGTGGCCTCGCGCAGCAGGCCGACGAGGAACGGGCCGGCGGCAGCGAGCAGGTAGCCGATGCTCTGTGCCATCGAGGACAGCGCGGTGGTGCCGGCGGTGGTCGCGGTGCGGATGCTGAACAGGGTCAGGGCAACCGGGAAGACGGCGCCGCCGATGCCGACGAGCACCGCCCAGAGCCAGGCGCCGGCGACGGGAGCGAGCCAGAGGCCGGCGAACCCGATCGCCAGCAGAGCAGTCAGGACGGCGATCAGGTGGCCCTGCGTGGTTGCCCGGATGGCGAGCGTCGGGGCCAGGAAGAACACGGGTACGCCGACCAGGATGCTCACCGCGAGCAGCAGCCCTGCCGTCGCGTGACTGAAGCCGGCGTCGGCGTAGATGCTCGGCAGCCAGCTCATCACGACGTACGCGAACAGCGACTGGGTGCCGAAGACGACAGTCACGGCCCAGGCGACCGGCTCGCGCCACAGCGACACCCGGGCGCCACCGTCTCGGCGCAGGCCGCGATCGCGCATGTGCGGCACCCACGCCAGCAGGGCCAGCGCGGCGAGCACAGCCCAGACCCCGAGACCGATCCGCCAGCTTCCGGCCGCCTGCGCGATCGGCACCGTGACCCCCGCTGCGATCGCCGCGCCAAGCGACATCACCGCACTGTAGGCACCGGTGACCGCGCCGACGCGGTTCGGGAAGCCCTCCTTGACCACGGCGGGAAGCAGCACGTTGGCGAGCGCGATCCCGGCACAGGCGACGAACGTGCCGGCGAGCAGCAGCCAGGGGTCCCCGATCACCCGGACCAGCAGCCCGGCGACCAGAAGGCCGAGCGCGACGCCAATGCCGCGGTGCACGCCGAGCCGGCGCGCGAGCGTCATGCCTGTCGCACCGACGACCGCGAAGCACAGCACCGGAAGCGAGGTCAGGAAAGCCCGGGTGCCGGCCGAGAGCCCGTCGAGACTGTCGAGCAGAGCACCGAGCGACGTGATGCCCCCACGCAGGTTCGCGGCGACCAGCAGGACCGCGATCAGCAGCCACACCGTCGACCGAACAGCTGTGTTCGACGGCGGAGAATCGGGGCGGGACTGGAGGCGGTGGTTCACGCCCTCTAGGATGCCAGACATCGGATGATTGGATGAAAGGACGGCTCGTGCCGCTCTCCACCACCACGTCTCGCTCCCTGGTCGACCAGGCGATCGACGGCATGCGCGCTCTGCTCGCCGACGGCGAGTGGGCACTCGGCGCCCGCATCCCGCCCGAGCCCGAGCTCGCCGCGGCGCTCGGCGTCAGCCGCAACACGGTCCGCGAGGCCGTACGGGCGCTGGCACACACCGGCGTGCTGGAGGTGCGACGAGGCGACGGGACGTACGTCGCCGCCTCCAACGAGGTGGCCGCGATGATGCGTCGTCAGGTCGGCCGGGTCGACCTGGCCCACGTCCTCGAGGTCCGCCACGCGATCGAGACCCGCGGCGCAGCGCTGGCCGCCGAACGTCGTACCGAGGACGACCTGCAATCCCTTACCGCCATCATGGAACGGCGCGCAGCCGCCGTCGCGGCCGGGGATGCCGACGCCTTCGCCGAGGCCGACGCGGAGTTCCACCTCGGTGTGGTCACCGCGACGCACAACCCGCTCCTCATCGAGCTCTACGCCGGCTTCGAGGACACCCTGCGCGCAACCATCCACCTCGTCGACGAGACGGCCGAGATCGCCGACGAGCACCTCGCCGTCTTCGACGCCATCCGCGCCCAGGACCCCGATGCCGCCGCGGCCGCCGTCACCGGCCTGCTCCACACGCTCGCCCGCTAACGCCTGAACCCGAGTCGGCGCTCTTCGGCTGTTCCAATCAGGCCGTCTATTGGTGAACCTGGGGATCGTCGTGATCGTCACGGCGGGCGAGCAGCTTGATCAGCGGCTCGTCGGCGAGCTCCTCGATCGGCGCGACGCGCCTGGCGGGCCGGAGTGCGT
>NZ_JBEZZS010000062.1:0-11025 GCF_040639295.1 Nocardioides sp. NPDC023903 | reverse complement strand
TGCAACCTGCAGCAGCTCGACGGCCCGGTGACCGGCAACGGCAAGGTCATCCAGGAGCTGGAGTCCAACTTCCGCGGTGCCGGCTGGAACGTCATCAAGGTCATCTGGGGCCGCGAGTGGGACCAGCTGCTCGCCAAGGACGTCGACGGCGCCCTGGTCAACAAGATGAACTCCACCCCCGACGGCCAGTTCCAGACCTACTCGGTCGAGACCGGCGCCTATGTCCGGGAGAACTTCTTCGGCTCCGACCCGCGCCTGCGCAAGATGGTCGAGCAGATGAGCGACGAGCAGATCCGCAAGCTCCCCCGCGGTGGCCACGACTACCGCAAGGTCTACGCGGCCTTCGACGCGGCCACCAAGACCGTCGGGCAGCCGACCGTCATCCTGGCCCACACCATCAAGGGCTGGACGATCGACGCTCTGGAGGGCAAGAACGCCACCCACCAGATGAAGAAGCTGACCATGGCGGACTTGAAGAAGTTCCGCGACCGACTGCTCCTGCCGATCTCCGACAAGGAGCTCGAGGCGACCTACGAGCAGACCGGCGCGGCTCCGTTCTTCAACCCGGGTCCCGAGTCGGCCGAGATCGAATACATGATGGAGCGCCGCAAGCAGCTCGGCGGCCCGCTCCCCCAGCGCCGGGTCGAGTTCAAGCAGCTCACGCTGCCGGGCGAGAAGGTCTACGCCGAGCTCAAGCAGGGCTCCGGCAAGAACAAGATCGCCTCCACGATGGCCACCGTCCGGCTCCTCAAGGACTGGATGCGTGACCCGGAGATCGGCAAGCGCATCGTGCCGATCGCGCCCGACGAATACCGCACCTTCGGCATGGACGCGATGTTCCCGAGCGCGAAGGTCTACAACCCCGGCGGCCAGCAGTACGAGAGCGTCGACCGGAAGTTGTTGCTCTCCTACAAGGAGTCCGCGCAGGGCCAGCTCCTGCACGAGGGCATCTCCGAGGCGGGGGCGGTGGCTTCGGCGACCGCTGCAGGCACGGCGTACGCCACCCACGGCGAGCCGATGATCCCGTTCTACATCTTCTACTCGATGTTCGGGTTCCAGCGCACCGGCGACTCGATCTGGGCGATGGCCGACATGATGGGCCGCGGCTTCCTGGTCGGCGCCACCGCCGGTCGCACCACGCTGACCGGTGAGGGTCTCCAGCACGCCGACGGTCACTCCCCGCTGCTGGCGGCGACCAACCCGGCGGTCGTGCACTACGACCCGGCGTTCGCCTACGAGGTCTCCCACATCATGCAGAGCGGCCTCGAGCGGATGTACGGCACGTCCGAGGAGCACCCGCACGGCGAGAACGTCATCTTCTACCTGACCGTCTACAACGAGCCGGTGAGCCAGCCCAAGGAGCCGGAGGACGTCGACCTCGAGGGGATCCTCAAGGGCATCCACCAGGTCTCGACCGCCGAGGGTGAGGGCCCGAAGGTCCGCCTGCTCGCCTCCGGCGTCGGCTTCCCGTGGGTCGAGGAGGCTGCCCGCATCCTCGAGGAGGACTGGGGCGTCAAGGCCGACACCTGGTCGGTCACCTCTTGGAACGAGCTCGCCCGCGACGCCATCGACGCCGAGCAGTGGAGCCTCAACCACCCAGGTGAGACCCCGCGCACGCCGTACGTCACCGAGAAGCTCTCGGCGTCCAACGGCCCCGTCATCGCGGTCTCCGACTACATGCGGGCCGTCCCGCTGCAGATCGCCCGCTGGGTGCCCGACGACTACCGTGTCCTCGGCGCCGACGGGTTCGGCTTCGCCGACACCCGCCCGGCCGCGCGTCGCTTCTTCCAGATCGACGCCCAGTCCGTCGTCGTCCAGGCCCTCCAGGCCTTGGCCGAGGCCGGCGAGATCGACGCCGCGTTGGTGAAGAAGGCCTTCGACACCTACCGCATCGACGACCCGACGTCGACGAAGGGCATCATGCAGGAGGGCGGAGACGCCTGAGCGTCTGTCCGTCAGGTCGGGGGCTCGGAGCGTCTGTTCCGGGCCCCCGGCCGCATCTCCAGGTGGAAGGATCAGCAGTGTGACCAATCAGGCGAGCCTCGATACACGTCGACGGACGGCGACGGCGCTGCGGCGCGCGACCGGCCGGCTGGCGACGGCCGCCACGTCGCGGATGGACGACGCGATGCCGTGGTTCAAGGACCTCTCCGCGAAGAACCGCTCCCTCGTCGGCCTGATCGTCCAGGCGGGCATCAAGGAGTTCGTCGGCTGGTACGGCGGCGGCGCCTCCGCCGACACCGCCAAGCCCGACCTGGCCGCGTCGATGTTCGGCGTCGCGCCCCGTGCGCTGACCGGCATCATCACGCTCCAGCAGACCGTGGACCTCGTCCGCCTCTCCATCGAGGTGGTCGAGGCCAACATCGACCACCTCCTCGGGCCCGAGGACGCGGCCGACGTCCACGAGGCGATCGGCCGCTACGCCCGTGAGGTCGCCTTCGCGACGGCCGAGGTCTACGCCCGCGCCGCCGAGCAGCGCGGCGCCTGGGACGCCCGGCTCGAGGCGCTCGTGGTCGACGCGGTCCTGCGTGCCGAGACCGACGAGGTCGTCCTCTCCCGGGCCAGCGCGCTCGGCTGGGACGCCGACCTGCCGCTGTGCGCGGTGCTGGGCCACGCCCCCGACGGCGTCCGCCTCGACGCCGCCATGGAAGAGGTACGCCGCCGCGCCCGCGCCCACGACCTGCACACCCTGTGCGCGGTCCAGGGTGACCGCCTCGTCGCCCTGCTCGGCGGCATCGAGGACCCACTGGAGGCCGCCGAGCGCATCGCTGACCTCTTCGCTGACGGGCCCGTCGTGGTCGGACCCATGGCAGCCGGACTCGCCACCGCCGCCGAGTCCGCCCGGGCCGCGCTCTCGGCCTACCGAGCCGCGCCCGGCTGGCCCGACGCGCCCCGCCCGGCACGCAGCCAGTCGTTCCTTCCCGAGCGTGCACTTGCCGGCGACGCGTGGGCCCACCGCTACCTGATCGAGAATCTCTATCGACCGCTGGTGGAGGCCCGCAGCACCCTGATCGAGACACTGGCTGCGTACTTCGCCGCCGGAGGCGGGCTCGAGGCCACCGGTCGCACACTGTTCGTGCACCCCAACACCGTGCGCTACCGGCTCAAGCAGGTCGCCGAGCTCACCGGGTTCCTCCCGACCGACTCCCGCGACGCTCTCGCCCTGCAGGTCGCCCTGATTCTCGGCCGGCAACAGGACCACTGACCAGGCAAGTTGTAGAACCCCTACAAGATTGCGTGATAGATATTCGTTGCCGCTGAAGGTGAACCGACACCCCTCCAGACGGGACTATCGTTGCGTGCTCGTCATTGTCGCCCCAGGACAAGGTGCTCAGACACCAGGATTCCTCACCCCGTGGCTGGAGGACCCCGCTTTCGCCGCTCGTATGGAGTGGCTCTCAACCGTTGCAGGCATCGACCTGATCGACTACGGCACCAATGCCGACGCAGAGACCATCCGCGCCACCGAGATCGCCCAGCCGCTGCTGGTCGCCACCGGCCTGGTCGCGGCCCTCGAGCTCTTCCCGCAGCCCGCGGACGCCTTCGGCAAGATCGGTGCCGTCGCCGGCCACAGCGTCGGTGAGATCACCGCCGCCGCGGGCGCACGCGCGATCAGTGCCGAGCAGGCAATGGTGCTCGTACGCGAGCGGGGCAAGGCCATGGCCGAGGCCGCCGCGAAGACGCCGACCGGCATGACCGCGGTCCTCGGCGGCGTACGCGAGGAGGTGCTGGCCGCGATCGAGAAGCACGGCCTCACCCCCGCCAACGACAACGGCCCCGGCCAGATCGTCGCCGCGGGCACTCTCGAGCAGCTCGAGGCCTTCGCCGCCGATCCGCCCGCCAAAGCCAGGCTGATGCCGCTCAGCGTCGCCGGCGCCTTCCACACCAAGCACATGGAGCCCGCCGTCGGCCACCTCGCCCGGCTGGCCCAGAGCGTCTCGACCCACGACCCGCGTACGCGCCTGATCAGCAACAAGGACGGCCAGATCGTCCACGACGGCGCCAAGGCGCTGGACCGCATCGTCGGCCAGATCGCCAACCCGGTGCGCTGGGACCTCTGCCTCGACACCATGTCCGACATCGGCGTGACCGGCATCCTGGAGATGCCGCCGGCCGGCACCCTGACCGGGATCGCCAAGCGTGCCCTCAAGGGCGTCGAGACCTTCGCCCTGAAGACTCCCGACCAGCTCGACGACGCCCGCGCGTTCGTCGAGAAGCACGGAGAGGCCAACCCGATCGAGACCACGCCGACCTGGCGCATGGTCGTCTCCCCGTCCAAGGGCACCTTCAAGCTCTCCGAGACCGTGTCCGGAATCAACGTGATCCCGGCCGGCGCCGAGATCGGCGCCATCGCCAGCCTCCGTGACACGATTGCGATCACGTCCGCCCACGGCGGCGAGGTCATAGAGTGGCTCGTCGAGGACGGCGACCTCGTTTCCCCCGGTCAGCCGCTGCTGCGTCTGCACCCGACAGGAGTCCAGCACTCGTGATCTCAGCCCCGACAGGTTCACCGCACGCCCGCATCCTCGGCGTAGGCGGCTATCGCCCCACCCGGGTGGTCCCCAACAGCGAGATCGTCGACCTGATCGACTCCTCCGACGAGTGGATCCGCACCCGGTCCGGCATCACCGAGCGTCGCTGGGCGGGTGAGGAGGAGACCGTGCAGATGATGTCGGTCGCCGCCTCGCGCAAGGCTCTCGAGCACGCCAAGATCGGCATCGACCAGATCGACTGCGTCATCGTCGCCACGGTCAGCCACATGCGTCAGACCCCTGCGGTCGCCGCGCTGATCGCCGACGAGCTCGGTGCCGACAGCCCGGCCGCCTTCGACGTCTCGGCGGCCTGTGCCGGCTTCTGCCACGGCATCGCGATGGCCAGCGACTTCATCCGCGGCGGCAGCGCCCGGAACGTACTCGTCATCGGTGTCGAGCGCCTCTCCGACATCACGAACCCGCACGACCGTGGCACCGCCTTCATCTTCGCCGACGGCGCGGGCGCCGCGGTCGTCGGCCCGAGCGAGGAGCCCGGGATCGGCCCAGTCGTATGGGGTTCCTCCGGCGACAAAGCCAACCACATCCAGACCCCCGACTGGTTCGACGCGAACGAAGCCAAGGAGACGCCCTGGCTGACGATGGAGGGCAACGCTGTCTTCCGCTGGGCCTCCTTCGCGATGGCCAAGGTCGGTCAAGAGGCGCTCGAGAAGGCCGGCATCACCGCCGACGAGCTCGACTGCTTCGTCCCGCACCAGGCCAACATGCGCATCGTCGACGCCCTGGCCCGCTCCATGAAGCTTCCGGAGACGGTCAAGATCGCCCGCGACATCGCCACCATGGGCAACACCTCGGCCGCCTCGGTCCCGCTTGCCCTTGAGCGGATGATCGAGGAGGGTCAGGCTGAGTCGGGCGACACCGCCCTGCTGATCGCGTTCGGCGCCGGACTGGTCTACGCAGCCCAGGTCGTCGTCGTTCCGTAGTCCGGCACCACCCCAGAGTTTCAACACACAAAAATCCGAGAGGAAGCACCACATATGGCCACCACCGAAGAGATCCGCTCCGACCTCGCCGAGATCGTCAACGAGGTCGCCGGCATCGATGTCGCCGACGTTCAGCTCGACAAGTCCTTCGTCGATGACCTCGACGTCGACTCGCTGTCCATGGTCGAGGTCGTCGTCGCTGCCGAGGAGAAGTTCGGCGTATCCATCCCCGACGAGCAGGTCAAGAACCTCAAGACCGTTGGCGACGCAGTGAGCTTCATCGAGAAGGCTTCCGCGAACGCCTGACGCGCCCCGGCGGCTCGGCCAACCCTCCCAGGCCGAGCCGCCGGATCTGCTTCACCTGACCCAACGCGCCAAACACCTCACACGGAGACCACATGAGCAGCCGCACCCGAGTCGTCGTCACTGGATTGGGCACCACCAACCCGGTCGGCGGAGATGTAGCCACCACCTGGGATGCCTTGATCGCCGGCCGCTCCGGCATCCGCGAGCTCACCGAGGAGTGGGCCCAGGACCTTCCCGTACGCATCGCCGGCCGTGTCGCCGTCGAGCCGTCCGAGGTCCTGGAGAGGGTCAAGGCCCGACGCTTGGACCGCTCCGCCCAGTTCGCCGTGGTCGCCGCGGCCGAGGCCTGGAAGGACGCCGGCTTCGAGGGCACGGCCACCGAGGCCGGACTCGACGGTGAGCGGCTCGGTGTCGCTGTCGCCACCGGTATCGGCGGCGTCACCACCCTGCTCGACAACTACGACACGCTTCTGGCCAAGGGGCCGCGCCGCGTCAGCCCGCTGGCCGTCCCGATGCTGATGGCCAACGCCTCGGCAGCCAACATCTCGCTGATCTACGGCGCCCGCGCCGCGGCTCAGACCCCGATCTCCGCCTGTGCCTCCGGCTCCGAGGCGATCGCCCTGGCCGCCGACCAGATCCGTCTCGGCCGCGCCGACGTCGTACTCGCGGGCGGCACCGAGGCAGCGATCCACCCGCTGCCGATGGCCGCGTTCGCCAACATGATGGCCCTCTCCAAGACCGCCTCCGGCCCCGATGGTGGCGACCCGACCGCGGTCAGCCGCCCCTGGGACACCGGCCGTGACGGCTTCGTCCTCGGTGAGGGTGCCGGCATCGTGGTGCTCGAGACGCTCGAGCACGCCCAGGCCCGTGGCGCCCGGATCTACGCCGAGGTCCTCGGCGCCGGCGTGACCGCCGACGCTCACGACATCGCCCAGCCCGACCCGGAGGGTCGTGGCGGCAGCCGCGCCATCAAGCGCGCGCTCGAGGACGGCGACATCGACCCGAACACCATCGTCCACGTCAACGCCCACGCGACCTCGACCCCTCAGGGCGACATCGCCGAGGGCCTGATGCTCCACGCCACCCTCGGCAAGCAGGTCGAGAACGTCGTGGTCACGTCGACGAAGTCGATGACCGGCCACCTGCTCGGTGGCGCCGGAGCCCTCGAGACCGTCGCGACCGTCCTGGCGATCCACAACCGCCAGTCGCCGCCGACGATCAACCTCGACAACCTCGACCCCGCGGTCGAGCTCGACATCGCCACCAAGGCCCGCGACCTGCCCGTCGGCGACATCGCGGCCCTCAACAACTCCTTCGGTTTCGGTGGCGCGAACGTAGCGGTCGTCTACGGAAGCATCTGATGACCATCACGGTCCCCGCGCCCGCGAGGAAGCAGCAGAAGCTTCCTCGCGACCAGGATCCCCGGAACCCGCTGACCCGCCTCCGGGCGCTCTTCGACGAGGGGACCGTCGAGCTCATCTCCCCCGACGACAACTCCGGCATGCTGGCCGCCGTCGGCGAGGTGGACGGCACCCGGGCGGTCGCCTTCTGCTCGGACGCCACCGTCATGGGCGGTGCGATGGGCGACCTCGGCTGCCGTGTGGTCGTCGACGCCTACCACCGCGCGATGACGGACGGCAGCCCTATCATCGGCCTGTGGCACTCCGGCGGCGCCCGGCTCGCCGAGGGCGTACTCTCCCTGCACGCGGTCGGCCGCATCTTCCACGCGATGACGCAGGCCAGCGGCAAGATCCCGCAGATCTCCGTCGTCCTCGGCCCGGCTGCCGGCGGCGCTGCCTACGGTCCCGCCCTCACCGACGTCGTCATCCTCGGCCCCGAGGGCCGCATCTTCGTGACCGGTCCCGACGTCGTACGCTCCGTCACCGGTGAGGATGTCGACATGCTGCGCCTCGGTGGTCCCGAGCCGCACGGCCGCCGCTCCGGTGTGGTGCACATCCTCACCGAGTCCGAGCGCGAGGCGCTCGACAAGGCCCGCACGGTCACCTCCCTCCTCGGCTCCCAGGGCGGCCTCGACGTCGCCGCGGTCGAGGACAAGGACCTCGCCGTGCAGCTGCCCGAGTCGAAGAAGCGCGCCTACGACGTGCACCCGCTGGTCGAGAACATCCTTGACGAGGGCACCATGCAGGAGCTGCACGCTCGCTGGGCTCCCAACATCGTCACCGCGCTCGGTCGCTTCGGCGGCCGCACCGTCGGTGTCGTCGCCAACAACCCGCTGCGGCTCGGCGGTTGCCTCGACTCCCTCTCCGCCGAGAAGGCCTCCCGGTTCGTACGCCTCTGCGACGCCCTCGGCGTCCCGCTGATCGTCGTCGTCGACGTCCCCGGCTACCTGCCCGGCGTCGGCCAGGAGTGGGACGGAGTCGTACGCCGCGGCGCCAAGCTCCTGCACGCCTTCGGGGAGTGCGTGGTCCCCCGGGTCACCCTGGTGACCCGCAAGACCTACGGTGGCGCCTACATCGCCATGAACGCCCGCTCCCTCGGCGCGACGAAGGTCTTCGCCTGGCCGGGCGCTGAGGTCGCGGTGATGGGCCCTGTCGCCGCCATCCGCATCCTGCACCGCCGCAAGCTCGCCGAGGTCGCCCCCGACCTCCGTCCTCAGGTCGAGGCGGAGCTCGCGGCCGAACACGAGCGCCTGGCCGGCGGTGTGGACAAGGCTGTCGAGATCGGTGTCGTGGACGAAGTCATCGAGCCGTCGGCGACCCGCGGGGCGATCGCGGCCGCCTTCGAGGACGCGATCCAGACCGTCGGCGTACGCCGCGGTGCTCACGGCAACATCCCACTCTGACCGGCACCGGTCAGACACGGACTGAGGCCCCGGAGCTCACGCTCCGGGGCCTCAGTCTTCGTCAGCCGTGCTCTGCGGCCGACAGGGTCGCTCAGACGACCTGGTGCAGCCAGCGTACGGGGGCGCCCTCCCCCGCGTGACGGAACGTCTCCAGCTCGTCGTCCCAAGGCTTGCCGAGGAGCTTGTCGACCTCGAGCTCGAGCGTGGTGTCGCCGAGGGCGGCCTTGACCACCGCGGCCTTGAGCCGGTCCTCCGGGATCATGATGTCGCCGTGCATCCCGGTGACGGCGTGGAAGACGCCGAGGTCGGGAGTGAAGGAGTAGCGCGCACCCTCAGAGGTCGACGTGCCGTCCTCGGTGACCTCGAAGCGCAGGTGCGTCCATCCCTTCAGCGCCGACGCGATCGCCGCTGCGGAACCGACCGCACCGGACCAGAAGAGCTCGGCTCGGTAGGTGCCGGCCTGGGCGGGCTGCGCCGTCCAGTCGAAGTTCACCGGCACACCTAGCACCCCCGCGACGGCCCATTCGATGTGAGGGCAGAGCGCGGAGGGAGCCGAATGCACGAACACAACGCCTCGTGCGATGCCACGCGAGGCGCTCGGGTCCTTGATCTGAGTGGTCACCGAATATCTCCTTCGTTGCGGCGCGAGCTACGCCTTCCCCAGCGGGCTCAATCATGCGTGAAGGAACATTTCGGTGATCACACGGATGTAGTTGTGCGTCCATTCTTACCTACCGAGCCCAGGATCTCCAGTATCGGAGCAAAACGGCCAGTGGCGACCGGCACGGATGCCGATCGCCACTGATTGCTCGTTCTGAGGGGACGTCAGTCCCTCTCGACCGTCTTCTCGAGCGCCTCGGCCCGCGCCGCTGCGTCGGTGATCTCGTCGGAGTCGATCGCGTAGGTGCGGTGGAACCAGGTCAGCGCGTCCTTGTCCCGGCCGGCGTCCTGGAGCGTGTCGGCGTACGCGTAGCGCAGCCGCACCACCCATGCCTCGCGGCCCTTGTTGTTGAGCGGCGACTGTTCGAGGATCCGCAGCGCCGCGTCGAACTGGCCCATGTCCCGACGAGCGCCAGCCTCGACGATCGTCATCTCGGCCTTCGCCGGTGCCTCGAAGTTCACCACAGACGGGCTGTGCGCGAGCTTGATCGCCTGCTCGGGCTGGCCGAGCGCGCGGTGGCAGTCCGCCATGATCGGCAGGTACGCCGTCGCCCCATTCATCCGCTTGGCCGCACGCAACTCGGCGAGCGCCTCGGAGTAGTGGCCGGCAGCGTAAGCAGCCTCGCCCAGCGCCTCACGAATCACAGCGATCCGCTGCGTACGCGACTTGGCCGCCTTCGCGTGCTGGTAGGCCAGCTCGGGGTCGGAGTCGATGAACATGTCGGCAGCGACCAGGTGGCGGGCGATCCGCGCCGCCAGCTTCTCGGGCAGGCCGCGCAGCTGAGCCGAGATCGCGCGATCCAGCTCCTTGCCCGTCACCTCTTCGGGCAGCTCCGGACCGTCGTAGATCCGCTGATCCGCCGTACGCTCCTCGCGCGGCTCGTCGAAGCGGCGCTGCGGCTTGCCACCGGGCTTGCCGCCGCGGTCCTTGGAGTAACCGCCCTTGCGGTCGCTGGTGCCACCGCGCTTCGGGCCGTCAGAGCGCTTCGGGCCGTCAGAGCGGCCGCCTGCGCGAGGGCCGCTGCGTCCGGTCGACGGCTTGCTGTCGCGACGCTCGTCGCCTCCGCGGCCACCGTCACGACGCTGCTCGCCACCACGGCCAGCTCCGCCCTCGCGGCGATCGCTGCTCCGCCCGGCACCCGGCCGGCCGCCACTCGGTCGACCAGCGCTCGGCTTGCCGTCACCCGATCGGCCACCACGGCCACCGGTCGAGGATGAACTTGAACCTGAGCTCTTCGGACGCCCGGGGCGTCCAGCGGGCTTACCGCCTCTGTTGCTACGGCGCTCGTCAGCCATAGCTGCCTTCCTCACTGCTGCTTCCCGCAGCCGACTTCGAACGATCCGTGGACCATTCTTTGACAAACTCAGTGCCAGTAAAAGCAGTAGAGGCCGCCCCAAAGGGCGGCCTCTACCTGAAATTTTGTCCGGCGGCGTCCTACTCTCCCACAGCCTCTCGGTTGCAGTACCATCGGCGCTGAAGGGCTTGACTTCCGGGTTCGGGATGGGACCGGGTATTTCCCCTTCGCTATGGCCGCCGTAACTCTATCGACTCACCCCCGCACTCATCCGCCGGCGCTTTCGCTGCCGAGCAGAGCTGCTTGGGGTGGCCAAGCCATTGTTCAGTTCTAGCATTCGTTGCTAGTTGGTGTGGACGCGAACAGTCTCATCAAAGATGCAGTCTTCGATGGTTGTTGTTTTTGTTGAGGGTTTATGAAAGATAAGCCCTCGGCCTATTAGTACCGGTCGGCTGGGCATCACTGCTGTACACCTCCGGCCTATCAAC
>NZ_JBEZZS010000061.1:0-11423 GCF_040639295.1 Nocardioides sp. NPDC023903 | reverse complement strand
CGGGCGCTCGACGACGGCATAGACATCGTTGGTCGGGGCTACGTTGTAGCTCTCGGTGAGCGGCTCCTGCAGGCGCAGCTCATCGATCTCGAACTGTGCCATCTCGGCCGACGCAGCTGACGTCTCGGCTCAGCCGAGGACGAGGACCAGATCGCCGCCGTCGACGGACTGGGTGCCGGAGAAGGCGAGGCGGGAGACGGTGCCGTCGACGGGGGCGGTGATGGCCGCCTCCATCTTCATCGCCTCGATGGTGGCGACGGTGTCGCCGGCCTTGACCGACTCGCCGGCCGCGACCGAGATGGTGACGACGCCCTGGAACGGCGCCGCGACCTGGCCGGGAACGGAGGGGTCGGCCTTCTCGGCGGCAGCGACCTCGGCGGCGACGGAGCGGTCACGTACCCCGATCGGGCGCAGGTGGCCGTTGATCGTCGCCATGACGGTGCGGATGCCGCGCTCGTCGGGCTCGGAAACTGCGGTGAGTCCGAAGATGACCGTCTTGCCCTCGGAGAGCTCGACGACGTGCTCCTCGCCCTCGCGCAGGCCGTAGAGGTAGTCGAGCGTCGAGATCACCGACACGTCGCCCCACTTCGAACGGGCCTCGGTGAAGTCCTTCGTCGGTCCGGGGAAGAGCAGTCGGTTGAGCGTCCCACGGCGGTCGGAGGCGAGCCCGGCAGCGTCCTCGGCCGACAGGGTCGGCGATGCCGCCTTCCAGGTGCGTCCCGCGGTCGCCTTGCTGCGGAACGGCTCGGGCCAGCCGCCCGGCGGGTCACCGAGCTCGCCGTTGAGGAACCCGATGACCGAGCCCGGGATGTCGTACGAAGCCGGGTCGGCCTCGAACGCAGCCGGGTCGGCACCGGCCGCGACCAACGACAGAGCCAGGTCGCCGATGACCTTCGAGGACGGGGTGACCTTGGGGACGCGGCCGAGGATCTGGTTGGCCGCGGCGTACATGTCCTCGATCTGCTCGAACTTCTCGCCCAGCCCGAGCGCGATCGCCTGCTGGCGCAGGTTGGAGAGCTGGCCGCCCGGGATCTCGTGGCGGTAGACCCGGCCGGTCGGCGCGGGCAGTCCGGACTCGAAGGGCGCGTAGACGCGGCGTACGGCCTCCCAGTAGGGCTCGAGCGAGTTGACCGCCGCCAACGACAGGCCAGTGGCACGCGAGGTGTGGTCGGTCGCCGCCACCAGCGAGGAGAGCGGCGGCTGGGAGGTGGTGCCGGCCATCGACGCGGTCGCGGCGTCTACGGCGTCGACACCGGCCTCGATGGCGGCCGTCAGCGTGGCCAGCTGACCACCGGCGGTGTCGTGGGTGTGCAGGTGGACCGGCAGGTCGAACCGCTCCCGTAGCGCGGTCACCAGGGTGCGCGCCGCGGGCGCCCGCAGCAGCCCGGCCATGTCCTTGATCGCGAGCACGTGCGCCCCGGCCGAGACGATCTCCTCGGCCAGCCGCAGGTAGTAGTCGAGCGTGTAGAGCTTCTCGTCCGGCGAGGAGAGGTCACCGGTGTAGCAGAGCGCCACCTCGGCGACGGAGGTCCCGGTCGCCCGCACCGCGTCGATCGCGGGCCGCATCTGGGACACGTCGTTGAGCGCGTCGAAGATCCGGAAGACATCGATCCCGGTCTCGGCGGCCTCCGACACGAACGCGTCGGTGACCTCGGTCGGGTAGGGCGTGTAGCCCACAGTGTTGCGACCGCGCAGCAGCATCTGCAGGTTGACGTTCGGGATCGCCTCACGCAGGTGCGCCAGCCGCTCCCACGGGTCCTCGGAGAGGAAGCGGAGAGCCACGTCGTACGTCGCTCCGCCCCATGCCTCCAGGGACCACAGCTGCGGCGTCAGCCGGGCGACGTGGCCGGCGACGCCGAGCAGGTCGGTGGTGCGGACCCGGGTCGCGAGCAGCGACTGGTGGGCGTCGCGGAAGGTGGTGTCGGTGACCGCGACCGGCTCCTGGGAACGCAGTGCGGCGGCGAAACCCTCCGGCCCGAGCTCGCGAAGAAGGTCGCGAGAGCCCTTCGGCGGAGCCTCGGAGAGGTCGAGCTTCGGCAGCTTCTCGACCGGGTGGAGCGAGACCGGCGCGGCGCCGTGCGGCTGGTTGACGGTCACGTCGGCCAGGTAGGTGAGCAGCTTGGTGCCGCGGTCACCGGAGGCCCGCGCGGTCAGCAGCTGCGGGTGGGTCTCGATGAACGAGGTCGTGATCGAGCCCGAGATGAAGTCGGGGTCGTCGAGCAGCGCCTGCAGGAACGGGATGTTCGTCGCGACCCCGCGGATGCGGAACTCCGCCACGGCCCGCCGGGCCCGGGTGACGGCGTCCTCGAAGGTGCGCCCACGACAGGTGAGCTTGGCGAGCATCGAGTCGAAGTGGGGCGAGACCTCGGCCCCGGCGTACGTCGTGCCGCCGTCGACGCGGATCCCGGCACCGCCTGGGGAGCGGTAGGTGGTGATCATGCCCGTGTCGGGGCGGAAGTTGTTGGCGGGGTCCTCGGTGGTGATCCGGCACTGCATCGCCGCGCCGCGCAGCTGCACGGAGTCCTGGGTCAGACCCAGGTCGGCCAGCGTCTCGCCGGACGCGATCCGCATCTGCGAACGGACCAGATCGACGTCGGTGACCTCCTCGGTCACGGTGTGCTCGACCTGGATGCGCGGGTTCATCTCGATGAAGACGTAGTTGCCGGCGGGGTCGAGCAGGAACTCGACGGTGCCGGCGCAGGAGTAGCCGATCTCCTTGGCGAACCGCACCGCGTCCGCGCACATGCGTTCCCGCAGCTCAGGGTCTAGATTGGGTGCCGGGGCGATCTCGACGACCTTCTGGTGGCGGCGCTGCACCGAGCAGTCACGCTCGAAGAGGTGGATCACCTCACCGGTGCCGTCGGCGAGGATCTGCACCTCGATGTGGCGCGGCTCGACCACGGCCTGCTCGATGAAGACGGTCGGGTCACCGAAGGCCGCCTCGCCCTCGCGCATGCAGGTCTCGACCGCCTCGCGCAGCTTGTCGGGGGAGTCGACCCGCCGCATCCCGCGACCACCGCCACCCGCGACCGCTTTCACGAACAGCGGGTAGGGCAGGACGGAGGCGGCGGAGACGAGCGCGTCGACGTCGGTGGACGGCTCGACCGACTGCAGAGTGGGTACGCCGGCAGCCTTCGCCGCCGCGATGGCGGTGGCCTTGTTGCCGGTGAGCGTGAGGACCTCGGCCGACGGCCCGATGAACGTGATCCCGGCCCGGGCGCAAGCCTCGGCCAGTGCCGGGTTCTCGGAGAGGAACCCGTAGCCGGGATAGATGGCGTCCGCGCCGCTCTGCTTGGCGACTTCGACGATCGCGTCTGGATCGAGATAGGCCCGGATCGGGTGACCGAGCTCTCCGATCTGGTAGGCCTCGTCGGCCTTCAGCCGGTGCTCTGAGCCCCGGTCCTCGTACGGAAAGACGGCGACCGTCTTGGCCCCGAGCTCAAAGCCTGCGCGGAAAGCTCGGATCGCGATCTCACCGCGGTTGGCAACCAACACCTTCGTGAACATGGCGGCCACGCTACCCATCCGAAGCGCGTCGTCCAGGTTATGGGACGATTTCGCCCAGTTAGTGGACGTTAAGAAGTCGCGAACTGTGCGGATTCGTTGGGACCGCTGAAGGGGTCGCGGACCATACCCTCGGCGGCATGAAGATCAAGACTCGACAGCGCCGTTCAGCTCTGGTCGCAATCGCTGGCACGGCTCTGCTGGCCGGATCGCTCACCGCGCTCGGAGCGGCGAGCTCGCCGGCCGCCGCGGCCGGCACCGTGAACTGCTCCGGCTCGATCAACGGCAAGGCGGGCGGCTACATCCGCAAGCGCGGCATCAAGAACAGCACGGTGACCAGCAACTACCGCAGCGCCGGCACGGTCAGCTGGTCGCCGCGGGCCTGGATCGAGATCGGCGGCGCCGGTGATGAGACCACCTGGAAGACCAGCTACATCGTGCCCGGCACCGACGGCACCGGCCGCACCGTGACCATCGGCGGAACCAACGGGCAGTCCGTGCTGTCCGAGACCAGGTCCGCGCAGCTCTACCGCTCCAACGGCACCGCGGTGACCGGCTGGAACCCCAAGAAGGTCGTGAACGGCCCGACGACGGCGGTCTACAGCGTCACGACCTCCGGCGTCGTGCAGCAGACGGCGCTCACCTACTCCAGCGCGGGCACCCGCCTCGGCACGGTCACGAACCTGCCGGTCACGCTCCCGAGCACCACGACCGTCGCGGGCGTGTGGACGAGCCGCAACGGGGTCATGTACAACCTGCTCTACTCGATCAACCCGAGCACCAACAAGCTCGAGCAGATCGTCGTACGTCCCGACCGCCCGGCGGAGGCGAAGAAGTACGTCGTCCGCAGCCTCGGCACCGGATGGCGCTACATGTCGGTGCACAACTGCTACGACGCCGACGGCTCGGTCGCGGCCAAGGACATCGTGCTGATCAACCCGACGACCGGCAACGCGGTACGCATCCGCCAGAGCAGCGGGATCGGGCACAGCACGACTTTCTCGGCCTCGACCCGTGTCGGCACCGACGGCTCGTGGAAGTGGAGCGGGATCAGCAGCTAGGCCCTCTAACCCGGCCAGAGGTCGAGCAGGTCCCCCGGGCGCAGCCCGAGGGCGTGCTCGATGTCGCCGGGCGAGGTCTCGCGCAGATACTGCGAGACCAGCTGAGCCAGCTCCATCCAGTAGCCGCGCAGGGTCGACTCGGACAGGTACATCGAACGGCTCATCTCGGCGTACGTCAGTCCGCGGGCGCGATGAGCGAGGACCTCGCGTTGCCTCGGCGTGAGGACGGTGATGCTGCGG
This sequence comes from Nocardioides sp. NPDC023903, assembly GCF_040639295.1. Taxonomy (NCBI): domain Bacteria; kingdom Bacillati; phylum Actinomycetota; class Actinomycetes; order Propionibacteriales; family Nocardioidaceae; genus Nocardioides; species Nocardioides sp. NPDC023903. The sequence goes on along the minus strand of NZ_JBEZZS010000061.1, from coordinate 6,618 downwards.
CGGCGGACGAGGACCTCGATGAGGCCGGTGATACCCGGGGGGATCACCGGCTCATCGGCGGCGACCGCGCGGAACGCCGCCTCTGCCTCGGCCAGCGAGGCCGCCTTCGAGACCACGCCGGTCGCCCCGGCCGCGAGGCACGCCGCGAGCACGAACCGGCGCTCCTCCTGGGAGTAGACGCAGACCCGGTAGCCCGCCTCGACGATGCGCCGGATCGCCGTGGTGCCCTGCGAGGCGTCGGGCTGGCCGGTGTTGGCGAGGTGGAGGTCGAGGATCACCACGTCGGCCTCGGGCTTCGCCGCCAGCAGGTCCTCGACGTTCTCGTGGCTGGACACGAAGGTGAGGTCGGGCAGTAGCAGACTCAGCGAGGCGCGCATCGCGGTCGCGTCGTCCACATGGCTGAAGCGCGGCCCGGAGGTGGCGGCAGTCATCACGACACCTCCGCGACGGTCGTCTGAGCGAGCGTGATCGTCGTGCCGAGATCGCGGATGCTGCTGATCTCGACGTCGACGCCCGAGCGCGCGAGCTGTTCGACGACCACCTCGCGCAGGCCGACCCCGAAGTCGGTCGAGGAGGCATCGAATCCGATGCCGTCATCGTGCAGGGTGACGTCCCAGCCGGAGCCGTCCTCGTCCTCGGCGGCGTGCAGGACGACCCGGCCGGCCCGAGCATGCTGGCGTACGTTGAGCAGCAGGCTGCGCAGCGCGGCGGCCAGGTCGTCGGCGAGACCGCGGGGGAGGGCGACGTCCTGGGCGAGGTCGGCGACCACCGTGATCGGGAGGTCGTCGAACTCCGCGCCGACGGCGGTGACCACCGCGGCCAGGTTGGTCGCCTCGCTCACCGGCGGTGGGGTCTGACCGCTCAGATACGCGCGCATCCGATTGAGCTCGACCTCGGCCTGCGAGCGCAGCGCGCCGTTGCGGTCGGCGGAGTCGGTCTCCACCAGCAGCCGCATCATCGCGGTGCCGTTGTGGATCGCGAGCCGGGCACGCCGCTCCTCCTCGGCCTTCGCGGCCTCGGCGGCATAGCGCCGCGCCTCATCGGCCTCCGTCCCGATCCGCACGATCGTCTGACAGCCGAACCAGGCCAGCGGCCCGAGGACCAGCAGGGTGAGGCACGTGCTCAGTGCGCCGGTCAGGTCGGCCCAGCCGTCCACGGTCGGCGCGATGTAGACCGCCTCGGCGACCGCCAGCGAGGCGAGCAGGAACATCCACAGCCACCGCGAGCGTACGGCAGACAGCCCGCAGGAGACGCACAGCGCATAGCCCAGCTGGAACCCCACCCAGGTGCCCGTACGCATCTCCACCGGCACCGTCCACAGCCCCACGATCAGCAGTGCCACGGCCACGGCGACGTCGAGCACGGCGTACGGCACCCCCGGCGGCCTCCGGGTGACCAGGGTGATCGCCGTGATCGCAACGAGCATGACGGTGGCCAGAACCCAGCTGGCCCCGGTCAGCCAGGGGTGGTCGGCGCGGGGTAGCGCGGGCATCGCCGCCAGCAGCGACGGCGCCATCTGCGCGAGGGTCGCGAGCCGCATCCCGGCCACGAAGAATGCCACCAGACGCACGGCGGCTGCCCGAGTCGAATGTGGCACCCGTGAATTGTCGCTGATGGTCGGTCCGCGGGCGTCACCGGCCGATCAGGGCATCTCGCTGTTCGTCCATCTGCTCCCGCAGGCCGCCCACGACGGCGGCCACGGCAGGCCGGCGCCAGGACTCCGGATGCACGACCGCCCAGTAGGGCAGCCGCTGGTGGATGTCCTCGTGGAGCAGCCGGACGAGGTCGGGGTGCCGGTCGGCCATGAAGCAGGGCAGCAGTCCCAGACCGGCCCCGGCCCGGGTCGCCTCGACATGCACGAACACGTTCGTCGAGGTGACCGCGTCGCGGATGCCGGGCAGCAGCCGCCGGGGGATGTCGAGGTCGTCGACCTGGAGCATCGAGTCGACGAAGTAGACCAGCCGGTGGCGTACGGCCTCCTCGATCGTGCCGGGGGCGCCGTGGCGCTCCAGATAGCCGGGGGAGGCGTAGAGGCCGAGCTCGTACCCGCCCAGGTGCATCGCCCGGCCGCGGTTCACCGCCGGCTCGCCGACCACCACCTCGATGTCGACGCCGGAGCGGTGCTGGGCCGCCTGCCGGGTCACGGTGACGATCTCGACCGAGAGCTCGGGATGGTCCTGCCGCAGCGCGGCCACGGCCGGGGAGGCGATGTACGCAGCGAACCCGTCGGTCGTCGACATCCGGACCACGCCGGCCACCGGGTCGGCCGGCTCGTCGGCCGCCAGCCGGGCCAGCGACTCGGCGACTCCCTCGGCGGCTCGCGCCGCGCGCTCACCGAGAGCGGTCAGCGCCCAGCCGTCGGAGCCGCGCACCAGCACCCGGCCGCCGAGGGCGCGCTCGAGGGCGGAGATGTTGCGGCTGACCGTCGTATGGGTCAGTCCCAGCGAGCGGGCGGCGGTGGTGAAGCGGCCGCTGCGTGCCACCTCCAGCAGCACCAGCAGCTGGTCGGCGGAGGGTGGTGTCGACGGGGAGGTGGCCATCGGGCCACCCTATCCATCAATGTGCATTTGCGTTCACGCCGTGTGCCAACATGCGCGTTGCGAGCACATCGTGATCGCTGTCACACTCCCAGCCATGTCCTCGATACAGCCGGGCGCCACCGCCGCCCCCACCGACCAGAGCCTGCTCCGCAGGACCGTGGCGGCCTCCATGGCCGGCACGGTCGTGGAGTGGTACGACTTCTTCCTCTACGCCACCGCCTCGGCGCTGGTCTTCGCCAAGGTGATCATGCCGGCCACCGGCAACGCCTACGACGCGATCATCGCCGCCTTCGTGACGTACGCCATCGGGTTCGTCGCCCGCCCGCTGGGCGGCGTCGTCTTCGGCCACATCGGCGACCGCCTCGGCCGCAAGTACACCCTGCAGCTGACCATCATGTTGATCGGTGTCGCCACCGTGCTGATGGGCTGCCTGCCGACGTACAACCAGATCGGCCTCCTCGCGCCGATCGCGCTGGTGGTGCTCCGGTTCGTGCAGGGGCTCGCCCTGGGCGGTGAGTGGGGCGGCGCCGTCCTGCTGGTCGCCGAGCACGCCCCCGACGACAGGCGAGCGACCTGGGCCGCCTGGCCGCAGGCCGCGGTGCCGGTGGGCAACCTGCTCGCCACGCTGGTGCTCACCCTGATGACCATCACGCTCTCCGACGCCGCATTCCTGGCGTGGGGCTGGCGGGTCGCGTTCTGGCTCTCGGCGGTGGTGGTCGTCGTCGGCTACTTCATCCGCCGCTCGGTGACCGACTCGCCCATCTTCGAGGAGGCGAAGGCGGAGCAGACCGAGTCCGCCTCGACCGGCTACGGCGTCTTCGAGGTGCTCCGCCGCTACCCGCTGGGCGTGCTCAAGGGCATGGGCCTGCGGTTCGCGGAGAACATCATGTACTACCTCGTGGTCTCCTTCTCGATCGTCTACCTGGTCGAGGACCAGAAGATGGACCAGGGCGCGCTGCTCGGCCTGATCGCCGTCGCGCACGCCTGCCACTTCTTCTTCATCCTCGCCGTCGGCCGGATCGCCGATGGCGTGGGCCGCAAGCCGGTCTACCTGGTGGGTGCGGTGCTCGGCGCGACCTGGGGCTTCTGGGCGTTCCCGATGCTCGACACCAAGAACAACCTCGCGATCGTGGCGGCGCTGATCGCCGGCCTGGCCATCCACGCGCTGATGTACTCCACGCAGCCCGCGATCATGGCCGAGATGTTCCCGACCCGGATGCGCTACTCCGGCATCTCGATCTCCTACCAGGTGACCTCGATCTTCGCCGGCTCGCTCGCGCCGCTGCTGGCCATCGCCTGGCTCAAGGACACCGGCACCTGGACCAACACCGCGATCTACCTCGCCGTGGCCGGCATCATCACCGGCCTGGTCGTGCTCACCCTCAAGGAGACCAAGGGCACCTCGCTGCGGGCCCTGGACCGCGCCGACGCCGAGCGTACCGAGCGCGAGGTGAGCCCGGCGTGAGCTCAGCGACGACGGCCCTGCGGGGCCGGCGCGCCCTGGTCACCGGCGGCGCCTCGGGGATCGGCGCGGCGGTGGCCCGCGAGCTCGCCGCCCGTGGCGCGAGGGTCGTCGTCGCCGACGTGGCCGGCGATGCCGCCCATGCTCTCGCCGAGGAGATCGGCGGCGAGGCGTGGGTGGTGGATCTGACCGCCACCGAGGAGCTGGACGACCTCACCCTGGAGGTCGACATCCTGGTCAACAACGCCGGTATCCAGCGGGTCAGCCCCATCGAGAAGTTCGACCCCGACGACTTCCGCAGGATCCACTCGATCATGCTGGTCGCGCCGTTCCTGCTGGTCAGGGCCGCCTTGCCGCACATGTACGCCAATGGCTGGGGTCGCATCGTCAACATCTCCTCCGTGCACGGCCTGGTCGCCTCCCCCTTCAAGAGCGCCTACGTCTCGGCCAAGCACGGCCTGGAGGGACTCTCGAAGGTCACCGCCCTCGAGGGCGGCCCGCACGGGGTCACCAGCGTCTGCGTCAACCCGGGCTACGTGCGTACGCCGCTGGTGGAGAAGCAGATCGCCGACCAGGCCGAGGTGCACGGTGTCCCGGCCTCCGAGGTCGTCGAGCAGGTGCTCCTGCAGGACGTGGCGGTGAAGCGGCTGGTCGAGCCGGACGAGGTCGGCTCCCTGGTCGGCTGGCTCACCGGCCCGGACGCCTCGATGGTCTCCGGCGCCTCGTGGGCCATCGACGGCGGCTGGAGCGCCCGGTAGCTCCAGCCCTGCCGCGCTCAGGCCTGCGTACGCCACCAGTCCACCGTCGCCTTGGCCCCGGTCTCGAGCGGGGTGGGGGCCAGGCCGAGCAGGGCCTCGCTGGCCGAGGAGTCCAGCACGAACGGCTTGTCGAACTGGTAGACCATCTCGGCCAGCTCCCGGGTGCCGGCGTGCACCGTGCCGATCGCCTTCATCGTCCAGGTGGGGATGCGACCGACCCGGGGCGCGGCGACCCCGGCCACGTCGGCATAGAGCTGGACGAGTTCCCGCTGCGAGACCGCGGGCGCGGTGGGTGCGTGCAGGAAGGTGTCCCAGAGGGTCTTCTCGTCGGCTGCCTTGATCATCGCGGCACCCAGGTCGGGGACGTACGTCCAGGAGTGCGGCGCGTCCGGGTCGCCGAGGACGCGCATGGTGCGGCCGGCGAGGACCGTCGGCACCATGCGCTCGCCGGCGTGAGCGGTACGCACCAGCGGACCGTAGAAGTCCGAGGCCGCGACGCTGACCGTCGGTGTCGGTGAGGCATCGCGGGCGCGGAGCAGCTCGACCCGCACCGCAGGCTTGCCGAAGTCGGCGTTCCGCGGTGTCTGCTCGGTCATCGGGCCGGTGACGTGGCCGTAGGCGTAGAGGCTCTCCGGAAAGACGACCACCGCACCGGCCCGTCCGGCGGCCTCGAGCACGACCTTCTCGGCCCGGGGGAGCTCGGCTCGCCAGGTGTCGGCGGCGTAGGCACTGCCGTGCATGCAGTGGAAGACGGCGCTCACGCCGACGGCCGCCTGGGTGACGGTGTCGAGATCGGTGGCGTCGCCGCGGAGCCGCTCGATGCTCGCGTGCACCGGGCCGCTGCCGGAGCGGGTGAGGAGGCGTACGCGGTCCCCGCGGGCGGCGAGTTGCTGGGCGATGGTCGAGCCGACGGGGCCGGCGCCGATGACGAGGTGGGTGCTGTTCATGGCTGTCTCCTGAGTTCGAGGGTTCCGAGAGCAGTGCTCTCGGAATGAGTCTGGCGCGAGTCGTCGGCAAAAGCAAGAGCACTGCTCACTTTTGTTGACAGCGCTCTCTGAGTCGGGTCACGATGGAGCCATGACAGCCACCTCACGAGACGGCACCCCGCGCGAACGGGCGCGGGCGCAGACCATGGACGAGATCGTCAGGATCGGCCGCGAGCACCTGGCGATCCACGGTGCTGCCGCGCTCTCGCTGCGCGCGGTCGCCCGCGATCTCGGCGTGGTCTCCTCGGCGGTCTACCGCTACGTGAAGAACCGCGACGAGCTGCTGACGCTGCTCCTCGTCTCCGGGTACGACGAGCTGGGCGAGGCCGTCGACGACGCCGTCGCCGCGGCCCCCGAGGACGACCACCGAGCCCAGTTTGTGGCGCTCGGCCGCGCGGTCAGGACTTGGGCGCTCGCCGAGCCGGCGACGTACGCCCTGCTCTTCGGGTCGCCCGTCCCGGGCTATGCCGCGCCGGACGAGCGCACCAGCGTGCCTGGCACCCGCGTCCCGACCGCGATGCTGCGTCTGGCCGCCGGAGCGATGGCGGCCGGTCGGCTGCGCGTGCCTGAGGAGCCGGAAAAGGTCTCACCCGCTCTCGAGATGGGGCTCCAGGGCATCCGCGACCAGCTCGGCCTCGACCTGCCCGACGCCTGCCTCACCCGCGGTGTGCTCGTTTGGACGAGTCTCTTCGGCCGGGTCAGCTTCGAGATCTTCGGTCAGTTCGGACCTGACAGCTTCGGCGACCCAGCCGCCCTCTTCGAGCTCCATCTGGCCACGCTGGCCGACGAGCTCGGGGTGTAGTAGTTCCGCAAACGGAAGCGGCCGTTCACCGAGTTACCTCGGTGAAGGCCGGCTCAACATCGCGGTCGGG
>NZ_JBEZZS010000060.1:0-15754 GCF_040639295.1 Nocardioides sp. NPDC023903 | reverse complement strand
ATCGACCCGGCGAAGGCGCTGCAGACCGTCCGCGGCACCGTGCAGGCCGACATCCTCAAGGAGGACCAGGGCCAGAACACCTGCCTGTTCTCCACCGAATTCAGCCTGCGCATGATGGCCGACGTCCAGGAATGGTTCGTGCGCAACAACGTCCGGAACTTCTATTCGGTCTCGATCTCGGGATATCACATCGCCGAGGCAGGCGCCAACCCCATCAGCCAGCTCGCCTTCACCCTCGCCAACGGATTCACCTATGTGGAGACCTATCTCGCGCGCGGGCTGGCGATCGACGACTTCGCCCCGAATCTGTCGTTCTTCTTCTCCAATGGCATGGATCCCGAATACACGGTGATCGGCCGCGTGGCCCGGCGGATCTGGGCGATCGCGATGCGCGACCGCTACGGCGCGGGCGAACGCGCCCAGAAACTCAAGTACCACGTCCAGACTTCGGGGCGTTCACTGCACGCGCAGGAAATGCAGTTCAACGATATTCGCACCACGTTGCAAGCGCTGATCGCCGTCTACGACAATTGCAACAGTTTGCACACCAATGCCTTCGACGAGGCGGTGACCACCCCGACCGAGGACTCGGTGCGCCGCGCGCTGGCGATTCAGCTCATCATCGCCAAGGAGTGGGGGTTGGCCGTGAACGAGAATCCGCTCCAGGGCAGTTTCATCGTCGACGAACTCACCGACCTCGTCGAAGAGGCCGTGCTGCTCGAATTCGAGCGGATCAGCGAACGCGGCGGGGTGCTCGGCGCGATGGAGACCGGCTACCAGCGCGGTCGCATCCAGGACGAGTCCATGCGCTACGAGCAGCGCAAACACGACGGATCGCTGCCGATCGTGGGGGTGAACACCTTCCGCGGCCGGGCCGACGACACCGAACACGGACCGCTGGAACTGGCGCGTGGCACCGAGGCCGAACGCCGCTCGCAGCTGGACCGGCTGCACAGTTTCCAGGCCGATCACGCCGAGGAAGCCCACCGTGCGCTGGCCCGGCTGACCGAGGTCGCGCACACCGACGGCAACATTTTCGATGTGCTCATGGACGCGGCGCGGGTGTGCACATTGCAGCAGGTCACCGATGCCTTCTTCGCGGTGGGAGGACAGTATCGGCGCACGGTGTGAGCACCGTAATCCGTCACCGCGCGCTGCCGGCATGTGACAATCGCCGTGAGCTCTGCCAGCGGCGGCGATGGGACGCACAGCATGGATCTGACCGACTTCGACATCATCGATGCCCACATTCACCAGTGGGATCCGCATGCCACACCCCGCGAGTTCAGCAAGCTCGCGAAATTGATGCGCTATCTGCCGGTACCGGTCGATATCGCGGCAAAGCTGGCCCCACGCGGCGACCGCGAATTCGTCGGCGACCCGAGCGCCTACCTGCGGCCTTATCTACCGGCCGACTATCGCGAAGACCGGGCGAAGACGCCGGTCGGATCGGTCGTGGAGATCGAGGTGCAGTGGACGGGCTGGAAGCCCGACGAGACGCGCTGGGTGGCGAGCCTGCCATTCGGTGTCGACACGCCCGCCTTGGCCACGATCATCGGCTCGGCCGACCCCGCCGCCGCGGACTTCGGCGCGGTGCTCGACGCGCACGAATCCGCGTCGCCGCTGTTCCGTGGCATCCGGACGATGGTCGCCCATCACCCCGATCCCGCCGTGAAATCCTTCGCCGCCCACGACGGCGCGCTCACCGCCCCCGCGTTCCTGAACGGCTTCGGGCAGCTCGCCGAGCGCGGGCTCTCGTTCGACGCGTGGGTGTACTCGGGGCAGTTACCCGAGGTGACGGCGCTGGCCGAACGGTTCCCCGAGGTACCGATCGTGCTCGATCACCTGGGGACGCCCGCGGGCGTCTTCGGGCCGGTCGGCAAGCACACCGGGCACACCCCCGATCAGCGGCGGGCTCTGTTCGAGCGCTGGCGCGAGGACCTCACCGATCTGGCCGCACAGCCCAACGTGGTGGCCAAGGTGAGCGGGCTGATGATGCCGGTGCTCGGGCATCCGGTGCCACGGCGCGGCACTTCGACGCCCGTGCCCGCCCTGCTCGGACGCGTGGGGCCGCTGCTGGCGCACGCGCTGGCGGTGTTCGGCGCCGACCGGCTGATCTGGGGGTCGAACTTTCCGGTCGACAAGCCGATCACGAGCCTCGGCGGCGCGGCCGAGACCGTGGCCACCGCGCTGAGCGAGGCGGGCGCGAGCATCGACGACCTGCGGAAGGTGTTCGGCGGCAATGCCGTCCGGTTCTACCGGATCGAGCCGGCCACGTAACCGCCGCGCAGGTACGTCGCTTTCTGTCGGTGGACGGGTTTAGCATCGGCGCATGAAAGCCATCGGCACTTTCGAGGTCACCGCGTTCGATCCCACCGAGCTGACGCCGCAGCCCCCTGTCGTCACCGGGATGCCGGTCGGCATCTCGACCATGACGAAGGCTTACGCGGGCGAGATCGAAGGGCTCTCGGCCACGTTGTTCACCGCCGCCTTCGACATGAGCACCGGCGCGGGCACCTATCTCGCGATGGAGTCGTTCGAGGGGGCGCTGAACGGCAAGGCCGGTGCGTTCAACTTCGTCCACTCCGCAACCACGGGCGGTACCGACCGCACCGACGAGTTCTTCCACATCGTCCCCCGCAGCGGCACCGGGGAACTGACCGGCATCACCGGTACCGGCGCACTGTACGTGGATGCCGAAGGCGGACATCACATCTGGTTCGAGTACGAACTGGGCTGAATCTATCCGGATCGAGCTGCCTCGTTTCGCGGAGTCAGATATCGAATTCGGTGTAGAGCGAGCGCAATTCGCGTAAACCGGTCGCCGCGGTCGGCTCGTCCTCGGCGGACATCCGTAGCGCGCGACGCAGCGGAATCGCGTCGAGATCGTCGATGACGGCGTGGAATTCGACGCGAGGCAGCTCGGGCAGGACCAGTTCGTCGCCGTAGGGATCCTCGGAATCGGCGGTGCGCGTGGACTTCTCGACACCACCGATGAGGGTGTCGAGGTCGAGGCCGCGCAGGGTGAGGATCTCACTCGGCTGCTCGTCGAGACGCTCGGCGAGCAGGTAGCAGACCGCCGCGACGTGCTTGCACGGCCAGCCCATGTCCGGGCAGCTGCATGTGAAGTCCAGTTCGGAGGCCGTGGTCGGCAGCAGATGCGGGCCGAGCGCGGGCGGGAGCGCGCCCGAGGCGATCTCGGCGAGCATGCCAGGCGCCTCCCTGATCTCGGCGAGCAACAGTTCCACCTCGTCCTCGCGCAGCGGCCGGATCGACAGCACCGAGGTGAACGGGCTCGGCTGGCTGCCCTGCACCTCCGCGGTCACCGCGCCGCGTTCGATCCGGTAGTTCACCACCTGCCCGACCCTGGCGTAGGTGCGTCCGCGCGAGAGCCTGCCCGCGTCGGCGACCTTCTCCACCGCGTCGAGCAGCGACTTGCCCCACCAGGTCCGGCCGAAACCGCCGCGAGCCTGGGCGCCACCGCGCACCGGCTTACGCGGACCGAACTGACTGAAGTCGGCCATCTACTCACCCACCGCTTCCGCGCCGAGAGTGAACAGCTCGCGCAGTTCGTCGGTGCTCAGCTCGGTGATCCAGTTCTCCCCCGCGCCGACGGCGAGGTCGGCCAGTTGCTTCTTCCCGTTGATCATCTCGTCGATCCGCTCTTCGATGGTGTCGACGCACACCAGCTTGCGGACCTGCACCGCGCGCTGCTGACCGATCCGGAACGCGCGATCGGTGGCCTGGTTCTCGACGGCCGGATTCCACCAGCGGTCCAGGTGGATCACGTGGTTGGCGGCGGTGAGGTTGAGCCCGGTGCCCCCCGCTTTGAGCGAGAGCAGCATCAGCGGCGGACCGTTCTCGCCCTGGAAGCCGGTCACCATGTCGTCGCGGCGCTGTTTGGCCACGCCACCGTGCAGGAACGGGATCGGGGTGCCGAATCGTTCGGTGAGGTAGGGCAGGATCAGGTCGCCGAACTCACGGAACTGGGTGAAGAGCAGGGCTTTCTCGCCATCGGCGAGCACCGCGTCGAGCACGTCCTCGACCAGCGCCAGCTTGCCCGAGCGGTGGCCGCCGCGCCGCAGGATCGGCGAACCGTCGCCCAGGTAGTGCGCGGGGTGGTTGCAGACCTGTTTGAGCCGGGTCAGCGCGCCGAGGACAGCGCCCTTGCGCGCCATGCCTTTCGCGTCCTCGAGCTTGTCCAGCATGTCGTCGACGACGGCCTGGTACAGGGCTGCCTGTTCGACGGTGAGGTTGGCCCGCACCGTCATCTCCAGCTTCTCCGGCAGGTCGCTGATCACCGCCGGGTCGGTTTTGAGCCTGCGCAGCACGAACGGATCGGTGATCAGGCGCAGCCGGTCGATGGCCTGCTGGTCGCGTTCGCGTTCGATCGGCACCGCGAACTTGGCGCGGAACGACTGCGGGCTGCCGAGCAGCTTCGGCATGGCGAAGTCGAACAGCGCGCGCAGTTCTTCCAGGCGGTTCTCCACCGGAGTTCCGGTGAGCGCGAGCCGATGTCGCGCGGTGAGCGCCCTGGCCGCCCGGGCCTGCCTGGTCACCGCGTTCTTGATGTGCTGGGCTTCGTCGAGCACGATCCGCTCCCACTGCTGTTCGTTCAGCAGCGTGATATCGCGGGCGAGCAGTGCGTAAGTGGTGATCACAATGTCCGAATCAGCCACCGCCGCGGCGAATTCCGCGCCGTGGCGCCGGCCCGGACCGTGGTGCACGAGCACGCGCAGGTCGGGGGCGAAACGTTGCGTTTCGCGTTGCCAGTTGCCGACCACCGACATCGGGCACACCAGCAGCGTCGGTCCGACCTGCTCCCGAGCGTCGACCGGCGCCAGTGGTGTCGACTCGACCGCCGTGTTCGGCCGCGCGGCCGACGTGCCGACCTCGCGCTCGTGCACGAGTAGCGCCAAGACCTGCACCGTCTTGCCCAGGCCCATGTCGTCGGCCAGGATCGCGCCGCAGTTCAATCGACTCATCGTGGCCAGCCAGCTCAGACCGCGTTCCTGGTACGGACGCAGCTGGGCTTTCAGGCCGACCGGCACCGGGACCGGCTCGGGTTCGCTTTCCCTGGCGAACAACTCGGCCGCCCAGCCGTCGGCGGTGACCTCGGTGACCGGTACGTTGTCGACCCGCTCGGCGGCGAGTTCACCGATCATGTCGGCCAGGGTGATCGGGCTGTCGTCGGCGTGCTGCGCGACGTAGCGGGCGGCGGCGGCCAGCGCCCGGTGGTCGGCCTGCACCCACTCGCCGCGCAACTGGACCAGGTCGGATTTGCTACTGATCAGCCGTTCCATCTCCGCCTGGGTGAGCACCAGATCGCCGAGCGCCAGCTCCCAGCGGTAGGAAAGCAGTCCGCTGAGGCCGACAGTGGATTCGGCGGCGGCGGGGCTGCTCACGCGCAATCGCATGCTCGGTTCGGCGATGTTCCAGGCGCGGGGCAGGAGCAGGCGAATTCCGGCTTCCTGCAGGGCATGTGCGCCATGGGCCACCAGGTCGGCGACCACCTCGGTCGGGAGCAGCAGGTCGAGGCCGCGCGGATCGGTGGGCAGGTCGCGCAGGCGCGGGTAGGCCTTGCGCGCCTGGCCGAGCTTCTCCGCCGCCGTACGCACGAGCACCGGATCATCTTCGAAGACAACCGGTTTGGGCGCGTCGTCGACCGGACGCAGGCACACCTGCAGCCGCCACAGGGCCACCGATTCGTCGGCCGTGCCGAATTCGCCGTCGGGTTCGCACAGGCGCAACACCAGTTCCGGCTCGTCGGCGGCATAGCCTTCCCGCCACTGCGTCAGCGTTTCCGACAGGCGGTAGGAGCCGACGTCGAGTGGGCTGTCGGCGACCAGCGCGGCCAGCAACGGGTGCGTCATCGTGCGGTGCGCGAGGTACTCGCGGGCGATCGGGTCGGTGAGGTGGGTGCACAGGTCGTCGAGCACGGCGGCGGGCGGGCCCGCCACCCGCAGCGCCGGCGGCATGGCGGCCGCCAGCTCGGCCAGCCACGCCCGCTGACGTTGTCCGCCGACGAGCCGCCAGCGCACCCACCACTGACCGTCGGCCCGCTCGATCTGCGGCACCACCCGCCCGGCCCGCACCCACCGTTCGATGCCGCGCGCGACGTGCGCGAGGAACCGCAGATCGCCGGAGATGTTCTCGCGCGGCAGCCGGCTGCGTAGCACAACGGCCGCCGTCGGCGGCGCGAGCGCGTGCGCGCGAACCTCGGCTGTCCCGGACTGCCCCTCGGCATCGACGACGAGTACCTGGGCCCGGTGCCGGAACCTGGCGCGATCCAAGATGTCGCCGAGCACCGACCCCACGGCGACCGGCTCCGCGTCGTGCCACAGCAGCAGGCCCGATTCGGGGGACCACAGACCGTGCAGCATGGGCTCCATCCAAGCAGGCGGTACCGACACCGATCACGGCCGCCATACCTCTGGATTTCTCACCGCAAGGGGAACATACTTAAATAACCCCTGGTCACGGGCCGGAACACCCACCGGCGACAACTCCATACCGACCCAGGCGGACCGGACGGCTCCGGTTCGGCCGATGACCCCTTGTAATTCGTGCGGAGGGCAGCGATGACGATTCTGCTCCAGGTTCTCGAGCAGAGCTACACACCCAACACCCCATGGGAACGGCGCAAGTTCACCTTCATCGACACCACGAAGATCCTCGGCATGCGGCTGGACGGCCAGGCAGGCGTCTGGCTCGATCTGTCGCGGCCCGGCGAATCCCAGCGCCTGGCCCACACCATCGATCCCAGTGAATCCATCACTTTCCTGCTCACCGTCTTCGCCAAGATCGCCGAATGCGAAGACCGCGGCGGTTCGTGGCTGGTCGGCCACGACGGCGTCCATGTCTCCTCGATAGCGGCCACCCGATTCCCGCCCAATCCGGCCGAGCAGGCTGCCGACGACCTGTTGGCCAGAGCCTGGTTATAGGCCGCATCGTCGACTGACATGGCCGTTCCCCGCGCCCGGCGCTGAGCGACGCGCGGTTGTTGTCGGTACCACCGGCTACAACATGCGGGTATGGGGAAACCGGCGTGGTTGCTCGTCCTAGTGCTCGCGGTGGCCGGGTGCGCGGTGATCGGACCGGAGGAACCGGTCACACCGGCACCCGGCAGTCCGACGCGCGCCGAGCTCACCACCTTGCTCGACACTGTGCGCGTCATCGCCGCCCGGCCCCGGCCCGGTGGCTACGAACGCGGGTGCAAAGCCGGCCAGGCCTGTGTCTTCGGCCCGGCCTGGACCGACGATTCCGACACACCGGGCAGCCACGACGGCTGCGACACCCGCAACAATGTGCTGGCGACGCAGTTGCGCGAGGTGGTGCATCGCGGCCGCTGCGTGGTGGTGGAGGGCATCCTCACCGACCCCTACACCGCCACCGACATCCGCTTCAGCAAGTCCGACGGCGGCCGGATCCAGATCGACCACGTGTACCCCCTGGCCGCCGCCTGGGACATGGGCGCCGCCACCTGGACCCCGGACAAACGCCGCCGCTTCGCCAACGACCTCTCGGTGAACCTCCTCGCGACCGGCGCCGCCACCAACCAGTCCAAGGGCGACGACACCCCCGCCGAATGGCTACCGCCCGCCCGCCCCAATCACTGCTTCTACGCGGCCAAATACCTCACCGTGGCAGTCGACTACGACCTCCCCATCACCGCCGCCGACAACGCGACGCTGCACGACATCGCCCGCGGCTGCCCGTGAAGCCGAGCGATCGCAGTGCGCGCTTCGTGCACTGTGCTAAGCGAGCAGTCAGTCCAAGACGGTGATCCGCGCGCCCGCGTTGAGCAGATCACTGGCGGTGAGCCCGCACATGACGTGGAAGGTGTCGCTGAAGTGTGAGGGGCTGGCGAATCCGGCGTCGACCGCGGCAGTGGTGAAGTCGGCGCCCTTGGCGACAGCACGGCCGACAGCGAGCATTCGCGCCCAGACGCGATAGCGGCGAAAGGTTGTGCCCGCGTGCTCGGTGAACAGGTGCAGTAGCCGAGATTTCGACAGATGCACTTCGGCCGCGAGTTCTTCCGCGGTGATCGATCGAGCCGGGTGAGCGCGCACGATCGCGGTCGCGGCGGCGATCCTCGGGTCGAGTCGGGTCCGTGCGGGACCACACGCGATGTCCATCACCTCGGCCGGGTCCATGTCGTCTCGGTCGGCGAGGCCGATCAGCGCGGCTTCACGGTGGTGGTGGACGCCGAAATCGTGCACGCGCTCGGTCATCTGCTCCCAGCAGGCGGGCGCGCGGGGTGATCCGGGGTCGATGTAGCAGAACAGCATTCGGGTCCGATGCGCGACCACCTGGTGGAGAGTGCGCGGGGGAATCAACGCGCTGCGCACTGTGCGCCGACCGAACGAATCGGCGTGCAGGGTGAACGGGCCGTCGACGCCGACTGCGAGGCAGTGCACCGACCCTGAATGGCGGTCGAGCCGCAGCGAAGGCCCGCGGTAGACGGCATGGCCTATCCACAACCACACGTCCGCGCTCGCTGCCGGCGGGTAGCACCTTTCTGGAAGCGGTCGCTGCCCCATGCCCACCATGCTTGCACGATGAGTGTTGTCAGCGAACTCGGCGAGTCTCGCCTCCTGCATCTGCCCCAGGGCGCCATCCGAATCTACGAACGCGGACACGGTGAGCCCGTGGTGTTCGTGCACGGCCTGTTCGCCAACGCTGCGGCATGGCGGAAAGTTGTTCCACGACTGGCCGATTCATATCGGTGTATCACCGTCGACTGGCCATTCGGAGCGCACCGGATTCCGATGACTCCCGATGCGGATCTGACTCCGCTCGGTATCGCCGGCACAGTCGCCGACGTGATCGAGAGCATCGATCTCAGTGCTGTGACGCTCGTCGGCAACGACGGCGGCGGCATGCTCTCCCAGCTCGTCGTGATCCATCGGCCCGAACGTATCGCCCGGCTGGTGCTGACACCGTGCGACGCCTACGAGAACTTCCCGCCGCCGCTGTTCAACTATCTGTGCTGGATGGCCCGCATACCGGGTGCCGGACCACTCACGAGTCAGCTCTTGCGGCTCCCCGCGGTTCGGCGGAGGTACGCGCGCTCGCGATTCGGATTCGGTGGCCTGACCCGCAACCCGATCTCCGACGAGTTGATCGACCACTATCTCCACGGAATGACGCACGATCGCGCGATCGCGCGCGACAGTTTCGAATTCCTTCGCGCGGTCGACAACAAGTACACGATCGATGCTGCCGCTCGTTTCAGGTCGGCCGGTCTTCCGGTTCTCGTCGCATGGGCTGAGGAGGACCGATTCTTCCCGTTCGATCACGCGCGACGACTCGCCGCGGATTTCCCGAACGCGCGCCTCGAATCGATCACGAACTCGCTGACCTGGGTCGCCGAAGACCAACCCGCACGCACAGCGGCCGTGATCGATGAGTTCATCAGCACGACTCCCCTGCCCGGCCGACCGGGTTAGACGAGTCGAAACCTTGTGTGCGGGCGGGAATCGGCGGTGCTCACTCTCCTGTTGCCACGGACCGTTTCGGGTCGTTCGACCATTGGGAGTACGAGCCGGGGTAGAGGGCGGCGTCGATGCCGGCCACGGCGAGGGCGGCGATCTGGTGGGCGGCGGTGACGCCGGATCCGCAGTACACGGCGACCGGGCCGCCGCCGAATCCGGCGAAGCGGGCGCGCAGTTCGTCGGCACACCGGAAATGCCCTGTGTCGTCCAAATTTTCGGCTGTCGGCGCACTGATCGCGCCCGGGATGTGGCCGGGGCGCGGATCGATCGGTTCGACCTCGCCGCGATACCGCTCGCCCGCGCGAGCGTCGAGCAGCACTCCCGGCCATTTCGCGGCCGCGTCGGCGTCGATCACCGGCAGGCCGCCTGGCCGTACCACCAGGTCACCGCCGACGGGGTCGGCTTCGGCGCCGGTCGCGATCTCGCCGCCGGCCGTGATCCACGCGGGCAACCCGCCGTCGAGGATGCGCACGTTGTCCACACCGGCCCAGCGCAGCAGCCACCATGCCCTCGCGGCCGCAGTTCCGCCGGTCGCGTCATAGACCACTACCGGATCTCCCGCGCTCAATCCCCAACTGCGCGCGCATTTCTCGAAGGTGCCCGGATCGGGCAGCGGATGCCTGCCGCGGGCGGGCGATGGCGCGGCGGCCAGTTCGGTCTCCAGGTCGACGAACACCGCGCCCGGGATGTGTCCGTCGAGATAGTGCTGCGGACCGTTGGGATCGCCCAGCGCCCACCGCACATCGAGAAGATGAATCTGCTTGTCGGCCAGCTCTTCCCGCAGCTCGTCCGAGGAAATCAACACCGCGTCCAATCCCACTCCTACTCCGAGCCCCCGCCTGAGAAACCGTTCTCGACACCCTACGCATCGAACCGGCGCAGCGGCACCCGTGCACGCGATTTCGGCTCGGCCGAACGCCGACCCGGACTGCATGCCGCGATGGCTGGCATCGATGCCCGCACTCGACGACGGGGAGAGCGTTCGCAGGCCGCTCGCCCAACTGGACCGGCTCGCACCCAGCACGAATCAGTCCAGTTTCGTAAGACTGGCAGGCGACGACCCCCGCCGCGTCGGGCATCATCGGCACAATGTCGCAGGTCTCCACCCCTCCTCCCGATATCGCCGGCAAACCGGCGGGCATCGCACAGCCGCTCGGTGCGGGCGCTATCACCGCGCTGGTCGGCTTCACGAGTTCGTTCGCGGTGGTACTGAGTGGTTTGCGCGCGGTGGGGGCGAGTCCGGCGCAGGCCGCGTCGGGATTGCTCATCCTGTGCTTCACCCAGGGCATCGGCATCCTGCTGCTGAGTTTCCGGTACCGGATCCCGATCACGCTGGCCTGGTCCACCCCGGGTGCGGCGCTGCTCGCGAGTACCGGACTGGTCGCGGGCGGCTGGCCCGGCGCGGTCGCGGCCTTCGTGGTGACCGGCGTGCTGATCGTGATCACCGGGCTGTGGCAACGACTCGGCTCGCTCGTCGCCGCGATCCCCGTGCCGATCGCGCAGGCGATGCTGGCCGGTGTGCTCGTCCCACTGTGCCTGGCCCCGGTGCAGGCGCTGCGCACCTCGCCCGCCGTGGTCGTCCCGGTCATCGTGGTGTGGCTGGTCCTGCAACGGTTCGCACCCAAATGGGCCGTGCTCGTCGCCTTCGCCGCGGCGGCCGTCGGTACCGGCATCGACATCGTCGTGAACGACCGGCACCTGGAATTGCCCGCCATGGTTCCGACAGTGGAATGGACTGTCCCCCAGTGGCATTGGCAGGCCGTCGTCGGCATCGCCATCCCGCTCTACATCGTCACCATGGCCTCGCAGAACATTCCGGGCGTCGCGGTGATGCGCTCGTTCGATTTCCAGGTCCCGTGGCGCCCCGCCATGCTCGTCACCGGTATCGGCACCGTCCTCGGCGCGGCAGCCGGCGGACACGCCATCAACCTCGCCGCCATCAGCGCCGCCCTCGCCGCCGCACCGTCCGCGAGCCCCGACCCCAAACGCCGGTGGATCGCCGCGGCAACAGCGGGCGCCGCCTACCTCGTCCTCGGTCTCGCCTCCGCCGCCCTGGTCACCCTCATCGCCGCGGCCCCGGCAGGCACCATCGAAACCGTCGCGGGCTTGGCCCTGCTGGCTACCCTCGCCGCCGCCCTGACCGGCGCCCTCAGCGACCCCGCCCACCGCATGGCAGCCCTGGTGACGTTCCTCGTGGCGGCCTCCGGCACCGCACTGTTCGGCATCGGCGGCGCTTTCTGGGCCCTCGTAGCCGGCCTCGTCGTGCGCCGCTTCCTGCCCGCCGGTACCTGAGGATCCCGAGGGAGGGCCGAGGTCAGTTCGGGCCCGCCAGCCGATCGAGTAGCGGGCCGGTGCGCGGACCGACCAGCTCGCGCATGACCAAGGCCATGTTGGTGCGCTCCACACCGGGGATCTTCAGGATTCGCCCCGCGATGCGGTAGAGGTCGTCGGCGTCGCGGGCGACGATGCGAACAGTGAGGTCGGTGGCGCCGGTCATGCCGCAGACCTCGGTGACCTCGGGGACGTCGGCCAGTTCGTCCACCACACCGTCGAGTCGGTGCTGGTCCACCACCACCGCGACGAACGCTGCCAGCGGGTAGCCGAGGGCGCGTGGTTCCACTCGTCGTTCGAAGCTGCCGAGCACACCGGCGCTGTCCCAGCGAGCCAGGCGCGCCTGCACCGTGTTGCGCGACAGGCCGAGGCGCGCCGCGAGCTCCACCCCGGTGGCACGGGGATTGGCGATCAACTCGCGCAGCAGGCGCGCGTCGGTGGCGTCGAGTGTCACGTCGGGTTCGCGACTGGTCATACAACGCAGTATGACAGTGACCGGACCCTGCGGACCGAGCACTGTGCTCAGCTGCGCGTGTACCGCTTGCGCACACCGCATTATCGTGGATGCTGAGTGATACACATCGCACTCAGCGGAGTGGCGTACCTGCATCGGCCCACAAGGCGCGGTAGCGAGGAGGCGATCACGATGTCGCAGAAGCAGACCTACCCGGTCCAGCTGGTTCAGCCCGACGGGCGCCGGGTGCTCGACAAGGAGCACGGCGCGCTGGTCGCCGACGTCGATGCCGATCGTTTGCGGCAGCTGTACCGGGACATGGTGATCACCCGCCGGATCGACGTCGAAGCGACAGCGCTGCAACGCCAGGGCCAGCTCGGATTGTGGCCGCCGTTGCTCGGCCAGGAAGCCGCGCAGGTCGGCTCGGCGCACGCCCTGCACCCCGACGACTACGTGTTCTGCTCCTACCGCGAAACGGCCGTCGCCTATTGCCGCGGTGTCCGGCCCGAGCAGCTCACCGCCCTGTGGCGCGGCGTCTCCCATCACTGCTGGGACCCCGACGAGGTCAAGATGACCAACGCCAATATCGTCGTCGGATCTCAGGGCCTGCATGCGACCGGTTACGCCTTCGCCGCCCACCTCGACGGCGCCGATATCGCCACCATCGCCTATTTCGGCGACGGCGCGACGAGCCAGGGCGACCTGGCCGAGGCACTCGGATTCGCCGCGGCGTGGAGCGCGCCGGTCGTGTTCTTCTGTCAGAACAATCAGTGGGCGATCAGCGAACCGGTGGCCGTGCAGAGCCATGTCCCGCTGGTGCGCCGCGCCGACGGCTACGGCATTCCCGGCGTGCAGGTCGACGGCAACGATGTGCTCGCCGTCCTCGCCGTCACCCGCCGAGCCGTCGAACGCGCGCGCACCGGCGCAGGCCCCACCTTCATCGAGGCGATGACCTACCGGATGGGCCCGCACACCACCGCCGACGACCCGACCCGTTACCGCACCGCCGCCGACACCGAGTACTGGGCACAGCGCGACCCCATCGAGCGCGTGCGTCTACTGCTCGACCGCGAAGGCGACCTGTCCCCCGAGTTCGTCCAGCAAGTCACCGGCGAGGCCGACGAGGTCGCGCGCCGACTGCGCACCGCGACGATCGAGATGCCCGACCCCGATCCCGTGCGGATGTTCGACAACGTCTATGCCACCGAGCACCCACTGATGACCGAAGAGCGCCAACAGCTCTCGGCCCACCTCGCCGAAGGAGCGCAGTCATGATCACCACCTTCGCCGCCGCCCTCAATGTCGGCCTGCGCAGGGCGATGGAAGACGACGCCAAGGTCGTCCTGCTCGGCGAGGACATCGGCAGGCTCGGTGGCGTGTTCCGCGTGACCGACACCCTGCAGAAGGATTTCGGCGAACATCGCGTCATCGACACTCCGCTGGCCGAATCCGGCATCGTCGGAACGGCTTTCGGAATGGCCTTGCGCGGATACCGGCCCGTGGTGGAGATCCAGTTCGACGGTTTCGTCTATCCGGCCTTCGACCAGATCGTGTCGCAGGTGGCCAAGATCCACAACCGGACCGATGGAAAAGTTAAGGCGCCGTTGACGATCCGTATTCCGTTCGGCGGCGGCATCGGCGCGGTCGAGCACCATTCGGAATCACCCGAGGTGTACTTCGCCCACACCGCGGGCCTTCGCGTTGTATCACCCAGTACGCCCGCTGACGCGTATTCGATGATTCGCCAGGCGATCTCACTGGACGACCCGGTGATCTTCTTCGAACCGAAACGTCGCTATTGGGACAAGGCCGACGTAGATTTCGAAGGCGAACCGGATCTGCCCCTGCACAAGGCCAGGGTTTGCACCCGCGGCGCCGACGCCACCGTCGTCGCCTACGGCGGCACTGTCGCCACCGCGCTGACCGCGGCGAAAATCGCCGCGGAAGAGGGGCATTCGCTCGAGGTGATCGACCTGCGCAGTCTCTCGCCGATCGATGTCGACACGATCGCGGAATCGGTGGACAAGACCGGCAGGCTGGTCATCGTGCACGAGGCGCCGGTGTTCGCCGGGCTCGGCGCCGAGATCGCCGCCCGCGTCACCGAACGCTGTTTCTATCACCTCGAGGCACCGGTGCTGCGCGTCGGCGGCTACGACATCCCCTACCCCCCGGCTAAGCTCGAAAAGCACCATCTGCCCGACCCCGACCGCATTCTGGCGGCGGTCGACCGCTGTCTAGCCGCGTGATGAAAGGTGCCCTCGTGCCGGAACCAGCCGCCGACGACGACGGTCATGTTCTCGAGTTCCGCCTCCCCGACCTGGGCGAAGGCCTGGCCGACGGCGACCTGGTGTCCTGGGCCGTCGCGGTCGGCGACACGGTGGAACTGAACCAGACCATCGCCGAGGTGGAGACCGCGAAGGCGGTGGTCGCACTGCCCTCGCCGTTCTCCGGGGTCGTGGTCGAACTGCTGGCGCAGCCCGGTGACACCGTGCCGGTCGGCGCGCCGCTGATCCGGGTGCGCAACGATCTCGAGGTGTCCGCGCCGCCCACGGCGGAGCCACGCACCAACGTGCTGGTCGGCTACGGTCCCGAGGCCGAATCGACCTCGCGGAGAGGGAAAGCCACCCCGTCCATGGCCGCGAACACGCCGAGCACCCATCGCGCCGCCGCCACCCCCGCGGCCCGCAAGCTGGCCAAGGAACTCGGCATCGACCTGTGGTTCGTCGCGGGGTCGGGGCCGGAGGGCGCGGTCACCGTCGACGACGTGCGCTCGGCCGTGCCGGTGACCCAGCCGCGCACCCCGGCCCGCCTCGGTGACGTCGTGCCCGCACCGTCGAACGGGCACGTCACCGACGGCGACGGCCTCATCGAGCCCACCGCCCGCGAAGAACGCACTCCCGTCGCGGGGATCCGTAAGCGCACCGCGGCGGCGATGCAAGCCAGCGCACGCACGATTCCCCAGGCCAGCACCTTCGTCACCGTCGACTGCACAGCCTCGATGGAACTGCTCGACCACCTGCGCACCACCAAATCCTTCGAAGGCCTCACCCTCACGCCACTGGCGCTGGTCGCCAAGGCCACGCTGGCGGCGATCGCGGAATACCCGGGGATCAATACCGCGTGGGACGAACAGAACCAGGAGATCGTCACCAAGCACTACGTGAACCTGGGGATCGCGGTCGCCTCGGAGCGCGGCCTGATGGTGCCCAATCTCAAGGAGGCGCAGACGCTGAGTCTGCGCGAACTGTGCCGCGAGATCAGCTGGGCGGCCGACACGGCCCGCTCCGGCAACGCCACCCCCAACGACCTGCGCGGCGGCACCTTCACCCTCACCAACGTGGGCGTCTTCGGTGTCGACGCCGGCGTCCCGCTGGTGAGGTCGACGTGCCCGCGGTCGACCTGGAGAAGTCCCGCCGCGCCCTGCTCGACGTACGTGATCTCGTGCAGGAGATCGGCGGTCGGGCCACCGACC
>NZ_JBEZZS010000059.1:0-20015 GCF_040639295.1 Nocardioides sp. NPDC023903 | reverse complement strand
ACCGGCGAAGCCGGCGGCCGAAGGCCGTCCTTTACTCCGGGAGCCGTTGAGAACACCCTCCCCGAAAGGGTCGGCGGCAAACCCCAACCACAAAAACACGGAACCCAACAGAGGCAGAAAACCAACAGCGGCGGAAAACCGACTACCCCCGCCGAGTCAACACCCTCTGCGCAACGACAAACACCAGCACCAGAACCCCGATCGTGATCCGAGTCCACCAAGAGGACAGCGTGCCGTCGAAGGAGATGAAGGTCTGGATCGTCCCGAGCACGAGCACCCCGAGCAGCGACCCGATCACGAACCCACGGCCACCGGTGAGCAGCGTGCCGCCGATGACGACGGCGGCGATCGCGTCCAGCTCCATCCCGACCGCGTGCAGCGAGTAGCCAGAGAGCGTGTAGAGCGCGAACAGCAGCCCGCCGAGCGCCGCACAAAGCCCGCTGATCGCGTACACCCCGACCTTGGTCGCCGCGACAGGCAAACCCATCAGCAGCGCCGACGGCTCGCTGCCGCCGAGCGCGTAGACGGTGCGTCCGAAGCGGGTCGAGGAGAGGACGTACGCAGCGACCGCGACGATCACCAGCGCGAAGACCGCCGTCCACCCGAGGTAGTAGCCACCGGGCAGGGTGATCGTGCCGAACGCGATGGCCTTGAAGGTCTCGTCCTTGATCGGGATCGAGTCGACGCTGATCAGGTAGCAGAGCCCGCGGGCCAGGAACATGCCCGCCAGGGTGGCGATGAACGGCTGGATGTCGAAGTAGTGGATCAACAGTCCCATCGCGGTGCCCAGCAGGGTGCCGGACAGGAGCACGATCACGATCACCGCGACCACAGGCAGGCCGAGCTCGAGCGTCCGGGCCGCAATCAGCGTCGAGAGGGCCACGTTGGAGCCGACCGAGAGGTCGATCCCGCCCGTGAGGATCACGAACGTCATCCCCACTGCGAGCACGATCAGGAACGCGTTGTCGAGCAACAGCGTCAGGAAGACCTGCGGGTCGGCGAACCCTTCATAGCGGATTCCGCCGACGCCGAACATGCCGATGAAGAGCGCGAACGTGCCGAGCACGGGCAGGTAGCGGCGCGGCGGGCTGTAGCGTGCGACCCGGGCGATGAGCCCGGTCTCGATCGCGGGCACCTGAACACTCATGCGACAGCCTCCTCGCGGCTGGTCGGCGTACGGTCGCTGCGTCGTTGCAGCACCGCTCGCGCCTTCGGCGACTGCAGCAGGCACACGATCACGACCACCAGCGCCTTGAACAGATAGTTGGCCTCGGCCGGGATGCCGATGTTGGGGATGGTCCGGGTGAGGGTGGCGATCAGCATCGCCCCGACCAGGGTGCCGGTCAGCGAGAAGCGGCCGCCTGCCAGCGACGTACCTCCGATGACGACGGCCAGGATCGCGTCCAGCTCGATCCACAGGCCCAGGCTGTTGGCGTTCACCGAGTGGGTGTTGGCGGCGATGATCAGGCCGGCGGTCCCGGCACACAGCGCCGCGAAGACGTAGACGGTCCAGATGATCGTGCGGGAGCGTACGCCGGCCAGCCGGCTCGCCTCCGGGTTGATCCCGACCGACTCGATGAGAAGGCCGAGCGCGGTGCGGCGTACGACGATCTGGGTGGCTGCGAAGACTCCTAGCGCGATGAGAGCGGCGACCGGGAGGGTGAGCAGGTGGCCCGAGGCCAACGCGGCGAAGGCGTCGTTGTTGACCGTGGTGATCTGGCCGCCGGTCACCAGCATCGCGATCCCGCGGCCGGCGACCATCAGGACCAGCGTGGCGATGATCGGCTGGATGCCGACCACCGCGACCAGGAAGCCGTTCCACAGCCCCAGCGCGACGCTGACGGCGAGTGCCATCGAGATCGCGATGACGGCCGTGCCGGCAGCGCCATCGGCGGGGCTCTTGACGATGTAGACGCAGGCGACGGCGCCCGCGATCGCCGCCACGGCTCCCACCGAGAGGTCGATCCCGCGGGTCGCGATGACCAGTGTCATCCCGATCGCGACCAGCAGCACCGGAGCACCGTTGCGGACGATGTCGACCAGGCTGCCGAAGAGGTGACCGTCCTGGATGCGTACGTTGAAGAACGTCGGCGTCGCGATCAGGTTGACCACCAGCAGCGCGCCGAGCGCGGCCAGCGGCCAGAAGAGACGGTGGGCCATCGCGCGGGCGCCGAGCGCCCTGCCGGATCTGATGGTCTCAGGCATCTGCTCGCTCCTTCTCGGCCAGGCCGCCGGGTTCGCCGGTGATGATCTCGAGTACGTCGTTGATGTCGATGCCGCGGTTGGGCCGCTCGTCGATCTTGCGGCGGTCCTTGAGGACCACCAGCCGGTGGCTCAGCCGGAGCACCTCCTCGAGCTCGGCGGAGATGAACACCACGCTCATCCCCTTCTCGGCGAGATCGGCGACGAGCTGCTGGATCTGGGTCTTCGCACCGATGTCGATGCCGCGGGTGGGCTCGTCGAGCAGGAGTACGTCGGGCTCCGTGATCAGCCAACGCGCCAGCAGGACCTTCTGCTGGTTGCCACCGGACAGACTTCGCATCGGCAGGCTCGGGTCGGCCGGCCGTACGTCGAGAGCAGTCATGAACTCCTTGACCAGCTTCTCGCGGGTGGCCGTCGGGATCGGCCGCAGCCAACCACGGCTGGCCTGCAGGCCGAGCAGCATGTTGTCGGCCACGGAGAGCTCCTCGAAGACGCCCTCGGCCTTGCGGTCCTCGCTGCAGAAGGCGAGCTTGCGGTCGATCGCGTGCCGGGGGCTGCGGAGCCTGCGGCGGCCCGAGCCTCGAACCGTGAGCTCGCCGGTGTCCGGAGCGTCGGCGCCGAACAGCAGCCGGGCCAGCTCCGTACGTCCCGAGCCGAGCAGGCCAGCGATGCCGACGACCTCCCCGGGGAAGAGGGTGAGGTCGGTGGCCTCCAGACTCCCCTTGCGGCCCAGCCCGACCGCGCTCAGCACCGGGAGACGCTGCTCGGCGGTCGCCTCGGTGGCCTCGTGCACGGCGTGGTCGAGGCGCTCGAGGACCTGGAGGTCGCGGCCGATCATCAGCTGCACCAGCTCCAGCTGGGTGGTCGTCTCGACCAGCCGTTCGCCCACCACCCGGCCGTTGCGGAGGATCGTCATCCGGTCGGAGATGTCGAAGACCTGGTCGAGGAAGTGGGAGACGAAGACGATCGCGGTGCCCTGGTCACGCAGTCGGCGCATCACCTCGAAGAGCCTGGCCACCTCGTCGGCGTCCAGGCTGGAGGTCGGCTCGTCGAGGATCAGCACCCGGGCATCGGTGTCGACGGCACGCGCGATCGCGACGAGCTGCTGGACGGCGATCGGGTGGCTGCCGAGCTCTGAACCGGGGTCGATGTCGATGCCGAGGCCTTGCAGCGAGGCGGCCGCGCGGCGGTTCATCGCCCGGCGGTCGATCGGGCCGATCCCGTTGAGGCGGCGCGGCTCCCGGCCGAGGAGCATGTTCTCGGCCACGGTGAGGTTGGGCACCAGGTTGACCTCCTGGTAGACCGTGCTGATCCCGGCGTGCTGCGCCGCGGCCGGGGTGGCGAACTGGGTCTCGACGCCGGCGATCTCCACCCGTCCCGAGTCGATCGTGTAGACCCCGGTCAGCGCCTTGATAAGCGTCGACTTCCCGGCCCCGTTCTCCCCCATGAGTGCGTGCACCTCCCCCGGCAGGAGTCGCAGCGAGACGCCGTCGAGCGCTCGGACCGCTCCGAACGTGATGGAGACGTCGAGCATCTCCACCACCGGTCGGGGTGGCTTCATTTCTGCCTGGCTCATGTCGTACTGGCTCCTGGCGGGGTCGAGGGGGGCGGCGGATGCTCACCGAGGTAGCTCGGTGGGCGCACGCTTCCCTCGTGGAGTTCCACGAGGGAAGCGGCACCTCACCGAGGCACCTCGGTCAACGGGCGTCAGTACTTGCGGTCGGGCAGAGCCTCAGCGGCCTGCTCCGGTGTGAAGGTGGTCTCCTCGGTGACGATGCGGTCGGGGACCTCGTCGCCGGCGACGACCTTCTCGGCGACATCCATCAGCTGCGGCCCGAGCAGCGGGCTGCACTCGACGATGAAGTTGATCTCGCCGGCGGCCAGCGCGGTCATGCCGTCCTTGACCGCGTCGACGGTGATGATCTTGATGTCGGTGCCGGGCTTCTTGCCGGCTGCCTTGATCGCCTCGATTGCACCCAGGCCCATGTCGTCGTTGTGGGCGTAGACGACGTCGATCTTCGGGTTGGACTGCAAGAAGGCCTCCATGACCTGCTTGCCGCCGTCACGGGTGAAGTCACCGGTCTGGGACTCGGTGATCTTGATCTTGGAGTCCGCGGAGATCTTGTCCTCGAACCCCTTCTTGCGGTCGATCGCCGGCGCTGATCCGGTGGTGCCCTGGAGCTCGACGACGTTGACCGCACCGTCCTTGTCGACGTCCGAGGCGTCGGCGTTGTCGACCAGCCACTGACCGGCCTTCTCACCCTCCTCGACGAAGTCGGAGCCGATGAAGGTGACGTAGAGCGAGGTGTCTTCGGTGTCCACGGCCCGGTCGGTCAGCACGACGGGGATCTTGGCGCGCTTGGCCTCCTGGAGCACCGCGTCCCAGCCGGTCTCGACGACCGGGCTGAACGCGATGACGTCCACCTTCTGCTGGATGTAGGACCGGATCGACTTGATCTGGTTCTCCTGCTTCTGCTGAGCGTCGGAGAACTTCAGGTCGATGCCGGCTTCCTTGGCCGAGTCCTGGATCGATGTGGTGTTCGCGGTGCGCCAGCCGCTCTCGGCGCCGACCTGGGCGAAGCCCATGGTGATCGAGCCGTCGTCGGCGGCTTCGCTGCTGCCGCACGCGCTGAGCGACATCCCACCCATGGCGAGCGCACACAGCCCGATGAGGGTCTTCTTCACTGTCGTCCTCCAGTGTTTTTACTGCGGCGGCCAGTGTGACCGTCGTCACGATGCGACCCAGTGTGAGCGTTAACATCCGCGCGGTCAAGCGGAATCGGAAGATCGGTTCGAATCGGCAGCAGGTCGTCCGGAACTCCCCATACTGTGTCGACCATGACGCTCACCCTGACTCCGGAACAGGCGCGCCGCATCGCGGTCCGCGCCCAGCTCCTCGACGCGCGTCGGCCCGTCTCGCTGGTGGAGACCGTCGATCAGCTGACGCTCCTGCAGATCGACCCGACCAAGGCGATCGCCCCGAGCGCGGATCTGGTGGCGTGGTCGCGGTTGGGCGATGCGTACGATCATTCGGATCTGACCTTCGCCCTCGAGCAGGAGCGCTCGCTGGTGGAGTTCTCCAGCTTCATCTTCCCCATGGACGAGATCGAGACGGTCCTGGTCCTGTCGCCGGGCCGGATCCACCCCACGGCCGTCGAGTGGGTGGAGGCCAACAAGAGATTCCGTACGCAGGTCCTGGATCGCCTGCGAGCCGACGGTCCGCTCGTGGCCGGCGAGATCGAGGACACCGCTGAGGTCCCCTGGGCCTCGACCGGGTGGACCAACGACAAGAACGTCCTGCGGATGATCGAGCTGCTCAACCGGATGGGCGAGGTCGCGATCGCAGGCCGCCGCGGCAAGCTGCGGACCTGGGACCTCGCCGAACGTGTCTACCCGTCCGACCTGCGGCTTCCTTCTCCCGAGGAGGCGCTCAGGGTCGAGACGGTGCGCCGCCTGGCCTCGCTCGGGATCGCCCGCCCCGGGCGGAAGGACTCATCCGGCGGCGAAGTGCTCGGCGCCGGGGACGCCGGCGTCCCGTGCACCGTGGCCGGCGTTGACGGCGAGTGGCGGGTCGACCCCGAGGCGCTCGCCGCCCTCGAGGACGGGTTCGCGCCGCGTACTGCCCTGCTCTCCCCCTTCGACCGACTCGTCTACGACCGCGACCGGGCGCTGGACCTGTTCGGGTTCGAGTACGTCCTGGAGATGTACAAGCCGGCCGCCAAGCGACGTTGGGGCTACTTCGCCCTCCCGATCCTGTACGGCGAGCGGCTGGTCGGGAAGCTCGACGCGAAGGTGGACCACAAGAAGGCGCTGATGAACGTCTTCGCCGTCCATGAGGACTTCGGGTGGACCGCCGAGATCGGTGACGCGGTGGAGGCCGAGATCGAGGCACTGGCGGGGTGGCTGGGCGTCGAGATTGTCCACCCGTGACGGTGAACCCGAAAACAGGGCAAACCGACGCGAATTGCTCTTCTCCACCTCGTTCGAGGCGCTTACTGTGAGCGGACGGGGTCGGAAATCGATCAAAGGAGACGATCCGGATGGCAACGCTCAACCCCTACATCAGCTTCAAGTCCGAGGCCGCTGAGGCGCTCGAGTTCTACCGATCGGTGCTCGGCGGCACCGTCGAGACGATGACCTTCGACTCCATGGGCGACGCGATGGGTCCGTTGCCGCCTGAGGCGAAGGACCTGGTCATGCACGGCTCGCTGACCCTCGATGACGGCCTCGTCCTGATGGCCGCCGACACGCCTCCGGGGATGGGCATGGAGTACGTCGCCCCGACCGCCGGCGTCACCGTCGCGATGACCAGCGCCGATCCCGCCGACCAGCCGCGCTTCGCCGACTACTACGCCAAGCTCTCCGAGGGCGGCACGCCCGGCATGCCGTTCGCGGAGGCTCCCTGGGGCGACTACTTCGGCCAGTTCGACGACAAGTTCGGCGTGAGCTGGATGTTCGACGTCGCCGGCCCCGAGTCGGCACAGGCCTAGACGAAGGTCCGAGCAAAGATCCGTCTTTCGTAGGAGGCGCCGGGCAGCGAGTCATTTTACCGTCGACACATGCTGATCGCGGAAGACCTGCTGCTGCTCGTGCTCGACGACGAGAAGGGCACGCTCGCCTCGTCCTGGGTCCAGCAGGCGCTGGGCGGAGCGATCCTGACCGAGCTCGTCATGGCGGGCTCGGTCCAGATCGTCCCCAAGTCCGGGCTCACCCCGGCCAAGGCCATGGCGGTGCCGGGCCGGCGGCCGGACGAGCCGGTCCTGGCCGCTGCGTACGACGTGTTGGCGGCCAAGCCGCTCGCGGCCAAGAACGCCGTCACCAACCTCGGCAAGGGCCTGCACGAGGCCCTGGCCGCGCGACTGTGCGACCGCAACATCCTCAAGCGCCGCGACGAGAAGATCCTCGGCCTCTTCCCGCGCACCACCTGGCCGGCTGCCGACTCGAGCCACGAGAACGCCGTACGCGGCCACCTGGTCGCCGTGCTCATCCAGGGCGCCGCACCCGACGCACGGACCGGGCCGCTCATCGCCCTTCTCTCCTCCATCGACCTCGCCCACAAGGTGGTCGACACGAGGGCAGTCGGCGCCGGAATGGTCAAGAAGCGGGCGAAGGAGATCGCCCGGGGTGACTGGGCCGCCAAGGGCGTCAAGGACGCGATGGACGAGGTCACCGCGGTCATGACCGCGGTGATGGTCGCCACCACCGTCACCACGGCAACCACCTGACAGAACCCGAGGATCGCAGCCGCGGAGGGGCTGCGATCCTCGGGTTGTTTGCGGGGTGTCAGGCGAAGAACGCCCGCAGGTCGGCGGCAACGTCCTCGGGACGCTCCATGGCCGCGTAGTGGCCGCCCTCGGAGAACTCCGACCAGTGCTGGATGTTGGCGTTGTCCCGCTCTGCCAGCGACCTGATGGTCTGGAAGTCGTCCTTGAAGACGGCGACACCGATCCGGCCCTGGGAGACCTCCGGCTCGCGCTCGGCGTGGCCCTCCTCGTAGTGGTAGCGCGCGGCCGAGGCGTAGGAGTTGGTGAGCCAGTAGTAGGTCGCCTGCTCGAGGACCTGCTCGGGGGTGACCAGCGAGGTGCCGTTGCCGAAGGACTCGAAGAGCTCGCTGTAGGCCAGCGTCCCGACCGGCGAGTCGGCCAGCGCCGCACCGATCGTCTGCGGCCGCGAGCCGTTCATGGCGTTGTACCCGCCGACGGACTGGAACCACTGCATGTGCTCGAGCGCGGCGTACTCCTTCGGTCCGAAGCCCTCGAACTCGCTCGGGTCGCCCGACGGGAACGAGAAGAGCTGCAGCACGTGGGCGCCGAGGAAGCCCTCCGGGTTCAGCAGGGCCAGCTCGCGACCGATCATCGCGCCGCCGTCGCTGCCGTGCACCCCATAGGAGTCGTAGCCGAGCCGGCGCATGAGTACGTCGTACGCCTCGGCCGCCCGCTTCATCGTCCAGCCGGTGTCGACCACCGGCGTCGAGAGCCCGAAGCCGGGCAGCTCGGGGATCACCAGGTGGAACTCGTCCGTCAGGGACTCGATCATCGGCAGGAACTCCAGGAACGAGCCCGGGTAGGTGTGGGCGAGCAGGAGGGCCTTGGCGTCGGGGTTCGAGGAGGGTACGTGGACGAAGTGGATGACCTGGCCGTCGATCTCGGTCAGGTGGTTGGGCACCGCGTTGATGCGCGCCTCGACCGCGCGCCAGTCGAAGCTCTTCCAGCGCTCAACCATGTCGGCGAGGTAGGCCGTCGGGGTGCCGTAGACCCAAGAGTCGCCGGGCACGCTGGGGGCGAACCGGGTGCGCTCCAGGCGGGTGCGGAGGTCATCGAGATCCGCCTGCGGGAACTCGACGGTGACGGTGCTGATCTCGCCGTTGGACTTGGTGCTGATTCCGGTGTTGACCTGCGTGTTCATGACTTCTCCTTGGTGGTTTCCGACCTTGTGAGACCCACGTTATGAAGGGTTCCGGCAAGCCTGATTCCGGAATTCCGCTGGCCCGCGAATCTTTTTTGCCGCACTCTGAGCCCGTGCTGGAAACCTCTGCGCGACTGCTCGCGCTCCTGGGCCTGCTGCAGTCCTCGGCCGGCTGGACCGGCGCCGACCTGGCCACCCGGCTCGACGTCTCCGAGCGCACCGTGCGCAACGACATGACCAAGCTGCGCGAGCTCGGCTATCCGGTGGAGTCGGTACGCGGCCCCGGCGGGCGCTACCGGCTCGGCGCCGGCGGCAAGCTCCCGCCGCTGCTCCTCGACGACGAGGAGGCGCTCGCGGTCGCCGTCGGGCTGCGTGCCGCGACCGGCATCACCGGCGTCGCCGAGACCAGCGCCAGGGCGCTGGGCAAGCTCGAGCAGGTGCTGCCCGACCACCTGCGTCGCAAGCTGGCCGCGGTGGTCGATGCGATGGACGCCGGCCCGGTCAACACCGACAGCAACGTCCCCGACCCAGACGTCGACGCCGGCACCCTGCAGGCGCTGGCCACCGCGATCCGGGACCACGCTGGCGTACGCGCCGACTACCGCGACGAGCCCATCGAGGTCGAGCCCTACCGGCTGATCGCCTGGCAACGCCGCTGGTATCTCGTCGCCCGCGACCCCAGCGCCGACGTCTGGCTCCCCCTGCGCGTCGACTGGCTGCGCCTGAAGGTTCCCGGCGGCCGCCCCTTCCGCCCCGCCGACCCTAGCTTCGACCTCACCGAGTTCGTCGTACGCGAGGTCGCCCGCACCGGCTGGGCCGTCCACGCCCGCCTGATCATCGCCGCCTCCGCCGAGGAGGTCATCTCCCGCATCAACCCCGCCGTCGGCACCGTCGAGCCGATCTCCCCCGACCGCAGCGTCCTGGTCACCGGCGGAGACAGCCTCGAGGTCGTCGCCGTCTGGATCGGCATGCTCGGCCTCGACTTCACCGTCGAGTCACCCCCGGAGCTCCGCGACCACCTCAAGATCCTCGCAAACCGCTACGCCGCCGCCATCGGCCAGCCGGAGTGACGACGTGGGGCTGATCGCAGAGGACGTCGTACTGCTGACCTTGGACGACGCCACCGGACGCCCCGTTCGCGGGCTCCGTCGCCGCGGGAAGAGGGACGTCCTGATCGGCGGCGCACTCCTCGCCGAGCTCGCCCTCAACGGCTCGGTCGACGTACGCAGGGGGTTCTTCGGGCTCTCCGCCAAGCTTCGTCCGGTGACCGCGGGAGCCCCCGCAGACGCCCTCCTCCAGAGGGCCTTCATCACCGTCAGGGAGAAGCCGAGGCACCCTCGTGCGTTGGTCAGCCGGATCGGGCACCAGAGGTTCGACTACCTCGCCGGCGTACTGGTCGGGCGCGGTGTACTCCGCCGGGAGCAGCGCCGGAGGTCGCTCACCACCACGACGGTCTGGCCGGTCCTCGATTCACGATCCAAGCAGGCCGTGCGCGACCAGATCGCTTCTGTGCTGCTCCACGACGCTCAAACTGACGAGCGTACCGGCACCCTGATCGCCCTGCTGTCCGCCGTCGACCAGGCCCACCGGCTCTTCGTCTCCCCCTCAGTGCCGCCGCGGATCGTCAAGCGACGCGCCAAGCAGATCGCCCGTGCCGGCTGGGCCGACGATGCCGTACGCAACGCCATCGTCGCCACTCGCCACGGTGTCGAGTTCGGCGGTGAGTTCGGTGCCTTCGGCGACGGCGATGGCGGCGGGGGCGGCGGGGGCGGCGACTGAGTTACCCGGACTGCTCAGTCGACTCGGCCGAATCTGGCCAGGTAATGCCAGACCCGCTTGACCGACTGTGGGTCATAGTCGCCGGACCGCGCGGCGTCGCCAAGAAGATCAGGCGTAAGTACGTCGCCAAGTGACTGCGCCAGGTCGACGTGCTCCTGCCCGCGGTAGCCCGGATCGAGGCCTGCGCTGGAGACGCGGAAGCCCGGATGCCACTCCACCGCACAGCTGAGTTCCGCAGCGGCGGTCTCGACCTTCGTTCCTTGGAAGCATGGGTCGAGTACCACTGCTTCGACATCCCGCTCGATCGCGACGCCGCCATGCACGTGCGCCTCGACGCACTCGTCGAGATCGTCGAATCCTGATGCGTCGGCCATCGCCGACAGGTGCGGCAGGACCTCCGGGCCACCGAAGTCCGTCGGCTCGAGGACCGAGTCGGGAAAGCAGAACGTGCACCGCTCCAGCACCCCGGGATGGAGCCGGAGGTGAGCCGACCCGAACCGGATGGCGCCACCGTAGGGATCGTCGCGACGGTTCCACGCGCCATAGACCGGCCGGTCGGCGGCAGGCGCTTGGTCGTAGCGGCCGCCGAACAGCCGGCTCTCCCATCGCCACCGGTCCCCACCCAGATGCGCGGTCAGCCCACCGTTCGACGTCCCGGTCTCGAACTGCGATCGGTACGCCCCGTCCCGCGCCATCGACTCGATGACCAGCCCACTGGCGTACGGCCAGTCGGGGTGGAATTGAAGCGTGACCTTCATCGGCGGAAGCTCAGCCGCGGACAGCCTCGACGAACGCGCGCACGAGGGGGTGGACAGGCGCTCCCGCGAGTGCACCGATGTGGGGCTGGAACATGCTGGTGACGTAGAACGGGTGGTCCGGGAACTCCAGGACCTCCGCGCCGGCGTCGTCCGCGGTCGCGCCGACGACGACACCGATCTTCTCCAGCGCCATCACGGCTTCGGCCGTCGGGGCGTAGTTGCAGAAGTGCATGCCGACGAACGGCTCCGGCTGCCAGTTCGCGAAGCGGGTGCCGGGGACCGGCGCGACCAGCCGCTCCTCGCCGTAGAGCGAACACGCCAGCGCGGCGACCGCGTTGTCCTCGCCCGCTCCGTCGGACTCGGCGTGGGTCGCCGCGGATTCGAGCACGTTGCGGGTCCACTCCAGCACGGCGTACTGCATCCCACCGCACACCCCGAGGAACGGGATCCCCCGCTCGCGCACGACCGTGAGCGCCGCGAGAACCGCGGCGTCATCGTCGTAGGGCGAGCCGGGCACGAGCCAGACTCCGTCGTAGGCCGCGATGTCGAACCCCGAGTCGGTCGGCACCCACTCGGTCTCGGCCCCGAGCTCGGCCAGCTGCGGCCGAAGGGCGTTGAGCTCCTGATGGCTACGGTGTCCCCGGTCGTCGCCGAGCAGTGCGATCATGCGCCGAATCCTCGCAGCCACGCACAGCCTGATCCAACGAATTCAGCCGCAGCGCACCGAGCCGGATCTACGCTGTTCTCATGACGACGCAGGTCCGGCTAGGCGGCCTCCGGGGCATGTTCTCGCTTCCGAGCAATGACGAATGGGAAGCGATGGACGAGGAAATCCGGTCCACGTTCGACCCGGACCTCGAGATTCAGGCCGCCCGCGACTGACTTCCTGACCTCCGACCACGTTCTCCCCGGGATTGGCCAAGGCTGGATCATCGGCGCACGGTAGTAGGCCGCACGGCGTCATCACCTTTGCTCAGCCCGTAAATCGGCGGCTGTCGGACCAGCCCGGGTCGTCCGTGGCGGTGATCTGGAGTCGGTGCTTCTTCGCGAAGGCCTTTAGATCGGCATCGGCATTCTGGTCCTCGGAGTCGGCATAGATGTGGAAAGTTCGTACGCCGCCATGACTCTCGTGACCGACGAGCACACCGCGCGGTCCGAGCATCGCGAGCATCGCGTTCTCGACAGCACGCACACCGTCGAGGTTCGCGGGCATGCCCACTTCATTTGAGACATATGCCAGCGACACTGCCTGATGGCGGTCCATGACCGGGTGGTCTAGCCAGCGGATGCCAGGCCTGAGAGTCGCTAGCCCAGGCAAACCGTTAGGCCCGGTCCACTGCCCGAGTGCCCAGGTATCAGGATCTCGTTTGGCCTCGATCTCACGGACCACCGCAGTCAACGCTGCACCGGAGACCGCGTTGCTTGGATGCGCGGTGACAGCGTCGATCCCGCCGATCCAGCGCTCGACATCGTCCTCACCGAGGAGCCAGTCCAGAACCATGTATGCGATCTGCCGGCGAACGGATTCCTCCATCTCGGCGAATTGCGGGTGGTGCACCTCGACATCGGCCCGGAACCTCTTGAACTCGGGCTCGATCCCGAAGACGGTCTCGGATAGATCTACCTCATAGCCCTCGATCTTGAGTTTGCGCGTAAGTGCTTCCGGATCCGCATCCATCGTGGCCGAGAACTCCCAGCGGGTGTCGGCGGAGGGCGCTGCGCGCAGCCAACGCTCGGCGGCAGGTCGCACTGCCGCGACGCCAGAGGATGTCACGGTGAGCCGGTGCTCCGCATCCTGGCCAGGACCGAAATGCCAGGTCAGATCGGGGTTGATCGCCATGACCAGCCGATTGAGCTCGTCGACCTCTGGCGACATCCGGCTCGGGTCGAGCCCGTGACCACCCTCGCCCCACCATGCCCAGAACTCACTCACCGGATGGCCGCTGCTCTTACTCACGCTCCTGCGCAGGAATGCCATAACGCGGATCATAGGCTCGGCAGAACGTGGCCGTCCCGGATAACCGGGAGCCATATGTGTCCCCGCATGAGCGCGATGCGCCGCACGTACGGCGTATCGAACCCGACCGCAGCAAAGCGCAGCCGCTACTCCGGCTTGATGCCCAGGCGGTCGAGCTCCTCGTCGATGATCGCGGTGTCCAGCTTCTGGAAGACCGGGGTGGGCTTGGCGACCGGGGTGCCGACGACGATGTCGTGGCGTCCCCAGGTCGGGGCGCCGGAGTAGTCGCCGGTGATGATCGGGTAGGGCTTGCCGTCGTCGAGGTCCTCGACCTCCTCGATGCGGGGCATCGGGGCGACCTCACCCTTGCCACCGAGCGCCTTGTCGATCTCGTTGGCGGAGAACGGCAGGAACGGGGACAGGATCAGGTTGAGGTCGACGACGCACTGTGCCATCACGTGCAGCACGGTGCCGAGTCGCTCGCGGTCCTCGGGAGCCTTGGCCAGCTTCCACGGCTCGAGGTCGGTGACGTACTTGTTGACCTCGCCGACCGCACGCATCGCCTCGCCGATGGCCTGCTTCTGCCGGTGACGGCCGATCAGGTCGCCCACGGTGCCGAACGCGGCGCCGACGGTGTCCAGGATCGCCTGGTCTGCCTCGGTCAGCGTCCCGGCGGGGGGCAGCTCGCCGAAGTTCTTCGCGATCAGGGTGGCGGTGCGGTTGACCAGGTTGCCCCAGCCGGCGACGAGCTCGTCGTTCGTACGCCGCACGAACTCCGCCCAGGTGAAGTCGGAGTCGTTCGACTCGGGGCCGGCGGCGGCCACGAAGTAGCGGAACGCGTCGGGCTGGTAGCGCGAGAGGAGGTCGCGTACGTAGATCACAATCTTCTTCGAGGAGGAGAACTTCTTGCCCTCCATCGTCAGATACTCGCTGGAGACGACCTCGGTCGGCAGGTTGAGATCGCCGTACGGCCCGGGCTCACCGCCCTTCGCACCACGCCCCCCGTAGGCCAGCAGCTCCGCCGGCCAGATCTGGGCATGGAAGACGATGTTGTCCTTGCCCATGAAGTAGTAGGTCAACGCCTCGGGGTCGTTCCACCAGCGACGCCAGGCCTCGGGGTCACCCGCGCGCCGGGCCCACTCGATCGAAGCGGAAAGGTAGCCGATGACGGCGTCGAACCAGACGTACATCCGCTTGGTCGGGTTGTCGCGCCAGCCGTCGAGCGGAACCCGGATGCCCCAGTCGATGTCGCGGGTCATCGCCCGCGGGCGGATCTCCTTGAGGATGTTCTGCGAGAACCGGATCACGTTGGGACGCCACAGACCGGTCTGCTCACGCTCGTCGAGGTAGGCGTGCAGCGCGTCGGCCAGCGCCGGCAGGTCCAAGAAGAAGTGCTGGGTCTCGACGAACTCCGGTGTCTCACCGTTGATCTTGGAGACCGGGTTGATCAGCTGGTCGGGGTCGAGCTGGTTGCCGCAGTTGTCGCACTGGTCACCGCGCGCGCCGTCGGCGCCGCAGATCGGGCAGGTGCCCTCGATGTAGCGGTCCGGCAGCGTGCGTCCGGTCGACGGCGAGATCGCGCCCTTCGAGGTCTGCTCGATGAAGTAGCCGTTCTCGTAGACGCCGAGGAACAGGTCCTGCACCACGGTGTGGTGGTTTGCCGAGGTGGTGCGGGTGAACAGGTCGTACGTCAGACCGAGCGAGACCAGATCCTCGACGATGATCCGGTGGTTCTTGTCGACGAGCTCCTGGGGAGTCACGCCGGCCTCGTCGGCGGCGATCAGGATCGGGGTGCCGTGCTCGTCGGAGCCGGAGACCATGAGCACGTCGTGGCCCGCCATCCGCATGTACCGACTGAAGACGTCGGAGGGCACGCCGAAACCGGCCACATGGCCGATGTGGCGCGGGCCGTTTGCGTACGGCCAGGCGACTGCGGACAGAACGTTGCTCATGGCCCCATCCTAGGGAGAGGAAGCCACTCGTTTTATATCGACACCGGCAACCCGGATCACGGGTTGAACATCTGGTCCCGCTGGTAGGCGTACTTCCGGATCCACGGCAGCCACTTGGCGAGCTGGGCGCCCGGGCAGGAGGTCTCGTTGGTGTGGAAGTGGCCGTCGATGACCCAGACCCGCACCCGTCGGCCGGCCGGGAACCGGTCGCTCCCCTTCGAGATCGTCTCGAGCGTGCCGCGCTCGTCGCGACCGGCCATGTCTAGCTTCCAAGCAGCCATCCGCTCGGTCTTGATGAGGGCGTCATCGGAGGGACGTACGTTCTCGAAGTTGCCGATCAGGGCGATGCCCATCGACTGGTGGTTGAAGCCACGCGTGTGGGCGCCCTTGACGAGCCGGTCGATGCCGCCGGAGCGGCCCTCCCAGGCACGCCCGTACTTGTCGATGAGGAAGTTGTACGCGATGTCGAACCACCCCAGTGACCTGGTGTGATAGCTGTAGATGCCGCGGATGATCCCCGGCACATCGCCCTTGGAGTAGTTGTTGCTCGTGGCGGTGTGGTGGATGTGGACCTGCTTGAGCGAGCTGTTGTACTCCGGGCGGCCGTTGCGCCAGGAGTTGTTGGCACCCCACTGCGACCGGGTGAAGATCGTCGGCTTCGGCGCCCACTTCGGTCGCGACCGCGCGACCCGGCCGTTGGCGCTGTCGTTCGAAGCGCTGCCATAGCCGAGGTCGTCGG
Source organism: Nocardioides sp. NPDC023903 (assembly GCF_040639295.1). Lineage (NCBI taxonomy): Bacteria > Bacillati > Actinomycetota > Actinomycetes > Propionibacteriales > Nocardioidaceae > Nocardioides > Nocardioides sp. NPDC023903. The sequence continues at coordinate 4,223 of NZ_JBEZZS010000059.1, read as the reverse complement.
CCTCGTTCTTCGGAGCCTTGACGTCCTCCTGCGGCCCGGTGTTGATCAGGGTCAGCTTCAGGTCCTTGGGCTGCGCACCCTCGACCCGCACCTGTACGCCGCTGGCCCGCCCGGTCCACACCGGCTGGGTGCCCCGGCGCTCGATCTTGCCGCGCGCGGCGACGCTCTCGGCACCATCGGGCAGGTCCTCCTGCAGCGGCAGCTCCTGCCACTCGCGCCACGTGTCCGACTTGCTCACCCGCACCTCGACCTGGGGGGTCTCCGCCCCGGTCCAGGAGACCCCGACCATCGAGAAGGTGGTCGTACGCAGCTTCTCGGTCGAGGCCGCGGCGACGGACCGCTCGGTCAGCCGCGGCGGCAGCTTCACGTCACGGGTGGCGATGCCGTCCTCGAGACGAGGCAGCTTGATCAGCTGGCCGTCTTCGGCGGCCGCCGGATCGATCGCCGAGCCGATGGCCGGAACGAGCATCGACGCGCCGACAACGACAGCGGTCAGGGTCATGGTGATGACGCGGGGGAAGCTGGCCATACCCTTGATTTTGAAGAGTCGAGCGCCCGACATGCCGCAAACGCATGTGTTCGGTGTGTCGTTTGGGACTTCTGTGACTAAAGCGACGGGGCCGGCACGAACGGCACCGGCCTCCCGGCGTACGCAGCCAGGTGCTCGTAAGCACCCGATCCCTCAGGCGCCGAGAGCGCGTTGGCGAAGGCCCGGCCCTTGCGCTCCGGCCCGAGGATGCGGTCCATCGCGACGACCGCCCGCTGGGCGACCGCCTCGTCGAGGCCGTCGGTCGGGCGGCCGAGCGCCGCGCACAGGTCCCAGGTGTGGACCGCGATCTCGGCGGACTGCCAGTCGGGGTCGATCATCACCATGTCGTCGGGGCCGACCTCGCGCCACAGGTTGATCAGCGCGTTGCCCCTGGTGCGCAGCTCCTCGCCCAGGTTGACCGCATAGTCCTCGCGCCCGTCCCATCCCGGCGGCGAGCCCTGGAGCATCGTCACGAAGACGCGGGGCTGGGCGATCATGTGGTTGGCCAGCTTGCGCAGATCCCACTCGGGGCACGGCGTCGGCCGGGTCAGGTCGTCCGCCGTGACGGTGTCGAGAAGCTCTGCTGCCTGCGTCAGGGCCCGCTGCAGCGCGAGCACTCCCATCTGGTCGACCACGGACGCCAGCGTACGCGGCCGTGGGCGACCAGGTGCCGCCGGATCACCCGATGACGGATCAACCCATGTTGTCGAAGTCGATCTGCTGCTTCGGACCCGGAGCCTTGACATTCAGCGGCACGTCGAAGTCGCTGAATGTCATCTGCCCGGCGCCGCCGCCCGTCATCTTGAGGATGTAGTGCGGATCGGCCTCGAGAACGTAGATCATGCCGGGGTCGTCGCCGCCACGGTCCTCGAGCTTCACCGCGGCCTGCCCATCGACCTGCTCGTCGCCGGCGACCTTCATGGTGAGGCTCTCCAGGTTGTTCATCTTGAAGTTCCCGAAGACCTCCTCGCTGAACGTACCCCAGTTGCAGATCTCGCTGAGGTCAGTCATGTCCTCGCCACCGACGATCCACTTGTCTCCGACCATCTCCTTCACTGCGGCGGCATCGCCACCGGCGGCGTCATTCCAGAACTTGTCGTCGCCCTTGAACCAGAGCTTCCCGCCGACCGACAGCAGGCTCAGTTCTCCGGTGGACATGCTCATGGTTCCGGTGCAGTCACCGGTGGTCGAGACCTGCAGGTCGAGGGACATCGTGTCACCCTCGTCCTCTATGTCTCCGGCGATCCGCACTGTCTTGAGTGCGTCCATCGCCTCCTTGGCGTCACCGACGATCGTCTTGGGGCTCTCGTCGGCGTACGCCTTGTCCTTCGCAGGACCGTCAGCACCGCCGCAGCCGCTGGCACCTGCCAGCAGCACGGCGGAGGCACCCATGAACGCCAGGGTGCGAAGCGATGACATCAACCTCATCATCGGATGATCGCAGGGACGCCTCGCGATGGAAACCGTAATAGATCAGCGCCAACAGCCGCGAGATCAGGCCACGCGACGCCCCGCGAAAGCAGCCAGCCGCTCGTACGCTCCAGCCCCCTCCGGCGCCGCCACCTCGGCCTCGAACGCGCCCGTGCGCATCTCCGGTTTCAAGGTCGCCTTCATGAACTCGAGCCCGACCTCGGCCAGCTCCGGGTCGAGCTCGGAGGTCGGGACGTCGAGTGCCTGCGCGAGGTCCCAGGAGTGGGTGGCGTACTCGGCGACGAGCAGGCCGACCGGCACCGACGCGCCGCCCTCCCAGCCGTCGGTGCCCGGGCCCTGGTCCCAGGCATGCAGCACGTCGTCGGCACCGACCTTGAACGTCGGCCCCCAGCTCTCGGTGATGTGCGGGGCCGGCGCGCCCCAGTCGGGCTCCCCGCCACGAAGCATCGTGACGAAGTTGGTGCCGTCGGCGATCACGTGGTCGGCCAGCGTGCCGACGTCCCACTGGCGGCACGGCGTCGGCCGCGAGACGGTCTCGGCGTGCACCCGGTCGAGCAGGTCGCCGGTCTGGTCCAGCGCCCGCGAGAGAAGTCCTGCGTCGTCTGTAGTAGTCACCCTGCCAACGTACGACTGGTAGACCTCGGCGTCACCGCAAAATTCCTCGCGGTCAGTACCTCAGCTGAAGTCGAGGTCGTGGACCCGGGCGCGCTTGAGCTCGTAGACGTAGGGGTAGGCGGTGATCAGCTGGAAGCCGTCCCAGAGCTTGCCGGCCTCCTCACCCTTGGGCGCCTTGGAGATGACCGGGCCGAAGAACGCGGAGCCGTTCATCGCGATCGTCGGGGTGCCGACGTCGTTGCCGACCTGGTCCATGCCCTCGTGGTGGGACTTGGCGATGTCCTCGTCGAACGACGAGTCGTCCATCGCGTCGGCGAGCTCGACGGGCAGCTCTACCGAGGCCAGAGCGTCCTCGATGACCTCGCGGGTGAACTCCTTCTTCTCCACGTGGCGCCGGGTGCCGAGCGCCGTGTAGATCTCGGCCAGCTTCTCCTGGCCGTATTCGTTCTGCACCGCCATGCAGACCCGCACCGGGCCCCACGCGGTCGCGAGCATCTTCCGGTAGTCCTCGGGGATGTCCTTGTCCTGATTCAGGTACGCCAGGCTCATGATGTGCCAGGTCACCTCGACGTCACGCACCTTCTCGACCTCGAGGATCCAGCGCGAGGTGATCCAGGCGAACGGACAGGCGGGGTCGAACCAGAAGTCGGCAGCGGTCTTCTCGGAATCGGGGGAGGTCTGCGTCATATCGACGTTCAACCATCGCCGCCGAGGATCTGTTCCGCGCCGCGTTCACACAGCGGTTCGTACGCCGCCCAGGCCCGATCGAATCGCCTCAAAGAGCGATTTGTGCCGGACTCGTTACCGCTACTCCCGGGTAAACGCTTACATACCCCACTAGGCTTCCGCGGTCCGATCGCTCGGATCGGAGCATCCCCCATGCACAAGGAGAAGTCTCGTGAGACTCTCGATCGACCGGAGAACAGGTCTGGTCGGCGGTGTTGTCGCTGTCGTTGCGACCGCTGCTGCCATGTTCTCCCTTCTACCCTCCAACGCCGGCGCCGCGACGACGGTGGTCCTCGACGGCGTCTCGGTGGCCGTTCCTTACGGTGGCACGCAGGTCGTCACCGTGAACCGGACCTCAGGGACGTACGCCAACGTCCGCTTCTGGGTGAAGGCCGACGGGAGGTGGACGCAGAAGTTCATGACGACCAACGGGCGGATCGGCTCCGGCGGACTCGTGGCGCGCGACCAGCGCAAGCAGGGCACCAGCACCACCCCGATGGGCACCTTCAGTCTGATGTCCACCTTCGGCACCCACGCCAAGGCGACCACGCAGAAGCTCAGCCACCGAAAGATCACCAGCGAGTCCTACTGGGTCCAGGACAACAACTCGGCCTACTACAACCGTTACCGCCTCAAGTCGCAGGGCGGTTTCCGCTACTGGCTCCCGGCCAGCGACGTGAACAGCTCCGAGCGGCTAGCGGCCTACCCGACGCAGTACGAGTACGCGGTCGTCATCAAGTACAACTACGACAACCCGGTCCGCTACCGCGGCGCCGGGATCTTCCTGCACGTCAACGGCTCGGGTGCGACCGGCGGTTGCGTCAGCGCGGCGCCATCACCTCCCTCTACGACCAGGTCAACATCGGCGACGGGGTCGTCATCTACTGGTCCTGACCACCGCCGTGTGCTGACGTCCGGCCCT
>NZ_JBEZZS010000058.1:0-21695 GCF_040639295.1 Nocardioides sp. NPDC023903 | reverse complement strand
CCGATGAGGTCGAGTCCCTCATCGCCGCCGCCATCACCGCAGCCGAGGACGGCACGCCGGTCGGGATGCGCGACATCGCCGTGCTGGAGATGCTCTACGCGACCGGCGCCCGCGTCGGCGAGCTCGTCGGCCTCGACCTGGACGATGTCGACTACGAGCGCCGGATCATCCGCGTGCTCGGCAAGGGACGCAAAGAGCGGATGGTGCCCTTCGGCGGCCCCGCGGTGCGGGCGCTCGACCGGTGGGTCGTCCGTGGCCGCCCGCAGCTGGTCAACGAGTCCTCCGGCCCGGCCCTGTTCCTAGGTGCCCGTGGCGGCCGGCTCGATCAGCGCGCCGTACGAACCCTCGTCCACCGCCGCCTCGCCGACGTCCCGGGTGCCCCCGACCTCGGGCCCCACGGACTGCGCCACAGCACCGCCACCCACCTCCTCGAAGGTGGCGCCGACCTGCGCTCGGTCCAAGAGCTCCTAGGTCACGCCAGCCTGGCCACCACCCAGATCTACACCCACGTCAGCAGCGACCGGCTCCGCAAGGCCTACCGCCAGGCCCACCCCCGCGCCTGACTCGCCGAGACGTCAACCGCGTCGGCCGAGTGTGTAGTTGTGGCCGGTCGAGAAGTGAGTTGTGGGCGACGAAAGTCGAGTTTCGTCGCCCACTACTACAGTTTCGGCCCGCCACTACTGCCGATTCGGCCTACCGGACCGGGTCGCCGCGCCAGAGAGGGAGGAGCCGGACCGGCTGCGGTGCGTCGACGAGCAGCAGCGGGTCGAGGTAGACATTGTCCGCGTTGCGGATCCAGCCCCAGTGCAGGCAGGCGGCCGGGAAGCAGTGGGAGCCGGCGATGCCGAGCCGACCCAGCGGGGCTCCGGCCGCCACCGGATCGCCGACGGCCACGGTGGCCGCGACCGGCTCATAGGTGGTCCGCGTGGCTCCGTGGTCGACGCTCACCACCGCCTTGCCGGCGATCACTCCGACGAACGCGACCGTCCCGGCCATCGCGGCGCGAACGATCGCACCCGGCGCCCCGGCCAGGTCCACGCCGCGATGCCCCGCACCCCACGGAGCATCTGGCGGGTCGAAGCGGCGAACGACCTCCGGCTGGGGTGCCAGCGGCCATTCGCCCTGCGGGACCTCGTCCGCCCCTCCGACCGAGCTCGGACCCTCGTCGTGACCCACAGCCCCACCCAGCGAGGCGCCGGACGGCGCCACCTCGGCACGTGGCGTTCCGAGAGCTGGGCTTGCCGGGGCGATGAGGACGACGAGGAACAGGGCCGCGACGAGGGCGCGGGCCCGGTCGGAGAGGCGGTACGAGGTCATGACGAGCAGACAACCCCGGATCGAGGAACCGCACAACGAGCGGCGTACGTCCTGTGGATAACTCCGACCCGAGACACCCCTGTGGACACTGATCGGCCCGCGCCGGAGCAGGTCACAGCGGATTGGCCCGAGACCCCGGTCGGCGGCTAGTCTTGGACCGGCAGCCCCTTGTGGGCTGACTTCGCACGCCAGCAGACCGCGACGGTGCCTCGCTCCGAGACGCCGGTCGCCCGCGGGCGCGGCCCTCAGTCCCGAGCAGCACGTTCAGGTCGGACCGCGCGCAGGCGTCAGGGCCCATCACCACCGATGGGCGCGAAACTGAAAACCGACCGGCTCGCGCCAACACCCGCCCGACCTCGAGAAACGCAAGGTCGAGCTACCAGCGGTGCACACGCGGGCCAACACCTAGGAGAACAAACATCATGGCAGTCGTGACCATGCGCCAGCTCCTCGAGAGCGGCGTCCACTTCGGACACCAGACCCGTCGCTGGAACCCGAAGATGAAGCGGTTCATCCTCACGGACCGCAACGGCATCTACATCATCGACCTGCAGCAGTCGCTGGCCTACATCGACCGCAGCTACGCCTTCATCAAGGAGACCGTGGCCAAGGGCGGCACGATCATGTTCGTGGGCACCAAGAAGCAGGCCCAGGAGGCCATCGCCGAGCAGGCGACGCGCGTCGGGATGCCCTACGTCAACCAGCGCTGGCTGGGCGGCATGCTCACCAACTTCCAGACCGTGCACCAGCGGATCAACCGCCTCAAGGAGCTCGACGAGGTCAACTTCGACGACGTCGCCGGCTCCGGCCGCACGAAGAAGGAGCTCCTGCAGATGAAGCGGGAGCGCGACAAGCTCGAGAAGACCCTGGGCGGCATCCGCGAGATGGGCCGCACCCCGTCCGCCGTGTGGATCGTCGACACCAAGAAGGAGCACCTCGCTGTCGAGGAGGCCCGCAAGCTCAGGATCCCGATCGTCGGCATCCTGGACACCAACTGCGACCCCGACGAGGTCGACTTCCCGATCCCGGGCAACGACGACGCCATCCGCGCGGTCGGCCTGCTGACCCGCGTGGTCGCCGACGCCGTCGCCGAGGGCCTCATCGCCCGCTCCGGTGGCAAGACCGAGGGCACCGAGGGCGCCACCGCCGAGGAGCCGCTGGCCGAGTGGGAGCGCGAGCTCCTGGCGACCCCGGCTGCCGAGGAGGCCAAGGCCGAGGAGACCCCCGCCGAGGAGACCCCCGCCGCCGAGGCCGCTGAGGCTCCCGCCGAGGCTGCTGAGACCACCGAGGCTCCGGCCGAGGAGACCCCCGCCGAGTCCCCTGAGGCCCCGGCCGAGGCCTGAGCCTCATCGTCCACCCAAGAGCCACTTAACAGTCAGAGGAAGACACACATGGCTTACACCGCTGCCGACGTCAAGAAGCTCCGTGAGCTGACCCAGGCCGGCATGATGGACTGCAAGAAGGCGCTCGACGAGGCTGACGGCAACTTCGACAAGGCTGTCGAGATCCTTCGCGTCAAGGGCACGGCCAAGGCCGCCGCCCGCGCCGCGGAGCGCACCACCTCGGCCGGCCTCGTCGCGACGTCCGGCAACGCTCTGGTCAGCCTCCTCTCGGAGACCGACTTCGTTGCCAAGAACGAGGGCTTCGTCGCTGCTGCCCAGCAGATCGCCGAGGCTGCCGACGCCAACAAGGCCAACGACCTCGAGACCCTCAAGGCCATCTCGCTCGGCGACAAGACGGTCGGCGAGACCGTCGAGGAGCTCGCCCGCACCATCGGCGAGAAGATCGAGCTCGGCCAGGTGGCCTACTTCGAGGGTGAGACCACGGTCTACCTGCACAAGAAGGCCTCCGACCTGCCGCCGAGCCTCGGCGTCATGGTCGCCTACGAGGGTGACGAGGCGGCCGCGAAGCAGGCCGCCCAGCAGGCTGCCGCTCTCAAGGCGCAGTACCTCACCTCCGACGAGGTGCCGGCCGACGTGGTCGACGCCGAGAAGGACGTCCTCACCAAGAAGACGCTCGAGGAGGGCAAGCCCGAGGCTGCCGTCGCCAAGATCGTCGAGGGTCGGATCAAGGCGTTCTTCAAGGAGATCGTCCTGCTCGACCAGGAGTCGGTCTTCGAGTCGAAGAAGTCCGTCAAGCAGGTCCTCGACGCCGCCAACACGCAGGTGAAGCAGTTCGCCCGCTTCGACGTCGGCGCCTGAACCGAGCCTGATTCCGCGCGAACAGCGCGTGATCAGTTAGGTTGAGCAGCAACGTACGACGAAAGGGGCCGGTCCGATGAACCGAATGGTGATCATCGGACCGGCCCTTTCGTACGCCATCCCCACATGCAACACCCCGCAAGACGTCGCCCCAGGAAAGGCCACGGCATGACCCGCTACCAGCGCATCCTGATCAAGCTGTCCGGAGAGAACTTCGGCGGTGGCGAGGTCGGCGTCGACCCCATCGTGGTCGCCTCGATCGCCAAGGAGATCTCCGCTGTCGCCTCCTCCGGCGTGCAGATCGCGATCGTTGTCGGCGGTGGCAACTTCTTCCGCGGCGCCGAGCTCCAGCTGGCCGGCATGGACCGGTCCCGCGCCGACTACATGGGCATGCTCGGCACCGTCATGAACTGCCTCGCGCTGCAGGACTTCCTCGAGAAGGAGGGTGTCGACACCCGGGTGCAGACCGCGATCACGATGGGCCAGGTCGCCGAGCCCTACATCCCGCGCAAGGCCATGCGTCACCTCGAGAAGGGCCGCGTCGTGATCTTCGGCGCCGGCTCCGGCATGCCCTACTTCTCCACCGACACCGTCGCCGCCCAGCGCGCCCTCGAGGTCCACGCTGAGGTCGTCCTGATGGCCAAGAACGGCGTCGACGGGATCTACACCGCAGACCCGAAGAAGGACCCGACGGCGACGAAGTACGATGAGATCACTTTCGGCGAGGCGCTGCAGAAGCAGCTCAAGATCGCCGACGCCACCGCGTTCGCCCTCTGCATGGAGAACAAGATGCCCATCGTGGTCTACGGCGCGGAGGACGAGGGGGCGGTCTACCGGATCGTCCAGGGTGAGAAGATCGGTACGCTCGTCACCGCTGGCTGAGCGGCACGAGCCCACACGCCACCCACAACACAACACTTACGAGCGCACAGGAGCATCCGGTGATCAACGACATCCTCAACGAGGCCGACAGCAAGATGGTGAAGTCGGTGGACTCCACGCGTGAGGACTTCTCCACCATCCGTGCTGGCCGCGCCACTCCGCAGATGTTCAGCAAGATCCTGGTCGACTACTACGGCACTCCGACGCCGATCCAGCAGCTCGCCTCGTTCACCAGCCCCGAGCCGCGGATCATCAACATCGCCCCGTTCGACATCGGCGCGATGGCCAACGTCGAGAAGGCGATCCGCGACTCCGACCTCGGTGTCAACCCGTCCAACGACGGCAAGATCCTGCGCGCGGTCTTCCCCGAGCTCACGGAAGAGCGTCGCAAGGAATACATCAAGCTCGCCAAGGAGAAGGCCGAGCAGGGTCGCGTCTCGGTGCGCCAGGTGCGCCAGAAGGCCAAGCAGAACCTGGAGAAGCTCGAGAAGGACGGCGAGGCCAGCAAGGACGACGTCACCGGTGCCGAGAAGCGCCTCGACAGCCTCACCAAGAAGCACACCGACGCGATCGACGAGCTGCTCAAGTCCAAGGAAGCCGAGCTGCTCGAGGTTTGAGCCTGTGACCCTGCGAGCGAAGCGAGCAGGGTCACAACGCGAAAGATCGAGCGAGCGCACGCCTGAGCTTGCGAAGGCGTGACCGCGTGTCGAGATCCAGCGAGCGACACATTCGCGCGGGCGAGTGACGCGGATCGAGACCCAGAAAAGGACCTGAGCATGAAGGAATCCCTTGTGAGCCAGACGCCGCCGTCTCCTTCTCCTGCTGCTTCCGAGCCGCCGAAGAAGGACTACGGCCGCGCCGGCCGCAACCTCCCCGCAGCGATCGGCTCGGCCGTCGTCCTCCTGGTCGCGATCGCGCTGAGCCTGATGTTCGTGAAGACGGCGTTCATGCTGATCGTCGTCGCGGCGGTCGTCGCCGCGGTCTGGGAGCTCCACCGGGGCCTGATGGCCAAGGACATGGACGTCCCCGAGCAGCCGCTGATGATCGGCGGCACGGTGATGGTCCTGGTCGCCTATTTCCTGGGCTCGGACGCGCTGGTGACGGCAACCGCGGTGACCGCGCTGGTGATCATGCTGTGGGTGCTACGGCGTGGGGTCGACGGCTACGTACGCACGTCGGCTGCCGCTGTTCTCACCCTGTTCTACCTGCCGTTCCTGGGCTCGTTCGTCGCACTCATGCTCGGCGAGGGCGGCGGCTGGACCTCGGGTGGTCTCTCGGATGACGGCGTACGCGGCATCATCGTCTGGGTCCTGCTCACGATCATGTCCGACATCGGCGGCTACGTGGCCGGGGTCCTCTTCGGCAAGCACCCGATGGCCCCGGTGATCTCCCCGAAGAAGTCGTGGGAGGGCTTCGCCGGCTCGGTGGTCTTCACCGTCGCCACCGGCGTCGGTCTGGTCGTATGGCTGCTCGACGGAGCCTGGTGGGTCGGTGTCGCGCTCGGCGTGGTCGCCTGCGTGATGGCTGTCCTCGGCGACCTGGTCGAGTCGGTCATCAAGCGCGACCTGGGCATCAAGGACATGAGCCAGATCATCCCCGGCCACGGCGGCCTCATGGACCGCCTCGACTCGCTCCTGGCGACCGTCGCCCCGGTCTGGCTGATCCTCCACTACGCCGTCTTTTGAGCAGGTTCCAGCCTGATGCTCTTCCTCGTACGCCACGGACGACCCATCCAGGTGCGCGGCGTCGCCGCGGAGCACTGGGAGCTCGACCCGGCCGGGTTCGACGACGTCTGGGCCCTGCGTGACCGGCTCCCGGCCGGCGCCGCGTGGTACTCCTCGCCCGAGCCCAAGGCACAGCAGACCGCCCAGCTTCTCACCGATGGCGACGTCGGCGTGGTCGACGCTCTCCGTGAGCACCGCCGCGGCGAGGCGTGGGTCGAGGACTTCCATGCCACGGTCGAGCGTGCGTTCGCGGAACCGACGGTGCCTGCGTACGACGGCTGGGAGCCGCTCGACGAGTGCCGCGCCCGCGTCACGAAGGCGGTCGCCGGGATCCTGTCGGCGCACGCGGGCGAGGACGTCGTGCTCATCGGCCACGGCACGGCCTGGACCGTCCTGGTGAGCGAGCTGACCGGCGCACCCCCAGATCTCGCCCGGTGGCGAGACCTCGGCTTCCCGGACCTGATCACCGTCGACGCCTGATCGGCCGCAATCACCCCGAGTTCGTCGGGGCAGCGATTCTTTACCAAAGGATGACGTCGTTCGGCGCTACGGTTGAAGAGTGACCCAGCGTCCCGCGGACCTCGACGTGGACCCCGATCCAGACGTCGAGGCAGATCACGGCCCGGAGGAGGAGTCCTCGGGGTCGGGTGGAGTGTGGGCCTGGCTGCACGACTCGCACCCGACCGTGGCGGCCCTGGTCGGGTTCTACATCGGATTGGCGTACGCGATCCTGGTGCCCGGCACTTGGGGCGCGCTGCTGACCTGGGTGGTCGGGCAGGAGCGGGCCGAGGAGCTGTTTCCGTGGGTGGCGCTGACCCTGCTGGTGCCCCTGGCCCTGCTCATCCCGCGCAAGACCCGCCGCTTGGCCGAGTTCGTCTGGCTGGGGATCATCCTCACCGTGCTGGTGGTGGTCGGTGTCGGCTCGCTGGTCTTCTGGATCCTGCTGAAGACGGGCTGACCGGGCGGGCCGGATCCAGGTTTAGCCGTACGCCGCACCACGGTGGGACAATGAAGCAGTGACCGAGCCCCGCCCTGCGAACGTACCGGCCCCGCACAGCCCCGAGGCCGAGGCCGCCGCGATGGAGGGGCGCCGCCTGCCCCTGGTGATGGCGCCGCCCAAGGGCCGCGGGAAGCCGCCGCGCCACCTGGCCGACCTCGACCTGGCCGGCCGTCAGGACGCGGCGAAGGAGGCCGGGCTTCCGGGGTTCCGGGCCAAGCAGCTCTCGGTGCACTACTTCGAGCGGCTGGTCGACGACCCCGAGAAGATGACCGACCTTCCCGCCAGCCAGCGCCAGGAGCTGGTCAACACCTTCCTGCCCGACCTGATGACGCCGATCAGTCAGCAGGAGGCCGACAAGGGCACCACCCGTAAGACGCTGTGGAAGCTCTTCGACGGCGCCCTCGTCGAGTCGGTGCTGATGCGCTACACCGACCGCGCCACGGTCTGCATCTCCTCCCAGGCCGGCTGCGGCATGGCCTGCCCGTTCTGCGCGACCGGCCAGGGCGGTCTCGAGCGCAACATGTCGACCGCCGAGATCGTCCACCAGGTCGTCGTCGCGGCCCGGCAGATGGCCAGCGGCGAGATCCCCGGCGGCCCCGGTCGTCTCTCCAACGTGGTCTTCATGGGCATGGGGGAGCCGATGGCCAACTACAAGGCGCTGATGGGCGCGGTCCGCCGTCTCACCTCGCCGGCCCCCGAGGGCCTGGGGCTCTCGGCGCGCCACGTGACCGTCTCCACCGTCGGCCTCGTACCCCGGATCAAGCAGCTCACCGAGGAGGGCATCCCGGTCACCCTCGCCCTCTCGCTGCACGCGCCCGACGACGACCTGCGCAACGAGCTCGTTCCGATCAACACCCGCTTCTCGGTCGCCGAGACCGTCGACGCCGCCTGGAACTACGCGCGCGTGACGAAGCGCCGGGTCTCCATCGAGTACGCGATGATGCGCGGCATCAACGACCAGGGCTGGCGCGCCGACCTGCTCGCCGAGGTCCTCAACTCCTACGGCGACTGGGGCTGGGTCCACGTCAACCTGATCCCCCTCAACCCGACCCCCGGCTCGAAGTGGACCGCCTCCGACCCGGAGGACGAGCGCGAGTTCGTACGCCGCCTCGAGGCCAAGGGCATCTCCACCACCGTCCGCGACACTCGCGGTCGTGAGATCGACGGTGCCTGCGGCCAGCTCGCGGCTCAGTCGGTGTCCTAGCGCGACACGTGATCGGCCGGCTCAAGCCCCTGGCTCGGGCCGGCTCTCGTGTCCGTGTCGGCCTTGGGTGCGGCGTACTTCCTTCATCTCCGACTCGTAGAGGTGCCGCTTGCCCTCGACGAGAGTGTCGCGAGCCTCCTTCTCCAGCCGCTTGAACGTGGCGTAGTAGCCGTCGTCGTACTCCTCGACGATCTGAAACGTCCACCTGCCGTCGAGCACGTTGCGTCCTACGAGCTCGCGCTCGAACCTGTCCGCCAGCTCGGCGTGGCCGGCCTCGCGCAGCTGCTCGACACCCTTGCCGAGGGTGAGGTCGGCCGTGCCGGTGATGCGATGCATCGCATACAGATGACCGCGGGCGATCTCGATCGCTTCGAGTGCCTCGCTGATGGAGCCGAGCGCCTCGACGGTGAGGTCGTCGACGCCTTCGGGCCGGATGTGCTCCTCATCGGTGGTCATGCCGCGATCGTGGCAAACGAGCGTGCGGGCGGCAACCCACGTACGCGAACCGGGCGCCATGGTGCCCGGTCCGCGTACGTCCCCCTTTTCACGATGCGTGTCAGCACATCGCGAGCCTGCGAGCCTAGGAACGGTGGCTCACCGGCTTCTGTCGCCGGCCGAGGTGCGGCGACAGATTTCTGAGAGTCATGCGGCGTTTCCGCTGATGACACCGCCCGGACTACCTGTCGCCCGGCACGGAGTTCTGGCCACGGGAGGTTCACCGACCGGTCAACCAAGTCGGGGGTGACGTTGCCGGACGGCGCTCACGATCAGGAACATGAGCATCAGCCTCGATCGGGTCCCGCTGGTCGCCGCCAACTCAGAGCCGCTCCGTGTCCTCATCGTCACGGAGTCGTTCCTGCCCCAGGTCAACGGCGTGACGAACTCCGTACGCCGCGTGCTGGAGCATCTCGCGATCGATGGCCACACCGTCGAGGTCGTGGCCCCCACCGGGCCCACCGAGTATGCCGGATTCCCGGTGACCCGGACCCGGGGCGCGACGTTCTGGGTGTACAAGGACTTCCGTGTCGGCCTGGAGACGCGGCGCAAGCTGCGCGCGGTGATGCGCCGGTTCAGCCCCGACGTCATCCACGTCGCCTCACCCGCGCTGCTCGGGCGGCAGGCGGTGCTGGTGGCCAAGGAGCTCGGCATCCCGAGCGTGGCGATCTACCAGACGGACCTGGTCGGCTTCTGGGACAAGTACAAGGCGGTCGGCGGCCCGCAGGCAGCGGCGATGCTGACCCGTCAGGCCCACTCGGCCGCCGACCGCACCCTGGCACCGAGCTCGTCGGCCCTGACCCAGCTCGAGGGTCTCGGCGTACAGCGGACCGGGCTGTGGCCGCGAGGCGTCGACGTCGAGCTGTTCCACCCGAGCCGCATCGACCACGACCTGCGCGCCCAGCTCGCGCCCAACGGGGAGACCATCGTCGGGTACGTCGGCCGCCTCGCCCAGGAGAAGGAGCTGCACCTGCTGGCTCCGCTCGCGCACAACCCGGCGTACAAGGTCGTGCTCGTCGGTGGCGGCCCGCAGGAGCGCGAGCTGCGCCACCTGCTCCCGAACGCGACCTTCATGGGCGTGCTGCAGGGGGAGGAGCTCGGAGCTGCGTACGCCTCCCTCGACGTGTTCGCGCACACCGGCTCCCACGAGACGTTCTGCCAGGCGGTCCAGGAGGCGCTCGCCTCCGGGGTCCCGGTCGTCGCGCCGCGCTCGGGCGGGCCGCTGGACCTGGTCGCCGACGGCGTCACCGGGTTCTTCTACGAGCCCGGCAGCCGCGACGACCTCGGCTCCCACGTCGCGCTGCTCCACAACGACCCCCAGCTGCGGCTGCGGATGGGGCGCGAGGCCCGCAAGAGCGTCGCGCACAAGTCCTGGGGCGCAGTGAACGCCGCCCTGGTCGACCACTACCGCGACGTCATCCGGGCGCGCCGGCTGCGATGACGTCGAGTACCTCCTCGTCGGTGTCGACGAGGTGGACGTGTCCCTCCATCGCTCGGCCCCGGGCCAGGGCCTGCAGGAGCGGCCAGACCGGCAGTTCCTCGGTCCAGTAGCTGCGCCCGACCAGCACCATCGGCGCGACCGCGCTCGCGTCGGCGTAGTAGTTCTCGCAGGCGTCCTGGAAGACCTCCTGCACGGTGCCGCCCGCACCGGGTAGGAAGACGATCCCGCCGTCGCAGACCTCCAGCAGCACCGCCTCGCGGGTGGCGTTGCGGAAGTACTTCGCGATTGCCCCGGCGAACACGTTGGGCGGCTCGTGCCCGTAGTGCCAGGTCGGGATCCCCAGCGACCTTCCGGGCTTGCCGTCGACCTGGTTCCGTACGTCGAGAGCCACCTGCGCCCAGGACCGGATCGAGGGCCGGAACGACGGCACCGTGGCCAGCGACGCGAGCGCATCGTCGAGCGCCGTCTTCGGCGCCCCGGCGAGGAAGGCGCCCAGGTTGGCGGCCTCCATGGCTCCTGGGCCGCCGCCGGTGGCGACGACATGACGGCTCGCCATGTGCTGGGCGAGGCGGGCGGCGGTCGCGTAGCCCTCCTCGCCGCGCCGCAGCGCGTGCCCGCCCATCATCCCGACGATCCGCGTACCCTCGTCGCGTCGCGCCCGCACCCATGCCTCGAGCGCGGCGTCGATCGCGTGGTCGTGGAGGGTGATCGCGAGCTCGTCGTCGGCGTCGAGCGGCTGCTGCAGCCAGGCGTACGCCCTCGCATCCAGGCTCCGCGCATAGACCGGGTCGTCGTAGAGCTCATCGGCGGTGTAGAGCCGGGAGCGGTAGACATCGACCGGTGCCTCCGGGATCACCGGCATCACCAGTGCGCCCTCGTCCTCGGCGTAGTCGCCGTCCCCGGGTGCGAAGGTGCACCCGAGGAACGTCGCCCCGGCCAGCTCGGTCTCCCGCAGGGCCGAGGAACGCGAGCTCAGGTCCAGCGACCGCAGCCGCCACCCCTTCAGGCTCCCCGCACCCGCCGCCAGATGCCCGTCGAGCTCCTCCACCGACTCGATGTCGACATGCCGTCCCCGGTGATGCTTCATACCGAGAAACCTACCGACTCACAGTGGCCAGGAGACTCCGGTCAGGCTCTCGGACTCGGTCCACAGCTTGCGGGCGAGCTCGGGGTCGGAGGCGACCGCGGTACGGCCCACGAGCGTCGGACTGCCGCGGTACTCGCCGAGCCCGTCCGGCCCGACGTAGCTTCCAGACGGCAGGTCCTGGCTGGCTGCGTACAGGGTCGGGAGGGCGCCCGCCTCCGCGGACTGCGCGACGACCCGGTTGCCGATCGCCATGAGGGCGTGCTTGAGCGCGTTGCCGGTGTGACCCTGCAGGTTGGTCGCGGCGTAGCCCGGGTGGGCGGCGTACGCCCTGAGCCCGGTGCCCTCCAGGCGTCGCTGGAGCTCGAGGGTGAAGAGCAGGTTGGAGATCTTCGACTGCCCGTAGGCCCTCTCCGTGCGGTAATCGCGCCGCTCCCAGTTGAGGTCGTCGAGGTCGAAGCCGCCCCAGCGGTGGGCCGAGGAGGCGACCGTCACGACGCGGTCGGTGATGTGGGGGAGCAGCAGGTTGGTGAGCGCGAAGTGCCCCAGGTGGTTGGTGGCGAACTGGCTCTCGTAGCCGTCGGTCGTGAGGCGCTTGGGCACCATCATGATCCCGGCGTTGTTGATGAGTACGTCGATCTCGCCCTCCCACTGCTCGGCGAAGTGCCGCACCGAGCTGAGGTCGGCCAGGTCGAGCGCCCGCACCTCGGCGCCGCCACCGATCGTGGCGGCCACCTCTTCGCCGGCGGCGACGTTGCGTACGGCCAGGACGACGCGGGCGCCCTTCGCGCTCAGCTGGGTGGCGGCGACGCGGCCCAGGCCGCTGGTCGCGCCGGTGACGATCACGGTGCGGCCCTCGAAGGACGGCAGCCGCTCGGAAGTCCACTTCTGTTCAGTCATGACTCCAATCTAGGCGCTGCCAAGAATCTTGACAATGTCTAAATCGGTGAAATCTCGATAAGGTGTGCCTGATGACCGAGACGATGACCCGCTACCACCACGGCGACCTGCGCGCCGCGGTGCTCCGCCGTGCGGAGGAGGTGTTGCGCGAGTCGGGCACCGACGCGCTCTCGCTGCGCGGCATCGCCCGCGATCTGGGCGTGAGCCACGCCGCGCCGAGCGCCCACTTCCGCGACAAGAACGCGCTCTTCGACGCGCTCGCGGTCGCCGGATTCCGGCGCCTGGGCGAGGTGATGGACGCCGCGTTGGCCACCCGCGGCTCGCTGACCGACGACCTGGTGACCTTCGCCTCGGCCTACCTGGAGTTCGCCACCGACAACCCGGCGCTGCTCTCGGTGATGTTCGCGCGCAAGCACAGCGAGACCTCCGGCGCCGAGATCGCCGAGGCCGTCGCCGCCGCCTTCGCCCACCCCACCGCCCTGCTCACCGAAGGCCAGGCCCGTGGTGAGGTCGTCGACGGCGACCCCGAGGTCATCGGGGTCACCGTCCTGGCCGCGATCCAGGGCCTGGCCACCTTCGTCGGCTCCGGTTTCGTGACGCCCGAGCAGTCACAGCGGATGCTGGAGGACGTCGTCGCCACTCTGATGCGCGGCCTGGCCCGCTAGATGCGCCTTCTTCGCGCGGTGGCGGCGCGCAGCGTAGTCGTGGAAGTGGGGATCGGCATCGCGATCCTCTGCACCCTCCTGCTGCTTGCCGGGCTTGCTATCCGGGCGAGCGTGGATGAGAGCAGACAAGCGGAGCGCGCTGTCGTCACGGACCAGAAGGCGCTCGAGGTCTGGCGTGACAAGCTCGAACCCCACCTTGTGCAGATCAACTCGATCCCGACGCCTGACGGGCTCCGCTGGCGGCAGGATGCCGTGGTGGGCGAGTGCGGCATCGACGAGTCGGACCACCATCTGGTCCAGGTTGGTGCGTGGTTCGCGTGGGAGGCGACCGAGGAGGTTGCCTTCGATGAGGTGAGCGAGGCGGGAGCTGCCGGATATGTCGAGATCCTCGACTACCTCGCTGACCACGGATGGCGGATCAGCGAGCGGGAGAATCTGAACGGCATGGTCTCCGGCGCCAACCGCGACTTCGACTCCGCCGATCTGGAGCATCCCTCGGGCGTCACGATGCGTACGCAGCTTCTCGGCAACTCGATCTTGGGTCACCTCTTCTTCAAGGGAGCCCCCAAGGTCTGCTCCTTCAGCGGCTGAACCGCCGCGCTGTGCTGCCAGGAGTGCGTCATTGCGTACTCCTGGCAGCACATGGCGGGCTCAGAAGGCGTGCGCCATCAGGTCGGCGTAGACCTCCTGCTCGTCGACCTCCAGACCTCGGGCCTGGAACCACTTCGCGACGTTGGTGATGTCGCGGAGCAGGAAGTCGAAGCCCAGCGGGTTGCCGACCAGGTCGATGATCTGAGGGAGGTCGATGATCACGAGCCGGTCCTGCTGGGCCAGGATGTTGTAGGGCGAGAGGTCACCGTGGACCAGGCCGGCCTGCACCATCGTGGCCAGCGCGTCGACGAGCCCGTCCCACCACATCTCCAGCACGTGGTGCTCCGGCCGGGTCTGCGCGAGCCGCGGCGCCGTCTCGAGCTCACCGTTGCCGTCGTCGACCGCGATCCACTCCATCAGGATCTCGGTCCCGTCGATCTGCACCGGATAGGGCACCGGGAGGCCGAGGTTCCAGCAGCGTACGAGCGCGTTCCACTCGGCGTTGGCCCACTCGGCCTTGGCGACCTCGCGGCCGAAGGTCGAGCCCTTCTTCAGCGCGCGCTCGTCACGGGAGCGCTTGACCGAACGGCCCTCGGTGTAGCTCGCCGCTCGGTGGAAGGTGCGGTGGTCGGCGTCGCGGTAGCGCTTGGCGACCATCAGCGCCTCCTGCTCCGGGAAGAGCGGGTCGGCCCGTACGACCAGGAAGGCGTCGGCCTCCTTACCGGTCTTGAGGATGCCGAGCTCGGTGTCGATGGCGCCCTGAGAGGTCACCACCCAGTCCGGGCGCGGCTCCGGTCCACGAGAGAGCGGCTCCACGGAGAGCCAGGTGGACCAGCGTTGTCCGTCGTCCAGGTCGTCGTAGGCCTGGAAGTCGAAGACGAAATTCGGGTCGATCCTCTGGAGAGGATCAGCGGAGATGTTCTCCTGAGTCACTTCGGGTGCTCCTGATGCGAGAGATGTGGTCTGTGGGCAGGCACAGGACAACGACAGTCATGGTCTGCTCCTCTCGATCAGGGGCGCCTTATGGACGAGGATCGCCGGTCGCGCTCCATGGTGGAGGACCGCGACCGGCGTACGCAACAGGTTTATCGGGCCCTCAAGGGGCGACGAGCCAGAGATCGTCGTCGCCGAGGACCAGGACACGTCCGTCGTCCAGCCCGAGGGAGGCGACCCCATAGGGCGCGGCGAGCTCTGCCGACTCCTTGCCGGAGGCTGCGTCGACGTAGGTGTGCGTGTACGTCGGTACGTCCCGCCCGATGGCGAGTCCGGCCAACGCCTGGGGCGCATTCTCGTACCGGTCGATGACCGGACCGCTGACCTCGATGCCGGGATAGATCTTCTTCGTCTTCTCGAGCGCGTCGTGAGAGGTTCGGGTCAGCTTCTTGGTCCACAGACGCTTCCCAGTGGTGGGGGAGTACGCGGAGACCTGGTCGGTCAGCGCGAGCACGACCGCATCCGGTGTCGGCGACAACTGCGTCCGATCCGATTCCGAGGTCGGTCCGGTCCGAACCCGGAAGCTGGTGGCTCGTCGACCCTCGAGGTCGGCGGTGACGACGTCGTAGGCGTCACCGGAGGGATTGGTGACGTAGATCCGGTTGGTGAACACGTCGACCTTCGGGTAACCGAGGTCCGGGCAGGGTATGGAACTGGTCCAGGCTTGCTCGCCCGCTCGGACGGCGTCGAAGGTGCAGGTGCCGTCCTTGCGTGTCATGCCCACGAGCAGGTCACCGACCTGGGCTGCGACATCGTCCATGACCTCGACAGACGGGCCGAACGGCTTGCCGTCACGTACCTGGAAGGCCACACGTTGCTTTGAGTCGGTGCCTGTCGGGATCGTCGGGGCGCGTTGCACAGACGGGTGGTCCTCGACGGAGTCGGTGCCGATGAACGCCGGTGTCCAGAGGTCGGGCGATTCGCGTCTGGTTCGTGACGTCTCTCGACCCGAGGCGTCGAAATGAACTGTGACGCACGTGCCCTTCGCCGAGCATGCGATGGCATCGAGTTGACCGTCGCGGCTGATGGCGATCGGCAGGTAGAGGTCGTCCATTCTCTGGTGCCACGCCTCTCTGCCGTCCCGGTCGTACATCGCGATGCTCTCGATGTCGACGACCGCAGCGTGCCCGCCGTCCCCGATGTGTGCCCAGGTGCCGTCCTGGTACTCCTCGGTGACTGTCTTCCCGGTCGCCAGGTCACGAATCGTGAGCTGGTCGTCTTCATAGGTGTAGATCCGGTCCCGTACGACAACTGCCTCGTCGGCGTCGTGGTCGACCTCCGTGTGCCACACGACGTCTCCGGCGACCAGGTCGTGGGCTCGCCAGTGGCCGATCCCGACGAGCAGCGCCCCGACGCCGACCAGCACGCCAACAAAGACGAGCACCTTCTTGGTGCTGGACGAGACAGCCATGGTTCCCCCGAGATCCCGGATCCGACAGCGGCAGCGTAACGCCCGGGCACGGCGGTGATGACGAAGGTGCGGACCAGCGTCGAGCCGGGCCGCACCTTCGCACCGAGTCTCAGCAGACCGAGTCGGTCGGTTTCGGGTTGGTGAGCCCGAACAGTGGCCGCAGCGTGAGCCCGGCGAAGGTCCCGGCGATCGCGGTGAGACCCCACAGCCAGCCGTGCAGGCTCATCGAGGCGATGCCGGAGAAGTAGGCGCCGATGTTGCAGCCGCCGGCGATCCGAGCGCCGTAGCCCATCAGGATCCCGCCGATCACCGCGCCGACGGCCAGCTTCAGCGGGATCCGGCGGTGCAGCAGCCAGGCGCCGGCGGCCGCGGAGGCGAGCAGTGCCCCGAGGACGATCCCGAGGTCCATGATCGAGGTCTTCTCGACGAAGATGCCGGCCTGGTACTTGGCCAGGTTGGCGGGGTCCTGCCAGAAAGCCCAGGACAGTACGTCGACGCCGACCGCGTCGAGGATCTTGGACCCCCACAGGGCGAAGGCGAAGGTGATCCCCCAGGGGCTCCCGGAGAAGTAGAGGGTCAGTGCGTTGAGCAGGGCCAGGCCGATCGCGCCGACCCACAGTGGCCAGGAGCCACGCAGCGCCCGCGCGATCCCGGTCGCGACGGGTGCCCGGTCCACCGGCGGCTTCTCCCGCCCGCGGCCGACGAGGTACGTCACCGCGACCACGAGGCCGATGATGACCAGGGTGGCTGCCCAGCCACCGGCGTACCCACCGAAGGTGACCGCGAGGTCGACCGGCTCCTGTGCGGGCAGCCCGTTCCACCACGCCAGCGAGAGGGCGCCCAGGAGGGAGCCGACGATGAAGCCGCCCAGTGTCAGCAGGATGGCGCTCTGTCCGCTGCCGACCGCGAAGAGGGTGCCGGAGGCGCAGGCGCCGCCGAGCTGCATCCCGACGCCGAAGAGGAACGCGCCGACGAAGAGCCCGAAGCCGATCGGCGCCACCGCACCGGCCGCCGGGACGCCCTGGTAGGTCCACTGGTTGGCCAGGATCGGGGCGAACAGGGTCACCGCGATCGCGAGCATCAGCATGTGGGCCCGCAGCGAGGTGCCCTGTCGCACCGATACCAGCTGTCGCCAGGCCGAGGTGAAGCCGAAGCGGCTGTGGAACAGCACGAACCCGAGCGACACCCCGAGGGCGAACAGGATCGCGGGCAGCGTGCCCTTCTGGAGCAGCACGAAGGCGCCGAGCGCGATGGTCGCGAGAACGCCGACGACGATGACGCGTACCTGCGCCGGCGACTCGGTCTCCGACGGCGGAGCCTGGCCGATCGAGAGATCGGGGGAGATGCCACGACCTGTGCCGAGGCGATCGAGAAGAGACATGGTGGGGACCTTTCTGACGTGGGCTAACCGGTGGGGAGGCTGATCCGGGTGACCGTGCCGCCGGGGAACCAGGAGACCGTCGTCTCGTGGCTGCTGTGGCCGGGCTCAGCAGGCATGTACGCAGCCCGCGAGGCGGCATAGAAGGCGGACTCGCCGCGCGCGTCGGCGCCCTCCCGGGCACTGCGCCAGGCGAGGTACGCCGACCCGGTCGGCGCCTGTTCGGGGAAGTACTCCGCCAGCGTCTGGCTGTAGCGCTGCGCCGCCTCGTCGCGGATGTCGAAGTCGAGCGGGATCACCGCGCCGGTGGTCGAGTCGACCACGCCGGGGGAGAGGAGCCAGGGTGCCAGCCAGACTCCGTCGGAACGCAGCGCCTGCTTCTCGACCGGCAGGCTGGAGACCGCGGCGAGACGCTCCGCGGCCGGCTGCCAGCCGGTGACGACGACCAGAGCGCTGCGTGAACCGGGGCGGGCCGAGGGCGCGACGACCTTGACGCCTTTCCCCGCCGCCAGGTGGCGGACGAGCCTCGAGGCGGCCCGCGATCGGGGAGAGGAGTCGGCGGAGAGCGCGACCTCCTCGACCCCTCGGGACGCCAGGGTCGTGACGATGCTGGTCAGTCCGGCACGGTCGGCGTCCCGCAGCTCTGCGGCAGGACACGAGGTCGGCGCCTTGCCACCGGCCAGGACCGCGGCGGTGGCGGCCTGGAGGCACTCGGGACCGTCCGGCCCGGCCCATAGTGCGTCGGCCGACCCCGAAGATCCGGTCTCCAGCATCACCGGGATCCGGTGCTCGGGTCCGTGCGCGACCAGGACGGTGGGGTTGCCCGTGGGTAGGTCGACGACCGCCCACAGCCCGTCGGCGCCGGGTCGCTTGGTCGGCTCGACCGGCGCCGCACCGCCGTCGACCTCGACGGTCATCTCCTCGTCGGCCTCCTGGTGCGCGTGGCCCTTCAGAGGCAGTGCATCGACGCGTACCAGGTTTCGGCCGGGCAGTGCCGGCGCCACGGTCACGGTGAACACCAGCCCGTCGTGCTCCATCCTCTGCACCGACGGGAAACCGGGCCGGCGCTCGCCGCCGAGCACCTGCTGCGGGGTGGCCTCCGCGACCGCGCGGGACCACCGGGATGAGTCGTCGCCGGAGCCGCCCGGGGTGCCGGCGTACAGGACATAGCCGATGCCCCCGACGGCGAGCAGCACGGCGAGCACGAGCACGCCGGCCCGGCGGGACCGCAGGATGCGGTCCCGCCAGACTGGGCTGTTGCCGAGCGGGTTGTCGCCGAGCGTCACTTGATGTCCGCGTCCGCGGTGACGAAGAGCATCGAGTGCGGCTTCGCCGGGCCCCAGGCACCGTGCGGCCAGGACTCCCGGTTGAACTCGATGCAGGTGTTGCCGGTGTTCTCGTCCCGGAACTCCTCGTCACGAGTCAGCTTGCCGTCCTCGATGTCGACCAGGCACAGCCGGTGGTCACCGTTGAGACCGGTGCGGGCAACGAAGTAGTTGGAGTACGCCAGCCGCTTCACGTCCGTGGTCTCGTGGTAGTAGCCGTCCGAGCCGAGCTCGAGGTTGTCGAGCGCGCCCCAGTGCGGGCCGCCGGGTGCCTCAAGGGTGTCGACGACCGCCGGGCAGTCGCTCTCGGCGCCACCGGAGCGGCTTTCCTCGAGCGTGTCGATCCGGCAGGCCGGGTTGTCGCCGGAGGCGAGCAGCTTCTGGATGTCCAGCGTCAGGATGTACGGCTTGGAGCCCTTGTCGTCGCTGGTGGCGCCTCGACCAGCGACCGCGTGGTAGAGGTACTTGTCGTCCAACGACGTCTGGATCCAGGCGCCGTTGCTGCCGCCGCCGTAGGCGTCGCTGGCCGGGTCGACCTGCTTGTTGGTGACGCCGAGGTCGAAGACCTGCTGCCACTTCGGCTCGTCGACGGTGATGTCGGGCGTGTAGTAGATCGCCCCGCCCTGCATCGTCTCGGCGAACGCGCCCTCGTGGCCCGGGCGGTTGGTCACGGTGACCTCCATCGCGGCCCGCGACTCCTCGTGGTGCGCGACCCGGCCCTTGCGGGGTCCGTCGGGCAGGAACGTCACCGACTTCAGCTTCGGCTTGTCCTGCTCGGAGATGTCCCAGAACCTCACCGTCGGCCGCCGCAGGTAGGACGAGAGCGGCTGCACCGGGTTGAGGATGATGTTGCGCGGCTCGTTGTAGTCGCTGGTCACGAGTGTGTCGAGATCCTCGCGGGCCTGGACGCCGTGCGGGTTGGCGCAGGTCGGCAACGAGAGCAGCGGGATGCTGTCGCACCTCTGCTCGGTCTCGGCCTTCGTGGTCGCGGCCGGCGCCTCGGCGATCGTCTTCCCGTTCGCGTCGAGGCGGACCAGCTCACCGGGCGAGCCCGCGAACCCGTTGCCCACTCGCACCGAGCCGTCGGTGTACGTGCACGGGCCGGGGACGTCGGGCCCCGCCCATGTAGGTGCCGTAGGCCTTGTGGTCCTTGGTCACCCAGTAGGCGTCCGGCACCGACCCGCACAGCGTGTCTGTGGGCAGGTTGATCCCCTTGAGCTGCAGCTTCGGGAGCTGAGAGGTGTCCAGGACGTACGTCACGTCGGTGAAGAGACCACCGGCGAAGATGTTGTCGCCCTTGTGCCACAGGTACTGCATGTGGTGGGGCTCGTTCTCCACCAGCGGTCCGACGGTCACGGTGTTGACGACCTTGCCGTACGACTTCGCGCCCTTGGTCACGTCGACGACGGCGAAGAAGTCGGGGCCGATGAGGTTCTTCTGCCCGATCAGGTCCAGGCCGATCGACTTGGGCAGGTCGAGCAGCTCAGAGCCGGACTTGTCCAGAATGTTGTTGTCGCCGGCCCACACGACCAGGTACTTGTGGCGCAGGCCGTCGTTCTCGACGGTGCCGCCGGAGTCGCTGCCGCCGAGGCCGAGATTGATCAGCGCCTGGTCGACGCCGAGCTGCTGGAGCAGGTTGGGCGGCAGCAGGCTGGAGTCGACGTGGTTCTTGATCCAGTAGTTCTTGCCGTCACGGCCCGCGACCGCATCCTTGTTGGTCAGGATGTCGCTGCCCGTCTTCAGCTGCGTCAGCAGCTCGCCGATCCCCTTGTCGCTGGTCACCGGGGCGTCGTCCTCGGCCACGGCGGTCGAGGGGGTCAGGGTCAGCACACCGGCTGCGACGACAAGAGCGGCGGCTGCGGGAAGCAGTCTTCTGCGCCGGGGTCTGTCGGCATGAGATCTGGTGTTGTGGCGTTGCAGGATCACTGCGGTACCTCCGAGATGAACTCTGAATAAGTCTTTCCCAATAAAACAACTAGAGTTTCCTGAGAATGGCAAGAGAGTTACAACGGGGTCTCGAAAGACGACAATGCCGCTCCAGGTATCCCGGAGCGGCGTCGTCGTGCGGGTGGGGTCAGTGACCGCCGACGAGGGGCGCGACGGCCCGGGCGACCAGGGAGCCCTTGCCGGTGGCGGTCTCCTCGGCGTCGGCCATGGTCATCGCGCGCAGGCCGGCGTTGACGCCGAGCCAGCGCAGCGGCTCCGGCTCCCAGCGGGGTGAGACGTGACCGACCCAGGGGAGGGCGGTGAGATCGGACTCGGTGCCGAGGACCAGGTCGCGCAGCGTACGGCCGGCGAGGTTGGTGGTCGCGACGCCGTCGCCGACGTAGCCGCCGGCGTGCGCGAGGCCGCTGGCGGGGTCGTAGCCGACCGAGGCGTGCCAGTCGCGCGGGATGCCGAGCACCCCGCCCCATCGGTGGGTGACCTTGTGGCCGCGTACGGCCGGGAACATCTCGATCAGGGTCGCCAGCAGGCGACGGTGGGTGCGCAGATCGGAGGCATCTCCGTGGGTGATCTTCGACCCGAAGGAGTACGGCGCGCCGCGCCCGCCGAAGACCAGCCGGTCGTCCGCGGTGCGCTGCCCGTAGATCAGCAGGTGCCGGCCGTCGGAGAACGTCTCGCGCTCCTCCAGGCCGATGCTCGACCAGACCAGGTCTGAGAGTGGTTCGGTGGCGATGATGAGGGAGCGCACCGGGATGACCTCGCGCTCGAGGCCGGCCAGCGTCGGGGTGTAGCCCTCGGTGGCGCGTACGACGACGTCGGCGGTGACCACGTCGTTCTCCGTGCGCACCTGGTGCGGCCCGATCGTCGTGACCCGCGTCTGCTCGTAGATCGTGACGCCGCGGGCCTCGACGGCGCGGGCCAGGCCGCGGACGAGCTTGGCGGGATGGAGCGCGGCGCAGTCGGGGGTGTAGGTCGCGCCGAGGGTGCTGGTCGCGGCGAGCCGCTTCTCGGCGGAGGCCTGGTCCAGCAGGGAGATCTCGGCCTCACCGAGCCCCCAGGAGCGGGCGTGCTCGACCTCGTCGCGGGCGCGTTCGAGCTGGGCGGCCGTACGGGCCACAACGACCGTTCCGCCCTTGGCGA
>NZ_JBEZZS010000057.1:0-24227 GCF_040639295.1 Nocardioides sp. NPDC023903 | reverse complement strand
ACGGCACCCGGCCGGCGCCGACCGACGACGAGGACCTCTACCACCGGATGTCGACCTCGCCGGGCGCTCACCTGCCGCACGCCTGGGTCGGGGACCAGGCCCGCCTCGACACCGACGTCGATCAGGCCGCCCTCGCGGGAGATGCCCTTCCCGTACATGATGTCGAACTCCGCCTGCTTGAACGGCGGGGCCACCTTGTTCTTCACGACCTTGACGCGGGTGCGGTTGCCGACCATGTCGGTGCCGTCCTTGAGCGTCTCGATCCGGCGCACGTCGAGTCGCACCGAGGAGTAGAACTTCAGCGCGCGACCACCGGTCGTGGTCTCGGGCGAACCGAACATCACGCCGATCTTCTCGCGCAGCTGGTTGATGAAGATCGCGGTCGTGCCCGAGTTGTTGAGCGCACCGGTCATCTTTCGCAGCGCCTGGCTCATCAGTCGAGCCTGCAGACCGACGTGGCTGTCGCCCATCTCGCCCTCGATCTCGGCCCGCGGCACCAGCGCCGCGACGGAGTCGATGACGATCAGGTCGAGCGCGCCCGAGCGGATCAGCATGTCGGCGATCTCCAGGGCCTGCTCACCCGAGTCGGGCTGGGAGACCAGCAGGGCGTCGGTGTCGACGCCGAGGTTCTTCGCGTATTCCGGGTCGAGCGCGTGCTCGGCGTCGATAAAGGCCACGATGCCGCCGGCGCGCTGCGCGCTGGCCACCGCGTGGAGGGCCACCGTCGTCTTACCCGAGGACTCCGGACCGTAGATCTCCACGACCCGCCCGCGGGGCAGGCCGCCCAGGCCCAGCGCCACGTCGAGCGCGATCGAGCCGGTCGGGATCACTTCCAGCGGAGCCCGGGTCTCATCGCCCAGCCGCATGACCGAGCCCTTGCCGAACTGCCTCTCGATGTTTGCGAGAGCGGCGTCCAATGCCTTCTCGCGATCACCTGCCGCCATGTTCTTTCCTTCCTGAGGGGCAGACTTCTTCCCCTTGCCTGCCGCTTGTCCACGTGTCTTCGTCGTCATCAAGGCAGACGCTAGACGGGACCACCGACAGTTTTGAACGGGACCCTCTGGCACGGTGTTTCACGACCCTGTTTTTGCCTGGCCGATAGCACGAACCACGCTCCACCTACTACCACACACTAGCCCGAACAAGCGTTCGATGTGAACACCTGTTCGGGCGTGTCGAGGTCGTCGGATCCTCAGTGGCCTTCCATCTCGACCTGCTCGACGGGGGCTGAGCCGCCACCCATCTCGTCGGCGATGGCGACCGACAGGCCACCGAGCATGAAGGCGATGATCACCGCGGCCAGGGCGCCGCTGGAGAAGGACGGGATGAAGCGGCGTACGCCCTCCTGGACCGGCTCCGCGCCGTGGTACTGGTGGGTGAGCGCGTGCCCCTTGCCTCGCTGGAGCAGGTATCGGTTGACCGGGAAGGCCGCCACGAAGGCAACGGAGAGGGCGATCATCATCCCGATCCAGAACACGACGTTGACCAGCCCGGCCTCCATGGCCCCAGGGATGAGTGCCATGACCAGGTTGTCGACCAGCTCCATCGTGGCGATCGAGAGGGTGTCGGCGGCCAGCACGACACTGAACGCCGCACCGACGGCCAGGCCCGACTTGAGCAGCGGCAGGGTCGAGAGGGCGTAGCCGAAGGCGAACGCCAGCGTGACGGCCAGGGCGATCGTCCACCCCGTGCTGAGCCCGATCGCGGTGCCGATCATCAGTCCGGCGATCTCGCCGATCGCACATCCGGTGAGGCAGTGCAGCGTGGCGCTGGCCGCCATCGCGTTCACCCCGCCCCCACCGTGCGCACCATGCGCGTCGTGCCCGGAGTGGTCGCCGTGACCCTCGTGACCCTCGTGCATCGAGTGCTGATCTCCGGCGTGGTCGTGTCCGGCGTGCAGGTGCCCGTCATGCGACGTCATGTCGCTCCCTTTGCTCGATCGTTCGTTGTGCCTACCCGTCATTCATACCCCATGGGGGTATGCACGCGCAAGCGACATCCGGTTCGGGAGCCCACTTTGTCCAACCGCGAAGGACTCCTTAGGGTGTGCTGTGTGTGGACGGCAGCGCGACGGCGAAAGCGGAGGACCCGTGTGGTCGCCCGCGCCGGTCTGCTGGCAGCGGTCGTGGTCACGGTCGCCGGTCTGCTGGCCATGCATGCGCTGAGCCTCCACGGCACCGACTCCGAGGGCGAGCACGGCACGCTGAGCCTGCCCGCCGCCCACGTCGAGCACACCCACGCTCTCGAGCACTCCGACCACGGAGCAGCCGGCGACGCCGGACACCCGGGCGGCGCCGGGCACACGGCGATGATGCTGTGCGCGGCGTTCCTGATCGCTGCCGGCGCGCTGCTGCTGAGCCGGCTGTGGCGGCGTACTCCTGCCTGGTGGTTCTCACGGGCCCGCAGCTGGTTCCGGACCGGCGGATCCGCGCCCCTGCTCACCTATCCCGCCACCGGCCCGCCGTCGGTATGGGCCTACTCCGTCATCAGGTGCTGAGCGGCCTGACCCCCCCGCGACCCGGGCCACGCCCGAGGGTCGCAGGTGGTTCAGCGATGCCCACAAACAGCACTTGACAAGGAGAAACAACAGATGCGTACGCAACGTCCCCTCTTCCGCGCGACCTGGGCGGCGGCCGGCCTGGCCGTGCTGCTCACCCTGTCCGCCTGCGGCGGCAGCGACGAGGCCGAGGCTCCCCAGAAGCTCTCGGAGACCGAGCACAACAAGGCCGACGTCACCTTCGCGACCGACATGATCCAGCACCACGCCCAAGCCCTCTCGATGGTCGACCTGACCATGGACCGCAAGCTCGAGCCCGAGGTCCAGGAGCTGGCGGACTCGATCCGGGCGGCCCAGAGTCCCGAGATCGAGACCATGTCCGGCTGGCTTCAGGAGTGGGGCGAGGAGGTGCCGTCGACGATGCGCGACCACGTCAACGGCGGCCACGAGGGCCACGGCGACGACGAGGACAGCAGCATGTCCGACTCTATGGAGGGCATGGAGGACGACATGCCCGGGATGATGTCGGCCGAGGACATGGACGCCCTCGAGAACGCCTCCGACGCCGAGTTCAGCGACATGTGGCTGAAGATGATGATCGAGCACCACGAAGGCGCGATCGAGATGTCCGAGACCGAGCAGGACGAGGGCCGGTTCAAGCCTGCCGTCGACCTGGCCGGGACGATCATCGAGTCCCAGACGGCCGAGATCGACACCATGGAGAAGCTCATCGGCTGAGGACGCCGTAACGGGCAGGGCCGCTCAGCGGCCCTGCCCGTCAGGCGGGCGCGTCGGCCGTCCGACGAGCCACGTACGCAGCCCCGAAGAGCACCATGACCAGCAGGATCGTGGCGAGCGCGAGCGCCGGATATCCGGCCAGGTCGACGACGACGCCCGAGACCGCCCCGGCGGCGGCAGCGGCGACGCCCATGATCAGGTCGGCGGTGCCCTGGACGTCGGCACGCACCTCGAGCGGGGTGTGGTCGGCGACCGAGGTGGCCGCCGCGATCGTGGCCAGCGACCAGCCGAGGCCGAGCAGGAAGAGCCCGACGAAGATGCGCCCGGAGCTGCCCTGCGGCGCCGCGGCGCACAGGACCAGGGATACCAGCAGCACTCCGCCGCCGAGCGCCATCACGTCGGCCCGGCCGATGCGGTCGGCCAGCCAGCCGGCGATCGGCGCGAAGGCGAACATGCCCAGGACGTGCCCGCTGATCACCAGACCGATGACCTCCAGGCCGGCGCCGCCGTGCTCCATGTGGAGAGGGGTCATCACCATCACCGCCACCATCGTTGCGTGGGCCGCGGCCTGCCCGACGACCGCCGCTGCCAGCGCGGGGCGCTCCCGGATCACCGCGATCGCCCGGCGCCAGCTCGTGCCCTTCGCCTTATCCGCGACCGGAGCACCCTCCCGGGCGACCAGCAGCGGGTCAGGTCGCAGGAAGACCCCGACCACCAGCGCGGCGGCCAGCATCGCCATCGACCCGATCGCGAACGGCCCGGTCAGGACAGGGATCCCGACGGCTTCGGAGAAGACCTCGGCGACACCGGTCAGGTTGGGGCCGATCACCGCACCGAACGTGGTCGCCCAGACCACGACCGACAGCGCCCGCGCCCGGCTCCTGGCAGGGGCCAGGTCGGTGGCCGCGTAGCGCGCTCCGTTGTTCGCCGCGGTGGTCGCGCCCAGCAGCACCGCGCCGACCAGCAGCAGCGTCATCGAGCCGACCACGCCGGCCAGCACCGCCAGCAGCCCACCGGCCGCCCCGAGCAGGTAGCCCGCCAGCAGCCCGAACCGTCGCCCGCGCGCGTCCATGATCCGCCCCAGGACGTACGCAGCGACGGCGGCCCCGAGCACCTGGGTCGTCTGCGAGAGCCCCGCCATCGACTCCGAGCCGGACAGGTCGCGCGCCAGCAGGGAGGCGGTCGCGATGCCGATGGTGATGCCCATCGCGCCGACCGCCTGGGTGGCGACCAGGGTGAGGATGGTGCGCTTCTGGACCGCGGCCACCGAGCCCGGTGCGAGCAGCGTCACCGCTCACGCGCCGGCAGCTCCAGGGCCGTCCAGACCGCGGCCCAGACCTCCTTGGGCGGGACGCCGTCGTCGAGCGCCTCCTGGGCAGTGCGCCCGCCCAGCTCGCCCATGACGAACTGGCGTGCCCACGCTCGCGCGTAGCCCGCGCCGAGCGCCTCGTCCATCCGGGACCAGAACTCCGTGTGTCTCATCGTCCCGAATGCTACTCAGGCTCAGTCTCGGGCTCAGGCGCGCCGGCGGGCGAGGACGTCGAGCCAGACGTCGCCGAGGCGTCCGTCGGCGTGCCCGACCTCGAGGACCTCCCAGCCGGCCTCGTCCAGCGCCGCCCGGAGGGCGGGCTCGCGCCAGTAGACGAAGAGGCGGGGCGCCTCGATGTGACCGCGGTTGGTCCACTCCTCGCCGTCGCCCTCCTTCATCGACACGTGCAGCGCACCGCCGGGGCGGGTCACCTCGGCGAGCCGGGCGAGCACCGTCCCGAAGTCGTCGCGGGCCACGTGCAGGAGCGTCGCCGAGGCCCAGACCGCGGCATAGGGGACGTCGGGGTGGACCGGGTCGCGCAGGTCGTCGGTCAGCGGGTCCAGGCAGGCAGCGGCGTACCCCTGCTTGCGCAGGTGTGCCACGAACCCCTCGCTGATGTCGGTGCGCCGCACCCGCACTCCCCCGGCCTCGAGCGCCTTCGCGTCGTGGCCGGGCCCGGTGCCGATCTCGAGCACGTGGTCGCCGGGCTCGAGCGCGGCCAGGAACCGGTCCAGGACCGATCGGTTCTCCTCGGAGAACGAGCTGCCCTGGACGTACGTCGCGACGCTGGCGTCGTACGCGGCGACGGTCGCCTGCTTGGCGGCGGAGCGTACGTCCCACAGGTGGTGGACGACGTCGTGGAGGTGGTAGCGGCCCAGCGACTCGACGCTGAACACGTCGCCGTTGGACCGGGTCCCGCGACGACCCCAGGCGTCCGGCGGGACCTTCTCGTAGATCGTGGCGATCTCGTCGGCAGCGTCCATCAGCTGCTCGGCGACGAGCGCCGGGTCCTGGCCGGCGTAGTCGCCCTCGCGGGCAGCCTCGTCCTGGTCCCAGTTGGCGAACTGCGGCTCGTCCTCGGTCAGCATCTGCTGCAGGCGCTCGCCGAAGACGCGGTGGACGTCGCGTACGTGTGCCCCGTACTCCAGCACCGACCACACCCCGGGCTGGGGCCGGTCGCGGGCGTTGTCGGCGGCGAGGTAGATCTCCCAGTACGTCGCGTTGTCGCGCACGATCTCGGGGAGCTGGTCGGCGGTCACGGCACCGGCGATGAAGCCACACTCCGGGCAGGGCCGGTCGAGCACCCACGTCCAGTCCTTGGTGTCCGGCTTGATCGCGTCATAGGTCATGGGATCAATCTTGACGGCCCACCCGAAGCGTCACGAGGGGGATCCTGCCTTTGAGACGCGAGTTGCTGCCGCTCAGGTGAGTAGTAGGGAGTCGAGACGGCGGCGCACGACGACGAGGCCGACCGCCCCGAACGCCAGCAGGTAGACCACCGAGACCAGCGAGCCCCACGACGGCACGCCGAGCGTCAGCTCGCGACAGAGCACGACACCGCGGTAGAGGGGCGTGACCTCCACGATCCAGCGCAGCCACTCCGGATAGGCCGTCACCGGGAAGAACGTGGCGCTGAACAGGAACATCGGCATCATCGCGAGGGTGACCTTCTCGAAGTCCTGCCAGGAGGTCATGTACGTCGTCAGCGCCATGCCCACGGCCCCGAAGGC
The DNA here is from genome assembly GCF_040639295.1 of Nocardioides sp. NPDC023903. Lineage (NCBI taxonomy): Bacteria > Bacillati > Actinomycetota > Actinomycetes > Propionibacteriales > Nocardioidaceae > Nocardioides > Nocardioides sp. NPDC023903. Next base: position 17,953 of record NZ_JBEZZS010000057.1, on the reverse strand, counting down.
CGACCCGATGAGCAGCGCCGCCGGCACCACCAGCAGCGCCCACCAGGAGTGGACCAGGTCCATCGCGACCATGATCAGCAGGAACGCGGTCACGTAGATCCCGCTGCGCAGCTGGTTCCAGAGGATCTCGCCGACCGCGATGTCGACCGTACGCAGCGGGGTGGCCAGCATCTGGTCGTAGAGCTTGTTGTACTTCAGCTTGAAGAAGAAGTTGAACGTCGCATCCAGCAGCGACCCGTTCATCGCCGAGGCCGCGATCATCCCGGGCGCGACGAACTCGCGGTAGTCGACCGGCTTGCCGGCGTACTCGAAGCCGACCACCATCGCGCCCACGCCGATGCCGATCGAGAACAGGTAGAAGACCGGCTCCAGGAAGCCGGTGATGAAGACCAGCCAGGCGCGCCGGTAGACCAGGATGTTGCGCCACAGCAGCAGCCGGGCGGCCTCGCCGCCCCGCAGCGGCCGGGCGACGGTGGCGCCCACGGCAGCGGTGAAGAGGGCCATCTCAGGAGACCAGCCTCTCGCCCAGCTTGCGGACCGCGAGCCACCAGCAGACGCCCGCGAGCAGCCCGAGATAGCCGACGTGGACCGCGGCCAGCGCCCAGTCGATCTCGCCCAGCGCGAGCATCCGGGTCAGGTTGACGCCCTGCCACAGCGGCGAGGCCATCGCGACCTTCTCCAGCACCGGCCCGAGGTTGGCGACGGGGAAGAACGTGCCGGAGAAGAGCGTCAGCGGGATCATTCCCAGCCGGAAGATCAGCGCGAAGGACTCCTCGCCCTTGATCGAGAGCGAGAACAGCAGCACCGGCGTCGCGAAGGCCAGCACGACCAGCCCCTGCACCAGCCACGCCGTCAGCACGCCCCACCACGTCTCGAAGACCCCGAACGGGGCCAGGACCAGCAGGAAGACACCGCAGGCGAACAACGTACGCAGCATCAGGAAGCCCAGCTGGGCCAGCACGATGTGGGAGGCGGTCAGCGGCGAGGCGATCATCGAGAAGTAGATCCGCTGCCACTTGACCATCCCGTAGACCGGATAGGTCATCTCGGAGAAGGCGATCGTCATCGCGTGGGCCGCGACCATGCCCGGGGCGACGAACGCCAGATAGGAGTCGGCGCCCTCCAGTGTGGCCGGATCGGCGTTCACGAAGCCGCCTAGCAGCACGCCCAGCGCCAGGACGTAGAAGAACGGCGTCACGAAGGTCGTGATCACGCCGCCCTTCCAGGTGCGCGCCAGGACGGTGAGCCAGTAGTCGCCCATCCGCAGCGCCCCGTCGGCCAGCCCCGCGGGCTCGGTCGGCGGGGTCGCCGGTCCCGAGTCGGCGTAGTCGGTCATCAGTCCACCAGGGTCCGGCCGGTTAGGTGCAGGAAGACGTCCTCGAGCGAGGAGCGCCGCACCAGGGTGGCGACCGGCGACAGGTCGCGGCCGTGGACGGCCTCGATGACCGCCTCGCCGTCGTCGCTGTAGAGCAGCAGCCGGTCGGGCAGCACCTCGACCCGCTCGGCGAGATCCTCGACCTTGGCCGCCAGCGCCTCGTGCTCGCCGACGCCGAAGCGCAGCTCGGCGACCTCGCGGGTGGAGTGCTGCTGGATGAGTCCCAGCGGCGTGCCGTGGGCGACGATCCGGCCCTGGTCCATCACCACGAGCTCGTCGCACAGCTGCTCGGCCTCGTCCATGTAGTGGGTGGTCAGCAGCAGCGTCACGCCCGCCTGCTTGAGCCGGAAGAGCCGGTCCCAGATCACGTGGCGGGCCTGCGGGTCCAGGCCGGTGGTCGGCTCGTCGAGGACGAGGATCTCGGGCCGGTTGATCAGGCTCCGGGCGATCGTCAGCCGTCGCTTCATGCCGCCGGAGAGGTCGTCGACCTTCGCCTTGGCCTTGTCGGTGAGCTGGACGAAGTCGAGCAGCTCCTCGATCCGGCCCTTCACCTCGGCCCGCGGCAGCCCGAAGTAGCGGCCATAGACGAAGAGGTTGTCGTAGACGTTGAGCTCGACGTCGAGGGTGTCCTCCTGCGGGCAGACCCCGAGCCGCGCCTTGATCTTCGGCCCGTCCTTGGCCGGATCCATCCCAAAGACCCGCAACTCTCCGCCGCTCGGCGGCGAGACGCAGCAGATCATCCGCATCGTCGAGGACTTGCCGGCGCCGTTGGGCCCCAGGAAGCCGAAGGCCACACCGGGGCGTACGGACACGTCGATGCCGCGCACCGCCTCGAAGTCGCCGAAGGACTTGCGCAAGCCGCGCGCCGAGATCATCAGGTCCTCACCCACGTCGGCAAAGACTAGATCAACCTTGTCGACGCTGGCGGCGGTTGTAGTCGCGCATCCGCTGCGGTACGCCGACCACGGCGGCGTCATAGGACGGGACCTGGTGCTTGTTGGCGAACTTGTGCGCCCACTGCGCCGAGGGCACGCGCCGCCGGGTCCACTCGCCGTCATGCGCGACCAGCAGCAGGGTCACCTCGCTGACGACGGTACGCGGCTCGACGAACCCCTCGACGCCACGCCGGGTCTTCACGAACTGCTCGAGATGCTGTTGGTCGGTGGAGTCCGCGGCGCGCACCCTTGTGGATCCGGTGTAGCTCTCGCCTGTCGGACGGCTCATGCGCGTCCCGCGGCGGAAACGATCGAACAGGCTCACGGTGCAATTGTGCATCCCAATGCCCAACGCACGCCCGGATAAACCTGTTGGGCGCCCACTCCCTGGTCGCCTATGTTGGAGCCTTTGACCCCGCGCCCCCATCGAAACCTGCCGCCACGGAGAAGCGATGAACCAGCCATGCCCATAGACGACCTCGACGCAGAGCGCGAGCATCTGGCCGCCTCCCGGCAGGATCTGGCCCGGATGCGGCGGAAGGTGGAGTCTCTGGACTCCTCCACGGCCGGCAACTGGGTCAGCGCCGAGATCCTCGACGCCACCCTCGCGCGCCGGCTGGAGCAGCTCGCCGACGATCCGGAGGTGCCGCTCTTCTTCGGTCGCATCGACCGGACCGCTGATGTGGGAGCGGAGTCGTTCCACATCGGACGGCGTCACATCTCCGACAGCGCGGGCGACCCGATGGTGGTCGACTGGCGGGCTCCGGTCAGCGTCCCGTTCTACCGGGCGTCCCGGACCGAGCCGATGGGGCTGGCGCGGAGGCGGCGCTACGGGTTCTCCCACGGTGAGCTGACGGCGTTCGAGGACGAGTCGCTGACCGACGCCGGGGCCGGGCCGGAGCACTCGGCGATCCTGGAGGCCGAGATCGAGCGGCCGCGCGTGGGGCCGATGCGCGACATCGTCGCGACCATCCAGCCCGAGCAGGACGTACTGGTCCGCGCCGACCTGTCGCAGACGATCGTCGTGCAGGGTGCGCCGGGGACGGGGAAGACGGCCGTGGGGCTGCACCGGGCGGCGTACCTCCTCTACGCGCACCGCGACCAGCTGACCCGGCGCGGGGTCCTGATCATCGGCCCCAACGCCTCGTTCCTGCGCTACATCCGCGACGTGCTCCCCGCGCTGGGCGAGATCGAGGCCAAGCAGGCGACGATCGCCGAGCTGGTCAGCAACCACGGCACCGTCCGCGCGGAGGAGACCGCGCCGGTGGCGACGCTGAAGGGGGACGTACGCATGGCCGAGGTGCTCCGCCGAGCGGTCTGGTCCCACGTCGGCGAGCCGGACGAGGCCCTGGTCGTCCCGCGCGGCTCGCGACGCTGGCGGGTGCCGGCATACGAGGCGCGGGAGGCGCTGGAAGGGCTGCGCGCCAACGATCTCAGGTACGCAGCGGGCCGGGCGCTGCTCCCGCGCGCCCTGGCCCACCGGGTGCTGGTGCAGATGGAGCGCTCGGGCGACTCGCCCGACGACCGGGTGCACGACGCGGTGGCGCGGGCCAAGCCGGTCAAGGACTACGCCGCCGCGCTCTGGCCCGATCTCAAGCCCGCCCGGGTCCTGTTCCGGCTGTTCACCGACGCGGCATGGCTGGCGGAGGTCGCCGACGGGCTGCTCTCGGAGACGGAGCAGGCGAGCCTGCTCTGGGCGAAGCCGCCGCGCTCGGCCGGTACGGCGCGCTGGTCGCTGGCCGACCTGGTGCTCCTCGACGAGATCGCCGATCTCCTCGACCGCACACCGTCGGTGGCCCACATCGTCGCCGACGAGGCTCAGGATCTCTCCGCGATGATGCTGCGCGCGCTCGGCCGCCGGTCGACCACGGGGTCGCTGACGATCCTCGGCGACCTCGCCCAGGCGACCACGCCGTGGGCCTCATCGTCCTGGGCCGATGCCCTGGCACACCTCGGCAAGCCCGACGGCCACGTCGAGCAGCTGACGCGTGGCTTCCGGGTCCCGGCCGATGTGATCGCCTACGCGGCCCGCCTCCTCCCCCACATCGCCCCCGACCTGGAGCCGCCGGTCGCGGTGCGCCGCACGCGCGGTGACCTCGCCTTCACCACCTCGTCCGTCGTGGAGGCGCTCGGGACTGCCCTGGAGCGCCCCGGGTCGGTCGGGCTGATCGTGCCCGATGCCTCGCTCGCGACGGTACGCGCCGAACTGACCGAGGCCGGGCTCTCCTTCGCCGAGATAGGCGTGGCCGCCGACGAGGAGACCGAGTTCGACGCCCATCTCGATCTCGTCCCCGCCTCGCTGGCGAAGGGTCTCGAGTTCGACCATGTGGTCGTCTCCGACCCCACGGGGATCGTCGCCGGCGAGCCCGACCGCGGCACCGGCCTCCGCCGCCTCTACGTCTGCCTCACCCGAGCGGTCACCTCCCTCGTCGTACGCCACGACGCCCTCCCCGACGAGCTCAGCCCCGAAGAACTCGGTGGCGTGCCGGAGCGGGTTGATGCGAAGGTGGGCGCATGATCGACACCCGCCCTGATCCGCTGGTGAAGGCCGACTGGCCACTGCGCACCGAGCGCCTGGTGATCCGCCGGATGACGCCTGCTGACATCGAGCCGACCTGGGCCTTCCGAGGGCTCCCCGAGGTGGCCGAGTGGGTGACGACCGCGTTCGCGGACCTCGAGGCCTACCGCAAGGTCTTCGAGAACCCCGACGTCATCGGGCCCGGCCTGGTGATCGAGCGCGACGGTGTCATCGTCGGCGACCTCATGCTGCGGATCACCGACCCGTGGTCGCAGACCGAGGTGCGCGAGCATGCCAACGGCACCCAGGCCGAGCTCGGCTGGACGATCGACCCCGCCCACCAGGGAAACGGCTACGCCACCGAGGCCGTACGCGCCGTGCTCGACGTCTGCTTCGGCCCCCTGGGACTGCGCCGCGTCGTCGCCGAGTGTTTCGCCGACAACGAGGCCTCCTGGCGACTCATGGAGCGCCTCGGCATGCGGCGCGAGTCGCACACGGTCAAGGACTCCCTGCACCGCACCCGCGGCTGGCTCGACGGCCTCTCCTACGCGATCCTCGCCGAGGAATGGACTACGCGCTGAGGGCAGCCTCGATCGCGGCCTCGCAGTGCAGCCGGGTCGTCGGGAACAGCGGCACACCCGCGTACGTCTCGATCGGCAGCAGCAGCTCGATCTCGGTGCAGCCGAGGATGACGCCCTCGCAACCGGCGGCGACGAGGCGGTCGATGACCTCGAGGTACGCCTGCCGGGAGCTGTCCAGGAACGTCCCCAGACACAGCTCCTCGTAGATGATCCGGTGGACGGTCTCCTGGTCCGGCTCGGTGGGGACGATGACCTCGAGGCCGTGGCCGCGGAGCCGGTCGGCATAGAACGGCTGCGACATCGTGAACCCGGTGCCGAGGAGCCCGACCCGCCCGACCCCTGCCGCTCCGACCGCGGCCGCCGTCGTGTCGCCGAGGTGCAGGAACCGATCCCCGTACGTCTCCTCCAACGCCCCGGCCACCTTGTGCATCGTGTTGGTGGCCAGCACGATCACCTCGGCTCCGGCGTCGCTGAGCGTCGCCGCCTCCTCGGCAAGGCGCTCCCCCGCCCGCTCCCACTCACCGGCTGCCTGCATCTCCTCGATCTCCGCGAAGTCGACCGACCGCACGAGCAGGTCCGCCGAGTGCAGTCCGCCGAGCCGTTTCGCGGTGATCTCGTTGAGCAGCCGGTAGTACTCCGCCGTCGACTCCCAGCTCATCCCACCTAGTACGCCGATACGTCGCATGCCCCTCAGTGTCCCTCGGCGAGACGGAGGGCATCTTCGATCTCGCCGATCTTCGCGGAGGACAGTGCGCCTGCTCGCTCGATCAGGTCGTCGCGGGACAGGGTGGTCAGCCAGGTGCACGGGGTGAAGCCCGGACGCGGCAACGCGAAGCGAAGCACGCCTTCACAGGGCAGTCCGTCCAGGGCGCCCACTGCGACTTCGACGCCCAGACCGGCGAGGTCGACACCCGCCGGAGCGACGACCTGCATCACCTGGATCCCGGACTCCTCGTCTCCCGACAGCAGCACGACCAGACGCCGCTCGTCGAACTCCACCCACCAGACTTCGCCACGCTGCACATGTCCTCCTGACACGGGACGGCAGGCCAAAGCGTAGAGGCCCCCGAAAAACAATCGGCGGCCACACCAACCAAGAAGTACGGTCGAAACCATGGGTATCCCACTCACAGACCGCCAAGAGCTTCTGACCCAACCCCTGATCGCAGCCCTCTCAGTAGCCCGAGAAGACGGAAGAGCACCCCTGACCGTCCCGATCTGGTACGACTACACCCCCGGCGGCGACGCCTGGTTCGTCACGGGAAAGGACTCGCTGAAGACGCGACTGATCCGCGCCACGGGACGATGCACGCTGATGGTCGAGCGGCTCGAGCCGACGGTCCGGTACGTCTCGATCGAGGGCCCGGTGCGGATAGCGGATGCCGCGGAGGGCGAATCGGAGGCGATGGCGCGGCGGTACCTGCCGCCCGAGGCGGCCGACGCCTACCTGGCGCAGGCGGCGAACTTCCCGCCCGAGGTGACGATCCGGCTCACCCCGGAACACTGGATCTCCGCCGACCTCGGCGCGCTGTGACGCAGGCTCACCGAGCCACGAGCTGACCCTTCTCGGCCAGCTGTCGCCGGACCGCGAGGGCCGCGGCGCGGCCGGCGCGGCTGGCCCCGATGGTGCTCGCGGAGGGACCGTAGCCGACGAGCTGGACACGCGGGTCGTACGCAGCGGTGACGGCGGTCTGGACGTCGGCGGAGTCGCGCAGCAGCGGGATCCCGCCATGAGAGCTGCGCAGATGAAGCGGAGCGAGGTGGGTGACGGCAGGGCGGAAGCCGGTGGCCCACAGGATCGCGTCGACCGGCTCGAACGCCCCCGATTCCCACCGCAGCCCATCCGGCTCGATGCGGGAGAACATCGGCAGCCGGCGCTCGTAGACCCCGAGCCGCGCGGCCTCCTGCTCCTGCGGGCGCAGCGAGAGACCGGTGACGCTGACGACGCTCGCGGGCGGCAGGCCGGCCTCGACCCGCTCGGCCACCATCGCCACCGCCTCCCGCCCACGTTCGGCGTCGAAGTCGGAGCGCCAGACCGGCTCACGCCGGGTCACCCAGAGGACGTCGGTCACCGGCGCGAGCTCACCGAGGAACTGCACCGCCGAGGCTCCCCCGCCGACCACCGCGATCCGCTTGCCCCGGAAGTGAGCAGAACCCGGATAGTCGTGCGTGTGCACCTGCTCACCGAGGAAGGTCGAGGCCCCCGGGTAGTGCGGCACGAACGGTCGGGTCCAGGTCCCGGTCGCGTTGATCAGCGTCCGGGTGAACCAGGTCCGCCCGTCGGCCGAGTGCACGGCGAGCAGGTCACCGACCGAGGTCACCGAGGCGACCTTCACCGGGCGCTCCACAGGCAGGTCGTGCATCGACTCGTAGAGACCAAACCAGCCCGGCACCGCGACGTTCGCGCGCTCCCCGGACTCCCCCGGCGCCCGCCCGTCCGGCAGGTCGGCCACGCCGTGCACGTCGTGCATGGTCAGCGAGTCCCAGCGGTGCTGCCAGGCGCCACCGGGACGCCGCTCGGCGTCGAGCACGACGTGGCGTACGCCCAGCCGGCTGAGGTGGTAGGACGCCGACAGACCGGCCTGACCGGCACCGATCACCACTGATTCGTAGCTCTCCACGCACACCTCAACAACGCGCCGGCCACATCCATGCCCCGCGAAACACTGCGGGAACACGTTCTACTTGACTAACCTCAGCAGAGTCACTCGGGACCGGGAGGTCGGACACGATGGATCAGGCACCATGACAGCGACCGAGGCGCTACGCGAGATCCCACGCCTCGCGCCCGGCGACCGCGGCCTTCCCTGGATCGGCCGGCTGCTGGCCTACTCCCGCGACCCGGTCGGCTTCTACCGGCACCAGTGGGAGACGTACGGTCCGGTCTCGCCGTTCTTCCGCGCCGGCGAGGCCGGGGTGGTCGTGCTCGGACCGGACGCGTGCGAGGCGGTGCTGCGCAACAAGGAGAAGGCGTACGCCAACGGGCCGGCCTGGGGGCAGATCGTCGGCCCCTTCTTCGACCACGGCCTGATGCTGCTCGACTTCGAGGAGCACCACGCCCATCGCCGCATCATGCAGGAGGCCTTCACCCGGGACCGGCTCGCCACCTACACGACCGCGATGCACCCGGCGATCGCGCAGGGCATGCGCGGCTGGGCCAACGCTCCGGCGTTCCAGGCCTATCCGCGACTCAAGCAGCTCACCCTCGACATCGCCGCCGACATCTTCATGGGTGGTGCGGCCGAGACCAGCCGAGCCGAGATGGACCGGGTCAACAAGGCGTTCATCGCCTGCGTGCAGGCGGCCGCCGGTGTCGTACGCGGCGATGTGCCGTTGACCCGCTGGGGCCGGGCGTTCCGCGGGCGGAAGGTGCTGGAGGGCTTCCTGCGCCACTACCTCCCCGCCAAACGGGCCACCGCGAGCGACGACATCTTCTCGGTGCTGTGCCACATCGAGACCGACGACGGCGAGCGGTTCAGCGACGAGGACGTCGTCAACCACATGATCTTCCTGATGATGGCCGCGCACGACACCTCGACCATCACGGCCTCGACGATGCTCCAATACCTCGGCCAGCATCCGCAGTGGCAGCAGCGCTGCCGCGAGGAGTCCCTCGTGCTCGGCGAAGCGCCGACGATGCAAGAGATCGACGGCCTCACCAGCCTCGACCTGGTGATGCGGGAGGCGCTGCGCCTGCGCGCCCCGGTGCCCGCGCTGATGCGGCGTACGGTCAAGGAGACCAGCCTCCTCGGGGTCCGGATGCCGGCCGACACCGGCGTGATGGTCGGGGTCCAGTTCAGCCACATGATGGAGGACTACTGGACCAACCCGGGCGTCTTCGACCCCGAGCGCTTCGCGCCGCACCGGCGCGAGGACAAGAGCCACCGGATGGCGTGGGAGCCGTTCGGCGGCGGGGTGCACAAGTGCATCGGCCTCTACTTCGCCGGCCTGGAGGTCAAGTCGATCCTGCACCGGCTCCTGCGCGACTACCGGTGGAGCGTCTCCCCCGGCTACCGCGCGCCCCTGGACAACAGCTCGCTGCCGTTCCCGAAGGACGGCAACCCCATCCATCTGACCCGGATCTGAGGAGATCGATGACCACGAAGACAACGGAGGCCGCGAGCGTTCGTCCCGGCTGGATCGACGAGGCGCGGCTCGCCTCCTGGACCCGATGGGTGGCCTGCGCGGTCTCCGGAGGTGACGGCGCGCTGACCGCGACCGCGCCCTACGACGCCCGGCCGACCGCCCCGGTGCCATCGGTGACCGCCGCGGACGTCGCCGAGGCCGCGGCCGCGGCGCGGGCGGCCCAGCCCGACTGGGCAACGCTGGCCTTCCAGGACCGCGCCGAGGTCATGCTCCGCTTCCACGACCTGCTGGTCGAGCGCCAGGACGAGGTGCTCGACCTGATCCAGTGGGAGATGGGCAAGGCCCGCTTCCACGCCTGGCAGGAGATCCTCCAGGTCGGCACCATCGCCCGCCACTACGCCCGGCGCGGCCCGGCGTACCTGGCCGACAAACGGGTCCGCGGGGCCATCCCCGGCATCACCTCCGTGAAGGAGGTGCGGGTGCCGAAGAAGGTCGTCGGGATCATCTCGCCGTGGAACTACCCGCTCTATCTCGGGGTCGGCGACGCCATTCCGGCCCTCCTCGCCGGGGCGGCGGTGATCAGCAAGGCCGACCCGCAGGCGCCGTTGACGCTGCTGTGGGCGCGGGCGCTGATGGCCGAGGCGGGGCTGCCCGAGCACGTCTGGCAGGTCGTCACCGGGCCCGGGGCCGCCACCGGTGAGGCGGTCATCGACAACGTCGACTACATCGCCTTCACCGGCTCGACGGCCACCGGGCGGATCGTGGCCCAGCGCGCCGCGGGCCGGCTGATCGGCGCCTCGCTCGAGCTCGGCGGGAAGAACCCGCTCATCGTCCGCCGCGACGCGGACCTCGCCCAGGCCGCTCGTGGCACGGTGATGGCGGCCTTCGCCAACACCGGTCAGATGTGCGTCCACATCGAGCGCGTGGTGGTGCACGAGGACGTCTACGACGCCTTCCGCCAGGCGTTGGTCGCCGAGACGGAGAGCCAAGTGGTCGGGCAGACCTTCGACTACTCCGCCGACGTCGGGTCGCTCGCCTCTCAGGCGCAGCTCGACAAGGTCACCGCCCACGTCACCGACGCGGTCGCGAAGGGCGCGACCGTGCTGGCCGGCGGCGAGCCGCTGGCCGAGGTCGGTCCGTACGCCTTCGCCCCGACGGTTCTGGAGGGCGTGACCGACGAGATGGACCTGTGCCTGGGTGAGACCTTCGGCCCCGTCGTCGCCCTCTACCGCGCCGACAGCGACGAGGACGCGGTCCGGATCGCTAACCAGGGCGAGGCCGGGCTCTCGGCGAGCGTGTTCAGCAAGAACGTACGCGAGGCCGACATGATCGCTCGCCGCATCCGCGCGGGCGCGGTGAACATCAACGACGGCGCCGCCCTGGCGGCCGGGAGCATCGAGGCCGGCATGGGTGGCATGGGGTCGAGCGGACTGGGTCGCCGCCACGGCGCGGACGGGATCCGGAAGTTCACCGACGCCCAGACCGTCGCGGCCTCCCGGATGGGCCCGATCGGGCCGTTCAAGGGCCAGACGGTCGAGAAGTTCGTGCAGCTCGGCAACGGGCAGCTCAAGGCGCTGCGGAAGCTGGGCGTCCGATGAGCGCGCCGGGCGAGCACAACCTGGCGGTGCTGGCCGAGGAGTCCTACGCCCGTCACGGCGACTACCCGATGGTCTTCTTCGAGGGCTCCTGGCACTCGTCCAAGGAGATCGCCGAGCGGTCCGCGCGCGTCGCCGGCGGCCTGCGCGGGCTCGGGATCGAGCCCGGCGACCGGGTCGTGGTGCTCACCATGAACACCCCGGAGGTCTTCGTCAGCTACCGCGCCCTGTGGCGCCTCGGGGCGGTGGTGACGCCGGTGATCTTCCTGCAGACACCGCCCGAGCTGCGGCACATCCTGGAGGACTCCGGAGCCACGGCGGCGATCGTCACGCCCGAGCTGCTGCCGCTGGTGCAGGCCGCCTCCGAGGGTCTCGAGCTCACCGTCATCGTGGCCGGAGACGTCCCCGAGGGGACGGATGCGGTGACGTACGAGAGCCTGGAGAGCGCCGAACCGATCGACATCGCCCCTCGCGGCGACGACGATCTCGCGGCGCTGCTCTACACCGGCGGCACCACCGGGCGGGCCAAGGGCGTGATGCTCAGCCACCGCGGGCTGTGGGAGTCCGGGCACGCCCTTCACCGGGTCGGGGAGAGCCAGGGCACGACACGGTGGCTGCTGCCGCTGCCGCTCTCCCATGCGTACGGCCTGATCGTGGTCATCAGCGGCATGCACTCCTCGCGTCCGCAGAGCTCGGTGCTGCAGCGCTGGTTCGATGCCAAGGGGTGGCTCGAGCTCGCTCAGGAGCACCGGATCGAGTCGAGCACGGTGGTCCCCTCGATGCTGCAGATGCTGCTCGACCAGCCCTACCAGGACTACGACCTGAGCTCGCTGCGCTCCTTCGGCAGCGGTGGCGCGCCGCTGCTGCCGGCGCTGCGGGAGAAGGCCGAGGAGGCCTTCGACGTGACGATCCTGGAGGGCTACGGCTGCACCGAGTCGAGCGCGGTCATCGCCGCCTCGACCGTCGAGGAGTCGCGGCCCGGCAGCGTCGGCAAACCGCTCTCCCACGCCGAGGTGATCATCGCCGGCCCCGACGGCTCGCCGGTCCCGACGGGCGAGGAGGGCGAGATCTGGGTGCGAGGTCCCGGGGTCATGCAGGGCTACTGGAACGACCCGGCGCAGACCGCAGCCACCGTCGTCGACGGCTGGCTGCACACCGGCGACATCGGCCACTTCGACGCCGACGGCTACCTCTACGTCGACGACCGGATCAAGGACCTGATCATCCGCGGCGGGTTCAACGTCTTCCCCCGCGACGTCGAGGACGCGCTCCTCGCCCACGAGGCCGTCACCGCCGCCGCGGTGGTCGGGCGCCCGGACTCTCAACGCGGCGAGGAGGTGGTCGCGGCCGTCGCTCTCCATCCCGGCGCCCGCACCACCCCCGAGGAGCTGATCGCCTTCGTCAAGACGCGGCTCGCGCCGCACAAGTACCCCCGCGAGGTGCTCATCCTCGACGCCGTCCCCGTCACCAGCGTGGGCAAGACCGACAGAAAAGCCGTACGCAGCATGGTCCGCACCACCGAAGGAGAGTCATGACACGCCAGATCGAGAGAACCGCCGTCATCGTCACCGGAGGTGCCCGTGGCATCGGCCGCGCCACGGTCGAGCGGCTGGCCCGCGCCGGGGCGACGGTCGCCGTCGGTGACCTGGACCCGGACCTGCTCGACGATCTGACCGCCGAGCTCGGGCCGCGGGTCGTGGCCGCACATCTCGACGTCACCGACCCCGCCTCCTGGCGTACGTTCCTCGAGTCGGTCGCCGACCTGGGGCCGTGGGACGTGCTGGTCAACAACGCCGGGATCATGCCGCTCGGGTCGGTCCTGAAGGAGGAGGACGCGCTGACCCGCGCGATCTTCGAGGTCAACGTGCACGGGCCGATCAACGGGATCAAGGCGGTCGCGCCGGCGATGGTCGATCGAGGTCAGGGCCACATCGTCAACGTCGCCTCGGCGGTCGGCCGGGTGCCGGTGCCGGACGCGGCGACCTACTCGGCCTCGAAGTTCGCCGTGGTCGGCTTCTCGGAGGCGCTGCGGATGGAGCTGGCACCGTCCGGGGTCGACGTCTCGCTCATCCTGCCGGCGGTGGTGCAGACCGAGCTCGCCGACGGGGTGCCGCAGGCGAAGGGGATGAAGCCGGTCACTCCCGACGACGTCGCGGCCGCGATCGAGTCGGTCATCCGCGAGCCGCGTCCCGAGGTCTGGGTGCCCAACTGGACCCAGGCCCTGACCAAGATCACCCAGGCGATGCCGCGCCGGTTCCAGGACTTCGTCGACCGCGCGACCAACGCCTCGCAACTGCTCGCGGGCGTCGACCCGGCGGCACGGGCGGCGTACGAGAAGCGGGTGCGACGCAACGTACGTTAGGGCCGGATCTGGCCCAGGGATTGGCCCAGGAGACGGGGGCCCGATTGGCCGGGCGCGGAGGGCTCTGCGCTCACTAGCGTCACGCTTGTGAACAACGACGGACTCTCCGTACCCCAGGGCGCGGCCCTCACCCTCGGTGCGGTGCTCGGCACCGGTGTCATCTCCCTGCCCGCGCTGGCGGCGAGCGAGGCCGGACCGGCCTCGCTCGTGGCCTGGCTGGCGCTGATCGTGCTCTCGGTGCCGCTGGCGGCGACCTTCGCCGCGCTGGGGGCGCGGCATCCGGACGGCGGCGGAGTGGCGACGTACGCACGGCTCGCCTTCAACCAGCACGTCGCGACGATGGTCGGCTGGGCGTTCTACCTGACGATCGGCGTGGGGGCGCCGGTCGCGGCGGGGTTCGGTGGGGCATACGTCGCCGACGCCTTCGGCGGCGGACAGAGCATGTCGCTGGCGGCGACGGCGGGGATCATCGTGCTGGTCACAGTGATGAACTGGTTCGGGATCAAGGTGTCCGGGGGCGTTCAGCTGGCGATCGCCGGGGCGATCGCGGTGCTGCTGGCGGTGGCGGTTGTGGTGGCGCTGCCGCATGCCGAGCTGGCGCGGCTCACGCCGTTCGCGCCGCACGGCTGGGGTTCGGTCGGCACCGCGGCGGCGATGCTGGTGTGGGCGTTCGCGGGGTGGGAGATCCTCTCCTCGCTCTCGGCCGACTATCGCGACCCGGCGCGCGACATCCGCCGGGCGACGATCATCGCGCTGGTGGTCGTGACGGTGCTCTACCTCGGGATCGCGTTCGCGACGGTCGCGGCGCTCGGGTCCACGTCCGGTGCCGCACCCCTGGCGGACCTGCTCGTGCTCGGCTTCGGCGAGCCCGCGCGGCCGGTCACGGCCGTGGTCGCGGTGCTGCTGACCATCGGGGCGATCAACGCCTACTTCGCCGGCGGCTCGCGGCTCGGGGCGTCGCTGGCTCGTGAGGGTGGGCTGCCGCGGGCTCTTGCCGCTCCGGCGTCCGAGATCCCGCGGCGCTCGCTGCTCGCGATCTGTGCGGTGGCGCTCGGCACCCTCGCGGTGACCTGGGTCGCCGGTGCCTCGACGGACGCGGCGCTGCTGATGGCCTCGGGGACGTTCTCGCTGCTCTACGTGGTGGGCGCGGCCGCCGCGCTGCGGCTGCTGCCGCGGGGAGGACGGTCGTGGTGGGCCGCCGTCTGTTCGCTGGTCGCGGCGCTGATCCTGCTGGGTCTCACCGGTGCGCACCTGCTCGGTCCGTTGCTCTGTGGCGGGGCCGGTCTGGCCTGGTCGCTGGTCACATCACGTCGAGACCGGTCACGCCCAGCCCGCGAGGTCGGCCAGCAGCTCGAGCCCGCGGGGCAGGCTCTCTGTCCGGACGGCTCCGTAGCCTAGGAAGAGCCCGTCGCGTCCAGGCAGCAGGCGATGAGCGGCGATCGTGTCCAGTGCCAGCCCCTCGGCAGCGGCACGCTCGGGCAGGTCGGCGGGGAGCTCCGCGTAGGCGGACAGGTGCAGTCCGGCGGCCGACGGGAGCACCTCGACCGGCCACGTGGAGAGGGTCTCGAGGAGGAGCGAGCGGCGCTCGGCGTACGTCTTGGACGCCTTGCGCACATGACGGGCGAGGAGGCCCTCCTCCAGGAAGCGGGCCAGGGCGGCTTGGGGCTGGACGGGGCCGAAGCCGTCGCCGAGCTGCTTGGCGGCCAGGAGGCTGTCGACCAGCGAGCCCGGGGCGACGAGATAGCCGGTGCGCAGGCTCGGCAGCAGCGACTTGGAGAAGGTGCCGACATAGATCACCCGACCCTGGTCATCGAGGGCGTGCAGCGGTTCCAGGGGCCGTTCGGTGAACCGGAACTCGCTGTCGTAGTCGTCCTCCACGATGCCCGCGTCGTGCGTGTTCGCGAAGGCGAGCAGGGCTCGGCGGCGTGGGAGGGAGAGGCGTACGCCGAGCGGGAATTGGTGGCTCGGGGTCGTGTAGACGAGCCGGGCCTGCTCCGGGATCTCCTCGACGACCAGCCCTTCCTCATCGACCGGGACCGGCACGACCCGGGCACCGTGGGAGGCGAAGAGGTCGAGCGCGGACGGGTAGCCCGGGTCCTCGACCGCGACGACGTCGCCCGGCTCCAGCAGCACCCGGGCGACGAGATCGAGCGCCTGCTGGGTGCCGCTGGTGACCACGATCTGCCCCGGGTCCGCTCGCACCCCACGGTGGTAGGCCACCGTGTGCGCCAGCGCCTCGCGCAGCCTCGGCAGACCGGCAGGCGAGGCGTACGTGCCGGGGTTGTGGCCGCGAAGCCGGGACTCGGCCGCGAGGATCCGTCGCCAGGTGTCGAACGGGAAGAGCTCGGCGTCGGGGATCCCCACCCGCAGGTCGTACGCCGGGACCGCGGCCTCTGCG
This sequence comes from Nocardioides sp. NPDC023903, assembly GCF_040639295.1. Classification (NCBI taxonomy): domain Bacteria; kingdom Bacillati; phylum Actinomycetota; class Actinomycetes; order Propionibacteriales; family Nocardioidaceae; genus Nocardioides; species Nocardioides sp. NPDC023903. The sequence continues at coordinate 2,103 of NZ_JBEZZS010000057.1, read as the reverse complement.
CTCGTCGGCCGAGGTGCCCACCGCCAGCCCGGGCGCGGGGTCAGGGAGCCGGGGGCATCGTCCCTTCGCTGCCGCGGCGTCTCGCCGACGTACGTCCCCGCGCCCACGCGCGACTCCAGGAACCCCTCCGCGACCAGCCGCTCATAGACCGTGGCGACCGTGTTCCGGGAGATCCCGAGATCCTTGGCCAGCGCCCGGCTCGCCGGGAGCCGGTCCCCCGCCTTCAGCCTGCCGTCGCCGAGCGCGTCGCGCAGGGCCTGGTAGAGCGACGCGGAGCGTACGGCGCGGTCGGTCAGGTCAAGCGCGAGGTCCACAGCGGGATTGGACCACACCTGCGCGCTGAGCGCGCGTGGGTTTCAGGACAGCCGTCACACATCATGGATGGGTCGGCAGTCCGAGGCGGGTGATGATCTCCTCGGCGGTCTCAGCCGCGGACAGGCGGGTGTTGTCGACCACGGTGTGCGGGAAGTGGAGAGGGAACGGCATCTCCGGACCGGTCGAGAGCACATGGCGCTCGTTCCAGTCCACGACGTTGGCCCTCGCCCACTCGGTGTCGCGCTTGGACGGCTTCGCGGCCAGCCGCTCCGGAGTGCCCTCGCGGCTCAGACGGGTCGGCATATCGGCGTACAGCTCGACGCAGTCGACCTTCCCACCCGCCTCGACCACGGGAGCAACCAGACTGGTGACGGCCTGTGCGTCCTCGGGGAGCTCGAGCGCCCAGACATAGGTGAAGATGAGGCCCGGGAGCTCGGAGGCCACCGCCTCCTCGATCACCCGTCGCCGGAACTCGGCCTTGAGCACGCCGAACGACGGCATCTCCCAGTCGAAGACCTCCAGCAGCGGCTCGATCGTGGCGTGGTTGTGAAAGAGGCGGTACGGCGTACGTGCCGCGATCTCCCGCCCCACGCTCATCTTGCCGACCGCGGGTGGGCCGAAGAGGTTGATGAGATGCATGGGATCAGTGTGGCCGCTGAGTGTCGGTGGTCGCGACTAGGTTTGTCTCCATGAGCGACACGTCTGAGGCGTTGGCGCAGTTCAGCGACCCGACCCGTACGTGGTTCGCTGCTGCCTTCGCGGCTCCGACCGCGGCTCAGGCCGGCGCCTGGGAGGCGATCGGGGCGGGGCGCAACGCGCTGGTGGTGGCGCCCACCGGGTCGGGGAAGACGCTGAGCGCGTTCCTGTGGTCGATCGACAAACTGCTGAGCGAGCCCGTGCCGGAGAAGAAGCAGCGGTGCCGGGTGCTCTACATCTCCCCGCTCAAGGCGCTCGGCGTCGACGTCGAGCGCAATCTGCGCAGCCCGCTGGTCGGGATCCGGCAGACCGCCGAGCGGCTGGGCGTGGACGCGCCCGAGGTGCGGGTCGGGGTGCGGTCCGGAGACACGACCGCGGCCGACCGGCGCAAGCTGACCACCGCTCCCCCGGACATCCTGATCACCACGCCCGAGTCGCTCTTCCTGATGCTCACCAGCCAGGCCCGCGAGACGCTGCGCAGCGTCGAGACGGTGATCGTCGACGAGGTCCACGCGGTCGCGGCGACCAAGCGCGGCTCCCACCTGGCGCTGACCCTGGAGCGCCTCGACGCGCTCCTGGACAAGCCGGCCCAACGGATCGGGCTATCCGCGACCGTACGCCCGCTGGAGGAGGTCGCGCGCTATCTCGGCGGTGCCCAGCCCGTCGAGATCGTCGCTCCTCCTGCTGAGAAGCGGTGGGACCTGAGCGTCGTCGTACCTGTCGAGGACATGACCGCGCCGAGCGCCTACGGCGAGGAGGAGGACGAGGACCCCCAGCGGGCCTCCTCGATCTGGCCTCACGTCGAGGAGCACGTCGCCGATCTCGTCACCGCCCACCGCTCCACCATCGTCTTCGCCAACTCCCGCCGGATCGCCGAGCGGCTGACCGCGCGGCTCAACGAGATCGCAGCGGATCGCCTCTGGCAGACACCCGCTCCATCCGCTGGTCGAGCCGCGAGCGCCAGCGAGCGTGTCGAGACCAACACGGTCGGATCGAGCGCCACAGGGCACCGTGTTGGTCTCGACACGCCTCCGCCTAGCGGCTCCGGCGGCTCGACCAGCGGCGGGCCACCTGCCCAGGTGATGGCGCCGT
>NZ_JBEZZS010000056.1:0-26574 GCF_040639295.1 Nocardioides sp. NPDC023903 | reverse complement strand
ACAACGGCGTTCGAACCGGCCTCAAGGCCCTGGATCATCGGCGGCCCGAGGAGCGTGGAAGCCAGCGCGATCCCGAGCAGGATGTTGACGATGGTTGCCGCGATGGTCGACGCGGTGCCCTTGGTCATGAAGAACGCGATGATGCCCAAGATGAGGACGAGCGGTGCAGTAACCATGGGTGGAACCTCCGAGAATCAGGCGGCCTCGGCCGGGTCGGCCGGGCCAAAGTTGGTGAGCATGTAGACAGGCGCGGCGGCCTTGCCCGCGTCGTGGTTGGCCTGCTGAACCATCAGGTGCAGGAGCGCGCTCACTGCCCGGCGGTGGGCCCGCTTGGCGAGCGCGTCGGCCGGGTCGGCGAGCAGTCGGCATTCGGCGTCGACTAGGTCGCGCTCAGCGGCGATCTGCGGCCACTCGGCCTCAATCGCGGCCAGATCGGCCCCTGTCGGCTCGTCTCGTGTGTAGGTCATTCCCCTTGCCCTTCAGCAGTCGGTGTTGGGCGGCTGCCCGTGATCTACCTAACAACTGAATGGTCCAGCATGTCAACTGTTAGGTCCAGATTCGTGCGAAAAATTCGCCACCCACGCGTGACCGTGCGACAGTTGTCAGCGAAACTGTTAGGTGAAACCACACAGACTGAATGGCGAATCGAGCTAGGGAGAGACATGGCAGACGGGCCGATCGAAGCCCTGTCGGGCGCACTGCAACAGCGGATCGCGCGCGACATTCAGAACCAGATCGAGGCTGGCGTTCTGCGTGACGGCGAGGTCATGCCGTCGACTCGTCAGCTCGCTGAGCAGGCGAACGCGAGCGTGTGGACGGTCAACGAGGCGATGAAGGCGCTGGCCGAGATGGGCCTGGTGGAGAATCAGTCCCGATCGCGTCGAATCGTGAGGTCTGCGCACCTCGCCCCAAAGTCGGTCAAGGTGCCGCCGCGGGCCCTCTTGATCGGTGGCTATGCGGGTAGCGGAAAGACCGAACTCGGCCGCATTCTCACCCGGCTTACGGGTTGGATGATCATCGATAAGGACACGACCACCCGGCCTGTTGTCGAGGTCGCGCTAGAGGCGCTTGGGTCCGAATCGAGCGACCGCGAGTCGGAGACGTACCTCTCGAAGGTCCGACCGCGCGAGTACGAAGCCCTCATGTCTACGGCGCACGAGAACGCGTCGTGTGGAGTTGGTGCGGTGATCACCGCGCCGTTCATTCGGGAGTTCTCTGACGCGTCGTGGCTTGCCCGTGAGCAGGATCGGTTCGCCGACGATGGGCTTCCGATGACCGTGGTGTGGATCGACTGCGATGCAGACACGATGCTGACCTACGTGCGCCGTCGCGGTGCAGCTCGTGATGCACACAAGCTCGCCACTTGGGAAAAATATATCGACGGCATCGACTTCGACTTCCGGCCCGGCGTGGATCACCACGTGATCGACAACTCGCTGTCGGCTGAACCACTCAGGGCTCAGGCGGAGCGGCTGCTGGCGACCCTCGCGGAGCAAGAGACACCATGACCCAGAGCGGTGTGATCCTCTACGGTCCGCCGGCCGCGGGGAAGGACTCGACCGATCGCGCGCTTCGCGAGCGATCGGACGACTACATCCACTTCGCCCGTATCAAGGTCGGTTCGGGGAATGAGGACGGCTACCGGATGGTCACGAAAGGTGCACTCAACCAGCTTCGGTTGCGGCGGGAAGTCATCTGGGAGAACCAGCGATATGGCGCGATCTACGTTGTCGACCGGCCGGGCCTGGTCGACGCGCTCGCCTGCGGGATACCGGTGATCCATCTCGGTCAACCCGAGGCTGTTGATGCGGTGGTGAGGTCGTTCCCGGAGGCCCGGTGGGTAGTGGTCGAGCTGTGGTGCCCGGCCGACGACGCCGAGATGAGGTTGAGGGAACGCGGTGACTCCGATCTTGCGCAGCGCATGGACGCATGGCGTGAGACCCCGAGGCTCGACTCTGCTGACCTGCGTGTGGATACAGCTCCGGTATATCCCGAGTTTGTGGCAAGCATGATCGATACGAAGGTTCGTGGCTGACGGGGACCACACGTAGTCGCGCCATCTTTGAACAAAGTTCAAACGTGTCGCCATGCGGGAGGCGACACCAAGACACGCACCGTGCGGATCGGGCGCTGTTTCAGCGATGGATCCGATGAGATCGCCTACGTCCTAACGACAAGTTCGCAAGCACTGGTATGGGACCCAATGCCTAGCCCCTTAGAGAGCTGGTCCGCGGGAATCCGAGAGGTGGTCGAGGTCCAGGCTCTCGGTGGCAAGAAATCGCGACATTGGAAAATCGTCGACCGAAACCACCTCTGCGGTGACCGATCTGACTGTGTTTTGGTAGTTGAGTTCCGTTGCCGCCTCCTCGCACTGTTGTGCCCACAACTCGGAGAGTTGCTGCCAAGCGAAGTATCTCGCGGCGTCGTTGAGGCTGGTACGGTCAAGATCCGCTAGGCAGTCGTTAATTCTGTCCTTGATGGCTCTTGCTTGTCTGGCGCTTGTATTGGAGTCGAGGTCGCTGGGCCTATTAAGGCTGTCTAGGTCGGATGGCAGGATGCCTGCCTCCATGACGACAATGAGCGTCAACTCATGTGGAACGGTCGACCAGTCTTCGCATTGGATCCTGAACGAGTGGACATGTGCGACCGCCTTTCCAAGTGGAGAGTTCGGCTTGTGGGCACGCTCCAAGATTGCATTACGAACTGGTGCGAGACATTTGACGATCTCGTCCGGATAGGCGAATCTGCCGAACCGTCGTGAGACTGCAAAGGAGAATTCGCGTACCTCTGTGTCGGTAGACACCCCGCTGACCCTTTCCAAGCTCACAAGAGCGGTTTTGGCTACCGTCGTTAGCCCGTCGAGGTCCGCAAATGAGTCGCTGCCGAGGCTGGGAAGGGCAACGAGATTGGTTCGCTTTCCGTGACGTGCTTCGGCCAGGTCGGCCCTATTGGTCAGGCGTACCACAGGTGCCACCTGGATACCTGGCCGACCCGAAAGGCTCGCATCGCAGGATTGGCTGATCACCGCGACACTGTCGACGTCGAACATCCTCGTTGGCCGCCAAGAGGAGTCGAACACGAGTGGCTGAACTTGACTGAAAACGTCACCTTGACGCCAATCGCGGCATCGGTCGCCGATGCCGGCGGGTTCGCCGCTCTTCTGTCCGTTGTCGCGGCGGAGGAACCGCCGGATCCGCGAGGCAAGAACACCCACTACAGGTCGGCTCCCCCCGCCGGGCTACGAAGTGCATCGCGCGTGGCATCGATGAGTCGTTCGGGTCCGTGGGGTGCGCCCCAGGTGACCCTTGGTGACCTCTCCTGGCGGAGTCGGTCGACGATGCTGAGCCCGTCTGATCCCACTTCGAGTAGGCGGGCGCGAATCGACTCTGGTGCCTGGTCGTCCTGTGCGGACGCGATGTCTCGTACGACAGCCGAGAATGCGCGGAGGCGTCGAGCGTTCGACTCGTTCAAACGTCCGCCGTTGGCCCACATATGGACCGCGCGACGAGAAACGCCAAAGACCTTACCGAGCTGATCCCAGGTCAGCCCGGAATGGTCCTTTATCCAATTGACTTCGTCGCGATCGCTGCGAATAGACGCAGCGGTTGCTGTGGGTGGCGGCCGCGGGGTGTTTGCAGTATCTGCCGGAGCAGGCTCCGGCACGAATTCGCCACGGGCGGGGCGGGTTGCTCCGACGAGAGTCGTGCTGGCGGAGATCTGCTGCGGAGCGTTTAGCGTAGTTCCAGAAAGGCAACCTGCAAGGGCAACGCTGGAAATTAGCCAAGTGACGGACCTACTTGACTGTGTTGTCATTCGCCCGCTTGACGTTCCGAACTGCTCGTCTACTTTGTAGAGCGTGGTCATTGGTTTGCTCCGAAGGTGCGAAGGGCCTCGTCTGTGAATGCCCAGCGGAAGAACTGGTACCCACGAAGCGACAGGGCGCGAATCTCTTCGTATAGATCTCGTTCTGTGAATTTCCCGGGCGCCCATTCTTGGAACGAGTCCATGTCGAGCACCCATGTCGTGTGGTCGTAGGCTGGGAGATCGACGCCTAGATCCTGTCGCGGCGGCAATAGCCCCCAGCGGGCATTGAATGTGCTGCCGTCTCTGAAGCGGTACTGCGCCTCATTAAGGGACGAGAGGATCGAGAATTCCTCGCCGTGCAGTCCGGAGATCCCCAGGATCTCTTGACGAACAAGCTCGGGAATTCGGTCCACGATCTCCTCTTCAGTGACCTGGTTGATGTAGCGCACGCCGAGTCTCTCGATGTGAGGTACGTTCACGACATCTAGCAACGCCTGCCAGGCCAGACTCAGCCGCGAGGCGAAGTCGCGGCGACGTACGTATGTGGACGTCTCGATGGCAAGGAAGTTGATGCCGAAACTGATCTGCCAGGACCGGTCGCCTGTCGCCAGGCGCCACAGTCGCGCGTTGCCCTCCTTACGGGTAACGCCATCGGGTGTGATCACGATCTGCATGTCCTGGCCGATCTCCAGAATCGGGTACTCGGCAGCCAGTCGCTTGACGACCTCCGTTGCGGCTGCCTCCTGATCGGCCACGAATGCCGTCGGGTGTGGGAACCTGATCTGCGCGATCGTTCGAACGAGCGGTGACCGGGCGAGCGGAACGTCTCCCGGTTCCTCGTTTGCGAAGGGGTGCGTACTAGTAGCCGCCATGGTTCACAGTCTACTTCACACCTCCGACAGTTTTCGAGGCTTCCCGGTCCCTGGTTGGTGCCGGTTGTGGTACCGATCTGAGCCGCCGGTTGCAGCGGAGACGCTACGGAGCCTCGCTCATCTTCCGGCGGCGGGGATCGTTCGTTGCGCACGCAGCGGACGTGCATACCCGCGCTTCAGCCATTGTTGGCCTGTCCTGACCCATCTTCCGCGACTTCGTTCGCATCTCGATGCGAACGGGCGAACCACAGCTTCTGCATGGAGCGGTCTCTGTCATGGCGGCAACGTAGATCGGCGGCTGCGTTCTTGTTGTGAACCCGGTGTCCCGTCCTCTGTATTGGGTGCTGCTGCGGCCCGGCGGGCGTTCCCCCCCGATTCCCCCCGAGGGAGCAACGCCCCGCAACAGATGCAACGCACGGTGACCTGCTTCAGCGCATGATCTTGGCTCTCCAAGCCTTCGCAATGAGAAGGCCAGGGGTTCGAATCCCCTCAGCTCCACCACCTGAAACCCGGCTCTGACCTGCACCTTCACCGCAGCGAAGGCCGGGTTTCTTGCTTGTCATTCGCCCGTCTCCTCGTCATGTGCCCCCCTGGTGCCCTCCGGAGGCTTCTGAGCACCCCTGTGGCCGGTGTCGTTGAGCCGGTTCAGGCCCGCCGCGTCAGCACCCGTGCCGAGGAAGTGCAGGTAGAGGTTCGTGGTCGCGATGGACTCGTGACCCATCCACTCCTTGACCGTCCCGACGTCGACACCACGAGCCAGCCACAGGCACGCTGCAGTGTGGCGGAGGTCGTGAAGCCGTCGCCCCTGGCCGGTCTGCTCCCACTTCAAGGTTCGGGTGACGGCCCTCCTGCTCGACGAGCTCATCGTGCGGATCGCGATAGATCAGCTTCTCGAGGACGTGCGATACCAGCGCACGGTCGACAGCCTGGTCACGGCGTACTCGATCGTCCGTCGGATCACCGGCGGCAGCTTCACCCTGCCCGCGGTTGAGATGAGTTCATGAAACTCCGTTCACCCGCTTGACGGTCGTAGCATGTGTGCCGACGAATTCGAAGTGGTCTGAACCCTGGGCGGAGACCAAATTCATCGACCGTCGGCAATCGTCAGTATCAATCAGGGATGGACTGCGGTCTTTGCTCGTGATGGCCACATGTTGGGCGGGGGCCTGAGGGTGGTCGGCCAGCTCGACTCGGCAAGGTCCCTCGCCGTCCGACGGGAGGACCTCAGGCGGGAACGGAGCCATGCGGGTCGAGGACGTACTTCGTGGCGGCGCCTGCGTCGAACTCGGCATAGCCGCGAGGTGCCTCGGCAAGCGGGATGGCCGTCGCATTGACGGCCTTCGCGATCTGCACCTTGTCGTGCAGGATCGCCATCATCAATTTGCGGTTGTACTTCATCACCGGGCACTGGCCCGTGGCGAACGACAGTGACTTAGCCCAGCCGGTGCCTAGGCCGAGAGACAAGGAGCCCACCTTGGCGGCGGCGTCGACCGCCCCGGGGTCGCCTGTGACGTAGAGACCGGGGATGCCAATCGCTCCACCTGCCGTGGTCACCGTCATCAACGAGTTCAGCACCGTTGCCGGGGCCTCGGCGGCCGTGGCGCCGTGGCCCTCGCTGCGGGCCTCGAAGCCGACGGCATCGATGGCCGCGTCGACCTCGGGAACCCCAAGGAGCTGCTCAAGCTGATCGGCCACGGCACCTTTGCTGACGTCGATCGTCTCGCAGCCGAAGCTGCGTGCCTGCGCTAGGCGCTGTTCGTTGAGGTCGCCGATGACCACGACGGCGGCACCGAGTAGTTGAGCCGACGCGGCGGCAGCGAGGCCGACCGGGCCGGCCCCGGCGACATATACCGTGGAACCGACGCCGGCCCCGGCGGTCACCGCACCGTGGAAGCCGGTCGGGAAGATGTCGGACAGCATGGTGAGGTCGAGGATCTTCTCGCGTGCCTGATCCCGGTCGGGGAAGCGAAGGACGTTCCAGTCGGCATAGGGCACGAGTACGTATTCCGCTTGGCCGCCGACCCAGCCGCCCATGTCGACGTAGCCGTAAGCCGAGCCGGGGCGGTCCGGGTTCACGTTGAGGCAGATCCCGGTCTTGCCTTCCTTGCAGTTGCGGCAGCGGCCGCACGCGATGTTGAAGGGGACCGAGACGATGTCCCCGACCTTTACGAACTCGACATCCGGGCCGACCTCGACTACCTCGCCGGTGATCTCGTGGCCCAGTACGAGGTCCACAGGGGCGGTGGTGCGTCCGCGGACCATGTGCTGATCGGAGCCGCAGATGTTGGTAGTGACGGTTTTGAGGATGACGCCGTGCGGGGCCTTGCGGCCGACGTTGGCCGGGTTCACGCCCGGACCATCCTTCAGTTCGAAGGTCGGATAGTCGATGTCGATGACCTCAACGACGCCTGGCCCGCGATAAGCGACCGCCTTGTTGCTTGGCATGTGTGATTCCTCCTGTGTACACCGTCACGTGCGTCGTGACGGTCGGCTACTGATGCGATGGAGCGCCACGCGAAACTGCGACCACGGCTGGGGTCGGTCATGCGAGGTTGGTCAACACCTGTCGGTGGAACGGGACCTCGGCGTCACGTGTTGCTGCAGATGTCCGCGACCGCAAACTCCTTGAGGTCGAATCCAGGGTGTCGCGCCTCGGCAATGCTGAGCTCTCGGCCCTCATCGAGGATGCGCCTCGCGGCCATGTGGTCTCGGGGGCGGTTGACCGACTCGACGGCGACAAGTTGGCCGTCGCGGAACCGGCAGACCGAGAATCGGTCCAGTTCGCGTTCGCCGAGGACGACGCACTCGTCATGATTGGAGCCCAGGCCCACGGTTTGGATGCGCAGATCCAATTGATGGGTCCAGAAGTACGGCACCCGCCTGTACCGGTCACTGCTCCCGGAGACGATCGAGGTGGCAACGTGCCGCGCTTGGTCGACGGCGTTCTGCACACACTCGAGCCGGCGCGGAGTCGGCAGGCCGCTCTCTGCGCGCGAGACGCAGTCGCCTACGGCCAAGACGTTTGGCGCGGACGTACGTAGCCAGTCGTCGACCAGGATTCCGTTGTCAACGTGAATGTCGGCCTCTGCTGCGAGGCTGTCGTTGGCGCGGACCCCGACGGCGATGACCACCAGGTCTGCTGCAAGTTCGGTGCCGTTGGTCAGGGTCGCCTGTTGAACCTGGCCGTTGGTGCCAGCGAGTGCGTGGGCGCCAACGTTGAGCAAGATGGTGGTCCCGGCGCGATGATGTGCTCGCTGCACGGCATCCGACACGATTGGCGTGACGGAGCGCGCCAGCAGGCGCTCGTTGTGCTCCACAATTGTGACCGACGTGGTTGCCGCGGCTGCCGCGGCAACCTCGAGGCCGATGAATCCTCCACCGATCACCAGGATGTTGCGGGCTGTGCGGAGGCGACTCCGGAGGGACGCTGCGTCGGCGAGGGTGCGGAGTTCTACGACGCCTTCGAGATCTGTGCCGGGGATGTCGAGGGTCCTGTTGGCCGCGCCTGTGGCGAGGACTAGATGTGTGTAGCCGAGCGTTCGTCCGTCAGCGGTGTGAACGTGGTGATCCTTGACGCAGAGGGCCGTCACCGCTGTGCCGAGCTCGAGATCGATTCGATGATTGTCGAAGAATTCGAGTGCCCGAAGCGGCTCGCCGCGTACCGGCTGCTCGGGGGTGTCGCCGAGAAAGCTCTTCGACAGCGGAGGTCGTTGGTAGGGCGGGTGCGGTTGCGCATCGGCGAGAACGATCTTGCCCGGGTAGCCGAGGTCACGAAGGGATGCCGCTGCTTGGACGCCGCCATGTCCAGCTCCGACGACGACAACAGTCACAGCTGCACCTTCGGGATCGTGAAGGTCATGCTCTCGACGTCCTGGGCGAGCTGCAGTTGGCAGCTCAGGCGGCTTGTCGCCAGCCGTGGGGAGGCGGTCGAGTCCAACATCTCGTCCTCGATCTCGGAGAGTGGCGGCAGGCGGTCGGACGTCTCGGGATCGGCATAGACGTGGCAAGTCGCGCACATGGCGTTTCCTCCGCACTCCGCGACGATGCCGGCGACGTTATGTGAGATGGCCGTCTGCATGACGGTACGGCCGGCTTGTCCCTCAACGGTGCGCCGAGTTCCATCGGCGAGGACGAAGATCAGGTTTGTCATATGGGTCACGCGCCCTCAGCGATCACATGGAGCTCTTGCGGGGAGCGGAACAACCAGCCTCGCATTGCCCAGCCGTCCTCTGCCAAGCGGAGCCGGGGCGCGACCTTGACCAGTTCCTCCAGTGCGATGCGAGCCACTTCCCTGCCGAACACGTTTCCTGCGCAGAAGTGGCGGCCGCCACCAAAGGACATGTGAGTCGGCCCTTCTCGATGCAACTCGTAGCGATCGCCGTTGGTGAACTTCTGCTCGTCACGGTTTGCCGAGGCGACCATGGAGTAGACGAGAGATCCCTGCGGGATCATCTGATCGCGAATGACGACGTCGCGGGTCGTCTCGCGGAAGACCCCGCCGACTGGCGCAACCCAACGCAGTCCCTCGGCCAAGGCCACGGGGATGAGGCTAGGGTCAGCCACGATCTCGCCGTAGGTCCCTTCCTCGAGCAGACCGAGGAGGGTGGTAGCGGAGACGTGTCCCGGTTCCTGCATACCGCCGGCGAGCTCGATCAGGAACGATGAGTAGATGTCCTCTCGGGAGCGCACCTGGCCCGCTGGCATGCCGGCGTGCAGGAGGTGCGAGAGCCCGGAGTTGTCTGGCTCAGTCTCGAGCCGTGTGAGCACAGGCTCAAGTACCTGCTTGATCTCTGCGATGACCTCGTCGCCCTTCTCGAAGACGTCCTCGGCGAACGTATAGTTGGACGCTGCGCCGATAACCGTGTGGAACCAGCGGCGGAGCACGTCGGCCGGGACGTGGCCGATGCCCAGCATGGTGGCGAGCGCGCGCGTGCTGACCGGCTCCAGGTACTCGGCCACGATGTCGATGGGCGCCTCCGCCGACAGGGCGCCAGCGGCCTGGGTCGCGATCGGCCGTACGAGATCGTCAACGTAGGTGCTGACTGCGCCGCGGCGCAGTGGAGGATCGACGGAAGCTCGACGGTCCCGGTGGAGATCCCCGTTCGAGGTCAGAATGTTCTGAGGGCCGAATGTCCGCTCGAGTACCGGCTGGGCGTTGGGAGCATGGCTGAGTTCGGAGTCGGCCAGGAACTCACGAACCTCGTCGTAGGTGGTTATCAGGTAGGCGCGGAGCGCAGGGACGAACACGCACGGCGCTTCGCGTCTCATCCGCATGTAGAGCGGGTACGGGTCGGTTTCCAGTGCGTTGATGTCGATGTCGTCGATCCAGCCGACACCGGAACTCATGATGCTCACTCGATCTCCTAAGCACGACCTAAAAGGCCCGAATGGTTACCAGGTTTATGAGTGATCATCGCCACATCGTCAAGAGCTTGTCAACCTCCGGCGCCCAGGAGGCGCGGCCGGAGCGTGTGTGGGGCGGCGGTCGCTAGTGCTGCCCCTGGGCATCGGTGACGTTGAGGACCCGTCGCGCAGCCGACTGCAGCCCGGCAAGGAGCTCGCCGTCGCTCATGGGTCGCTCGGAAGCGAAGCTGGGGCCGTAGGCCACGTGCATCACTGTCGAGGAGAACACCATCCGATAGCAGAGATCGATGCCGGCGTCGGCGTCGTCGACCTTGAAGCAGGACGAGTAAGGCGCTAGTGCCGCCGTGAAGTCGCGGCCCATCTGGGTGGTCCACTCAGACCCGCGCCGCCTGATCTCCGGATTAGAGGCGGAGAGCAGGATGACCGACCGCATGAAGGTCGCATGTGTCAAGTACACCTCGGCGACCGAAGCGACCGCCCGGTCAATGGCCTCTGGGGGTGATCGCGTGCCCGTCTCGCCCTGAAGTGCAGTCGGCGACCCTTCGACGATGCGGCGATGCACCTCGTCATAGGCCCGGAGGAGAAGGGCATCCTTGCTGCTGACGCGGGCGTAGATGGCGGCAGCCGAGACGCCGGCCTGCTGGCAGACCTCCGCGATGGTGAACGAGTCGGCGCCTTGAGTCTCGAGGATGTCTGCGGCGACCTTGAGCACGCGCGCCCACGCCTTGCGAGAGCGATCCTGAACCGGCAGTTTCACCATGCGCCCCAATCTGCCGCGATGCCGCATACGACTTGTGGTCAACGGTTCGCGCGCTCGGCTAGTCGCGTCCCCGGTCACCAGTCTGCCGTGCTTGGCGCGAAATGAGAATCACGATTCTGTTTTTTCGGGGCTCGCCTTGATTCGGAGCTGTGGCGTGTGTCACTGTGGCTTAGAAACATCCGAATGGTTAGGCAGAAAAGAAGGGAGTGTCCGGTGAAGGTCGCCGTTGATGAACGCCGATGCGAGGGCTACGGCTTCTGTGAGGAACGAGCGCCGGAACTTCTCCAGCTCGACGACGAGGGACAGCTACTGATCCTGCGCCCAGACGTCGCGGACGGCGAGGCCGACAAGGCTCGCGCAGCTGTTCGCAGCTGCCCGGTAGCCGCGTTGCGGTTGGAGGACTGACGTGCCCGCTCCTTATGGTGCAGTCGTCATCGTTGGCGGTTCGATCGCCGGCGTGACGGCTGCAGATGAGCTGCGAGTGGCGGGTCACGTCGGACCGATCGTCCTGATCGATGAGCAACGTCACCGCCCCTACGCGCGTCCGCCGCTCTCGAAGGCGATTCTGACCGGCAAAGAGGCGCTCGACTCGGCCTTCCTGCCGGCGCTGGACGACTTGGATGTCGACCTCTGCACTGACACCACAGCCATAGACCTGGTCCCAGACGAGGCGGTCCTCATCTTGTCGAGCGGCGAGCGCCTGCACTACGACGGTCTCGTCGTCGCCACCGGCGCGAGCCCGGTCACCATGGCCGACTTGGGGCTGAACCAGACTGGCTTACCGGAGCTTGTGCTCCGCACCCTCGACGATGTCGTCCTGCTCGCCGGCGCTTTCAGCTCCGCGCAGAGCATCATCGTTGTGGGTGGCGGCATCCTAGGCATGGAGCTCGCATCTGCGGCACGCGATGCCGGTCTAGTCACCACCGTGCTCACCAACGAGCCTCCCCTGCTGAGCATGGGCGGCACGTTCCTCAGCAACCTCGTCTCCGAGAGAGCCGAGCGCGCCGGCGTCACCGTTCATCACGACCCTGCCGGCGTCGAGCTCATCGAGCGCGGAGGACGCTTGGCCGCCAGCCTTGCAGGACGTGAGTTCGCGGCCGACATCGTCGTCACCGCGGTGGGCGACCGGCCGCGCGTTGAATGGCTCCTCTCGTCAGGTCTGGCAGACAGGCGAGGCGTACCCGTCGACTCCCGCTGCCGGGTGACCGCCAACATCGTCGCTGCCGGAGACGTGACGACCTGGGGCGACCGCCGCCGGACGCCCCACTGGGCCGCCGCGATGGATCAAGCGCGAGTCGCGGCTCGAGCCCTCGTTGCCGGGGACGCCGCGGAGCCCTACCAGCCGCGCCCGTACTTCTGGAGCGACCAGTTCGGTCTCGCGCTCAAGATGGCGGGCGAGTGCCCATTCCCGGGACGACCGGTTCTCCTCGACGGCGAAGAAGAACTCGGCCGAGCCGTCTTTCAGTGGCGCTCCCCGGACGGCGATCCCATCGGCGCGATGACCGTCAACACCCCCATGGCGATCGCCCGCCTCCATCGCACGGCAGGCACAGCGCCTCGCCCGCCTATCAGAACCATCAAGGAGCTGAGATGACTGCAACGCCCATGGACATCAACGAGATCAACGGCATCGACCTGTTCTCCGAGACGAACCTCGACAACCCCTACCCGATCTACCAGCGCCTCCGCGAAGCCGGCGGCGCGGTCTGGCTCGAGCGCATTGGCTGTTGGGCCGTGACTCGCTACGCCGGTGTCCGTAGTGCCCTCGACAATTGGGAGACCTTCACCTCGGCGCAGGGTGTCGGCATGAACGGCCAGGTCAACGCGCAGTTGGTAGGCACGGTCCTTGCCTCTGACCCCCCGCTGCACGACACGCTGCGCGGAGTCCTCGCCGAGCGGCTCAGCCCTCGCGCCATCCGTGGACTCAGCCAGGCCGTCCGCGACCAGGCCGACCGGCTCGTCGACCGTGTCCTTGAAGGAAACTCTTTCGACGCGGTCAGCGACCTCGCACGTGTCTTTCCGTTCACCATCATCGCGGACCTGGTCGGCATTCCCGACGACATCCGGCCCCGCGTGCTCGACTGGGGCGACGGCGTGTTCAACGCCATGGGACCGATCAACGACCGAGGATTCTCAGCGATCCCGATCGTCGAGGAGCAGTTCACCTGGCTCTATCAGCTCGATGGCGCCAGCCTGCCCGAGGGCAGCATGGGCCGAGCGATCTATGAGGCTGCCGATGCCGGGATCATCGAACCGCAGTCAGCGCCCGCGTTGCTGTCGGCATACATGAGTGCCTCCATGGACACCACGATCAGCTCGCTCGGGTCGACGCTGATGCTCTTCGCCCAGCACCCCGACCAATGGGATGCGCTGCGGACCGACCGATCGCTAATCTCCGGCGCGTTCAACGAGGCACTGCGCTACGAGAGCCCGCTGCAGGTCTTCACCCGCGTCGCTAACACCGACGTTGAATTTGACGAGATCCCCGTCCCTGCCGGATCTCGGCTACTCATGATGTACGGCTGCGCCAACCGCGACGAGCGCCATTTCGGATCGGACGCCGACCGCTTCGACATCACGCGCGACGCCGCAGACCATCTCGCCTTCGGCCTGGGGCTCCATGGCTGTGCCGGCCAGGGCCTTGCACGCCTCGAGGTCCACTCCATGCTCAACGCCCTCGCCGACCGAGTCACCCGGTTCGAGCTGACTGGCGAGCCGGTGCGCCACATCAACAATTGCGTACGCAGCCTCAGCTCGCTGCCCATGGTGGCCCACGTTGCTTGAACCGGCACTCCATTGGAGACTCCGCTCCTCGCTTATCGACTACCTCACAGGGCTACCCGACGGCGAGGTGCGTGTCTCCGACGGCGCTGCCATCGACTCATCGGGGCGCTTCCACTTCGCGAACGGCGACCGCGGCCCCCGCACCATCCGATGGAACGGAAGAGTCAAGCTCTGCGGACACCACGGCATGATGCACATCGAGTTCAAGGATCCCGAGCTGTGCTGGGCAGGGCCGAGCCCGACATTGCTCGCCCTCTGCTGGGACCCCGTCGAAGAGACCTGGGGTCAGGCGGCGCTGGCCACGCTGCGCCCCCATGACGAGCCCCGACCCACCGTCGGGGAGTGGGTCGCTGACGCCAGGCTGCACGACGAAGGCGCCGAACTCCTCGGACGAATGCACTACTGGGAGGGACAGCCCCTCGACGTCGTGACGGTCCGCGCATGAGAACCCACGTGCCTGGAGGCCCCGGGGCACCGGATGCGGTCGTCATGACCTAACCGCCATGGACGGGACAGCACTCCAACCACGCCCGCGACGCGCGAGATCGCCTCGCGTCCGCTCTCAACTTGGAAGGAACACACAGCAGTGAATCCCGACGTCAGAAACCGCTTGCCCCGCACACGGGAATACGAGAGGCACCGTCCCGGTGGCCAGCCTCGCACGCGGAAGGCGGTGCTGTGATGGCCGGCCCGCTCGACGGCATACTCGTCGTCGACCTCTCCCGTGCGCTCGCCGGCCCACACGCCACGATGATGCTGGGCGACCTGGGCGCCCGCATCGTCAAGGTCGAGGCGCCGGGCACTGGCGACGACACCCGCGGGTGGGGGCCGCCTTTCGTGGGTGAGCCAGATGCACTCGAGTCGACGTACTTCCTGTCCACGAACCGGAACAAGGAATCGATTGAGCTCGACCTCAAGAACGAGTCAGATCGTGACGTGCTGCTGCAGCTCGTCGACCACGCGGACGTGCTGGTGGAGAACTTCAGGACCGGCGTACTGGAGCGCTTGGGTCTCGGCATCGCCAAGCTTCAGCGACGCAACCCCTGCCTGGTGGTTCTGTCGATCACCGGGTTCGGGCACGATGGGCCCGAGGGCGGACGCGCTGGTTACGACCAGATCGCGCAGGGTGAGGCAGGTCTGATGTCCCTGACTGGCCCTGGCCCCGACGATCCCCAGCGCGTCGGAGTTCCGATCGCCGATCTACTCTCCGGGATGTACGGCGCCTACGGCGTGCTCGCTGCACTCCTCGAGCGCGAGCGAACCCATGTGGGGACGGTCGTGCGGACCTCCCTTCTCGCAGCCGTGGTTGGAGTCCACGCCTTCCAAGGAACCCGATGGAGCGTCGCAGGCGAGGTCGGCCGTGCCCAAGGCAACCATCATCCCTCGATCGCTCCTTACGGTCTGTTCCGATGCCGTGACGGGGCGGTTCAGATTGCGGTGGGGAGCGAGGGTCTGTGGACGCGGCTCGTCTCGGCCTTTGAACTCGACGCTGGTGGGCTCGCGACGAACGCCGACCGGGTCGCTGACCGGCCGCGAGTCATCGAGGTGGTCGAGACAGCCTTCGCCTCCTACGACGCAGAGCCTCTTCTTGCCCGACTCGCGGAGGCCGGCATCCCTGCGGGAAAGGTCCGGACACTCGACGAGGTGTACAGCTGGGAGCAGGTCGCCAGCCAAGGACTTCGGATCGAGGTCGACCACGCCACGCTTGGCAACCTTGTCTTGCCTGGTCCACCGCTGAGGTTCTTTGCTGCCGACGGGGCCGAGGTGACCCGGACAGGACACGTGGCACCCCCGACGCTGAATCAGCACAGCGAGGCGATTCGTGCCTGGCTCTCTTCGTTGGCGGTTTCGGCGGGCATGCCCTGACTGAGCGGTCGGCGGCGCCGCAGTTGCTCGCCGCGGCCGAGACGATCGCGGAGACTGATGGGTCCGTCCTCACGGGTCACGGCTTGGTGTGACCCGTGAGGATCTGGTCACCATGGGCGAGTTCCGCTTCCGCGGCGGTCCTACTGGCGTCGCCGCTGCCGCACGTGTCATGCGAGCGGTATCTCGAGACCCAGTTCCGCCTTCCGGTTCTCGCTCGGCGGCTTCTGGTGGAACCCGCATCCGGGAGACAAGGGACCTGCGCGGGTCCCTTGCATTTCCTTCAGATGGCTGAGGTGGCGTCTTCTGGGTGGCTAGCTCTGCGGCCGGTGAAGGCAGGTGGCGGGGTTTCCGGGCCGCTCCGACGCGGCCGACCTCGTCCGTCGCACGGGTTGGTCACGGTCAAGCCGCGACACCTGGTCCTGGGTGCTCGACACCGGTAGTTCGGGAAAGATCGGCAAGCGGGATCTGTTGTGCTGCTTGCGTTGACCCGCCTCGACGGGTGATCGCGTGTTTTGGTGTCTTGGTCGCCGCTCGCGAGTCGAGGACTGCACTCAACAGGCAGAACGTGTCTAGCGGCCGGGCCAACGAGGCCGCTATCGCTCAGAGCTCGATGGTGGGGCGAGGTGCGCCGGGCCCGACTGCCGCCGGGCGTCGGCCGTTCTCTTGCCGCGGGCGGACGAGGTCGGAGGTCCTAATGGGACCGTCAGTGCTGGTGTTGGTGTTGTGCTGCGCGGTGTTCGGCGAGGACGTCGATCCCGAAGTCGTTGCTGGGGTCGCGCCAGACCGCATGGATGTGGTTGGCGTTGTCCTCGGTGTTGTCGAACTCGACCAGGGTGACGGGCCCTTCGATCCGGAAGTAGTGGGGCAGGTCGATTCGGTGCCCGCCTGCCCACACGAAATGGAGTCCGTCCTGTCCGGCGCGCCGGATTCGGTCCATCTCGCGACCCACTTGTGCGTCCTTGACGTTGCTGAGGAAGGAGGCGAGGAGCTCGTCGAACGTGGTCTTCTGGGAAGCGTTCATGTTGGCCCTGGTCAGTCCGCGCGGCTGGCCCTTCACGTAGCGCAGCGCGTAGCGGTCCTCGTCGGTGATCATCGCATCGCGTCGACCGACGCCATGAACGTCAGGCCACTCCTCATCGCCGATGAACGGCACGCATCGGGTGGCGAAGTCGGGTGGCGGGACGGGATGGATGGTCGCCGCCCGCGCCTGGTCTGGCTCCAAGGTGTTGAGGAGGCTGAAGGCACGGTCCTCCTCTTCGGCCAGGATGCGGAACGGGCCGATGCTGGCCGGCTCAGCGCCCATGAGAAGGGGGGTGACCGCAAGGCGGTCCTGGCCGACGACGGTGAAGTTGAGCGACAGATGATGTCCGACAAGTCGCCAACCCCAGTTGCTGTCTGGCTGCGGCTGGTTGAAGAACGTCAGGAAGTAGCCTTGGGGGTCTCGGAAGTACGGTGCGACGTGGCCAAAGACGTCGGTGTTGAGCTCACGAAGGACGCCCTCGAGGGACATTACCTGCACGACCTTGGCGTAGCCGGTGACCGACAAGCTCTGCGCAACCACGCGATGCGCCAGGTAGCGCTGGGTGTCGTTCATGTCGCGCAGCGGGACTCCCCGACGACCCGACTCGGGCAGGAAGTTCCAGTTCGTTCGGTTGGGGTCGTCCAGCGGGAGGACGATGCGTGCACGCTGGGCGTCGTCGAGTTGGTCGAAGAGGGCCATCGCGGCGAAGGTGACGGCCGTGGCATCGAAGTCGCCCTCGATCGGCCGGTTCCGTGGCGCGTGCAACACGACGCCCTCCTCGCCAGCTGCGACGGAGGTGGAAGTGTGGGTCGAGGTGTTCGAGCCTTCCTGGCCTGCGGGGTCGCTGGGAGGGGTGCTTGCTTCGTGACTCATGCCTTAATCCTCACTACGAGCATGCTCGCGGGCAGACGGCTCTGGTTCTTGACGGTGCGTGTGGTGCCCGGGGTGTAGTGGACGGAGTCCATCGGACCAAGGGTCACTTCGTTTCCCTCGCTGGCGAAGACCAGTTCACCGGCGGTGACGACGTACACGGTCTCGCTTTCTTGCGTCGCCAAGCCGGCCTCGGCGCCGGGTAGATAGTGGGACAAAGTGACAGTGAAGTTCTCGGTCGGCGTACGCGCACCACCTTGCAGCCGGACTGGTCCGACACCGGTGTGGCCGACTGGTTCGAACGGTTCGCCGTCAGCGATCGGCGTGACGCGCATCGCCACGACGTCACCCCGCCTGCTCGACGGGCGTACTGACCGACCCGACGCCTTCGACCTCGACCTCGACGATGTCCCCAGGCTGAAGGAGTCGCGGTGGGGTTCGGGCATAGCCGACCCCCGAAGGCGTGCCGGTGGCGATGAGGTCGCCGGGAAGGAGCGTGAGCGTGCGACTGATGTGGGACAGGATCTGGCCGACATCGAAGATCATCTCGTCGGTCGTAGCCTCCTGCATCACCTCGCCGTTGACCCGCGCCACCACCTTGCGACCGCCGATCTCGCCGATCTCGTCAGTGGTGGCGAGGTCGGACATCGGACCGCTGTTGTCGGCGTTCTTGCCGAGCGTCCACTGCGAGGTCAGCTTCTGCGCCCGCCGAGCAGTGATGTCGTTGAACGCGGCGTAGCCGAACACCGCGGCTTTGGCTTGCTCAGAGTCGACCAAGTGGATCGGTTTGCCCACCGCGACCAGGAGTTCGGCTTCCCAATCGAGCCCTGCCTCATCGACGGGGACCGTGACGGGGGTGTCGCCGATCGCCAGAGACGGCGTCCACCGGCCGAAGATGGTCGGGTAGTCGGGGATGTCGAACGGTCCTTCATGGACATGATCGCTGTAGTTGAGGCCGACGCAGAGGATGCGGGCTCCCGGTTTGACCGGTGGGACGAGCCTGACTGCGTTGGACTCCACCCTTTCGGCCACCGTCGCGGCCGTCTCGGCCGCGGCGTAGGGATCTTCCCAGAACGCCTCGACGGGCCCCAGGGGAATGAGTCTCGAGCCGTCACGAGCCGCGACATGGACGTGGCCCTGGTGTTCGTATCCGACGATGTGCATGAGAGTCCTTTGCGGTCAGTTGGCGGGGCCGTACTGGGAGGCGAGCCAGCCACCCGGGTCAGCTCCCTCGACGATGATGGACCGGTCGCTGATCAGCCAGCGTCCGTCGCTCTGCTTGACGAATCGGTCTCGCCAGCAGCCCCAGTGGTCGGGGGCGGCCTCGTCGGTGATGGCGATGTACATCGTCAGCACGTCGGCCTCGTCGCCGTCGAAGGTGATGTCGATCGTCGTGGCGTTGTGCCGGATGAACTTGGGCTCTTGGCCCTTGACAACGCCGGCCATGTCACGCGGGCCGACCTCGACGCCGTCGGGGAACCGGATCGTGGCATCGCCGGTGTACAGGACGGCCATGCCGTCGAAGTCGGCCTTCTCGCGCGCCATATTGCAATAGCGGTGCATGACCGCTGCGATCAGGGCGCGGTCCTCGACTCGTGCCTCGTTCAGGCTAGCGTCACTCATGATGCATCCTTCTTTGTCGTTGTTGGGGCTGCGCGACGTGGGCCGCGGGGGTGATCAAGTGCCGGCGAGGTGGCTGCGAAGGAACGCAGCGGTGATGGCGATGTTGTCGGCGGAGTCGAAGCGTGGGTCTTCGTGTCCTGCTCCGCCGAGGAGCATCAGCGTCGAGGGTGCGCCCGCACGGGTTAGTGCTTGATGGAGCTGGATGCTCTCGCTGGGCTCGACGACGTGGTCCCGATCGCCATGGGCGATCAGGAACGGCGGAGCATCGGCGTGGACATGCTCGAGCGGACTCGCTTGGCGGGCCAGGTCAGGTGCCGAAGCGAGGTCTTCCACGCCAAGGAGCGCATTCTCTGCTCCTGGAGGCAGGATCGCTGATTCCAAGGGACTTCGTGACGCGCTTGTGGCGATATCGCTGAAGCCGAACCAGGACACGACCGCTTCGACCCGAGGTTGGGCCGCAGGGGCGTTGAGAGCCGCGAGTGCCGCCAGTACGGCGCCGGCTGAGGCACCCCAGAGCCCAATCTTGGGACTTGTGGTCCCCACGATTTCAAGGTGATCCCTCACCCACATGATCGTGGAGACGATGTCGTCTACTTGGTCGGGGAATCGCGCCCCGGGCGCAAGGCGGTAGTCCGGTGTGACGACGTTGAGGCCGTGCGAGGCCAGCGCGTCGATGCGGGTGGCATCCGTGGCCCGGTCGCCCACAGCGAACCCGCCTCCGTGGATGTAGATGACCGTTCCGAGATCTGTGGAAGCTGGACCCACTGCCGGGTGGATGTCGAGACTAAGCGGTCCCGCTGCCGTGATGGTGTACTCGAAGGTGTTCAGCAAGATCTCACTCCGCTTTCGGCAGTGGTTGTTTCCAGTCGGAACTTTGCACTCTTGGTGTCCCGGGATGCCCGGCTCGCACCTGGTACGCCGGGGCAGCGCCTGCGCATCTAGACAGTTGCGGCGACCGCCGCCGGTTGGGGCAGTTGAGCGAGGAGGCTGTCGACCAGCCGCACGGACTCCTCAACACCGTCGGCGATCCCGAAGACATAGACGTCAGGACGTGAAAGCAGCGTGGTCGCGCCGTATCCGGCGAAGTATTCAGCGTAAGTGTTGTCGGCATCGACAAAGCCGTGTTCGCCGCCAATCCGGATGCGCTTGACGCCCAGGTCATCGAGGCGGTGGAGCCTGTCAGCTCCGAGCGCCTCGTCGAGGGCGTGAGTGGAGACCAGTTGGAAGCCGTAGCCGACGACATCGTCTAGCAGTACCTCTTGGCCATCCACCAGAACCGTGCCCTGGGGAGCGACGGTGCCGGCCTCGGCGCCGTACTCACCGTCGGCATCGCGGTGCAAGATGCCGTCACGCAGCGGCGGGATCGGCGGGGTGACATTGCCTCCGGTCGACTCGAGGTACCCATCGCGCCCGGCGGCCTCCTCGGGAGTAGCAGGATTGACCATCTTGTAGGCAGCCAGCGATCCCTCGACGAAGAAGCGACTGTGGCTGAGCCGCTCGCTCTCGTAGCTGTCGAGGACTGACTCGTCCACGAGGCCACGCAGGACCAGGTCGAGCTTCCATGACAGGTTTCCGGCATCGCGCATCGCGCAGCAAGCGCCCTGCCCCATGTAAGGCGTCATGGCGTGGGCCGAGTCGCCGCCGATGAAGACGTTGCCACGGCGCATAGCGGTGGCCACCTGGCTCCGGAAGCTGTAGATCTTGCGGCGGGTCTGTCGCACGTGGTCGCGCGGGATGCCGACCTTCTTCTCAAGGAAGTCCAGGCCCCGCTCTTCGGCAGCCTCGGTGTCGGCGTCGTCGGTTGGGAGCATGCGGACGTCGGTCCGGACGCGGCCGGCGCCGTTGGGCGCGAAGAAGTAGGGCTGGTCGAGGTCCAGGTCGAAGTAGATCCGGTGCTCGAGATCGTTCGGGAGCGGCTTGACGACGTCGTAGTCGGTGAGGATCCATCGATCGTCGTGGTGGTGGAGCACCTCGACGTCGATCCCGACGGCATCGCGTACGTAGCCGTTCGCACCGTCCATGCCGATCACGTAACGCGCGTTCACGGTCTCGACGTCGCCGACCAACTCGGTGTCCTGGCCGTCAGCACCCGCGACCTGCGTAGTGACGATGTACCCGTCGCCCTCGGCGCGCACCCCCGTGACGCACCGGCCCCAGCGCACGTCGACATTCGGGTTCTGGGCGATGCGCCGCTCCATCGCGGCCTCGATGTTCGGCTGGTGCAGCGACAGGTGCGACCAGTGCCCACCGCGCTTGTAGTTCCAGTCGAAGAATCCCTTCTGTTTGCCATCCGCACCCCAGAGCTCCACGGTGCGCTGCGGGAGGGACTCGGCAAGCGCCTCGCGAGGGTTCGACGCGTGTTGCAGCAGCCGGGCCACCTCGCCATCGAGGGTGCTCATACGCGGGAGCCCGTACGGCTCGGGGAACTTGTCAAACACCACGATGCTGTGGCCGCGCTGGCCCAGCAGCGAAGCGACCATCTCGCCTGCAGGTCCGAAACCCACGATGACGACGTCGACGGACTTACTCACAGTCTCTCCTCCAACCGATAAAAACACCCGAATGTTTAGGGATGTATGTGGTGATCGTCACGCCAGAGGGAGCGAAAGTCAATAGTTCTGCGTAAACTGTCCGAGTGTTTTCTCCTACGCTCACCCGCGCCCAGTCACTGGCGGCCGACATCGAGCGAATCGTCGTCGACCGAGACCTCCAGCCCGGCGACCGCATCGCGACAATGGATGAGTTGCGCGAGCAGACCCGGCTGGGGCGAGCAACGATCAGCGAGGCCGCTCGGCTCTTGACCGAACGCGGGACGGTCGATGTTCGACCGGGGCGTGGAGGTGGGCTCTTTGTGGCCGAGGTCGGCCACGTCGTTCGCCTTCGGCACACACTGTTGGCCGCTGGCCAGGATGCGGCCAGTGTCACCAACGCACTCGCGGTTCGAGATGCCCTCGAAGAACTCATCGACACAGATGCTGCGCGTCACCGAACCGTTGAGGACATCGACGCACTTCAGGCGATCATCCGCCAGATGCGGGCGGAAGCGACGACTCGCGAGGCGTTCATGACGGCAAACTGGGAGTTGCACGCGCGAATTGCCGAGATCACTCCGAATGAGCTGGCGCGCAGCGTCTACCTCAGCACGATGGCGCAGGCGGTAGGGCTCCCCAGCCACGCAGATGTAGCGACCGCCGTGGATGAGAAGGCGTACCTGGCTTCTCGAATGGATATACACGCGGAGCTCGTCGATGCGATTGCCTCGGGTGACGTCTCGCGCACCACTCGTGCCGTGAGCTCCCACCGCGCCATCACGGGAAGGGCCTGAGGCGCTCGACTTTCGCGCTCGACTTTCGCGCTGTCCGTGCTGGTGGTGCGCTCTTGGCCAGCGGCGCCGGAGACCGGGAGGCAGACGTATCTCTCTGGGCAATCGGTCTTGGGGTGCCTGCGGACCGCAGGACTTTCAGATCCCCTATGGACGAATGGCCCGGTAGGCCGCGCCTCGTTCGACGTGGGCGAAGATGTCGCCGGCGATGGAGGGCATCTCCTCGGCGAGTTGGCCGAGGAGGCCGGCACAGCGGGTAAGCAGGACGGCTTCGCGCAGCAGGTCCGCGGGGATGCCGAGATCAGCGAGGACCGCGCCGCAAGCACTCGCGCCGTTGAAGGGCAAGGATCTTCCGAGCGCGTCGGGCGCGACGCGACCGACAGCCTCGAACCAGCTGAGTCTGGGGAAGACCTGCGCAGTAGTCAACGTGACAGTCCATGCGCTGGAGACACCCATGGAGGTCCTTGTGGGCGAGCATCTCCCGCGACTCTTGGCGACTGCTGCTATCAGTTCCGATCGGGCCAGGATGAGGGAGCCGGCACGTTCCGCAAGGTCCCGAAGAACCCGGAATCCGGTCCGCAATCTGCGATCGCGACACTCGCGGCGGTGCGGGAGCCTCCGGAGGCTGGTGCTCGAGTGCGTACAACTCCTCGGCCCACACAAGGAGGCCGTCATAGGTGCCAGTGTCGCGGCAGCGCTCCGCGGCAACTCCGCACTTTGAGACTCGAAATCGGCCGAGTGAACGAGCTACAGTCCGAGAATAGAAACAACCGATGTTGGGCATCGGGGCAGGTCAAGTCGAGATCTGCCGAGATTGACGCGAGCGATCGTGCGACGGGCCGAGAGGTCCTGTAGCAAGAGAGGGCCAGGGGTTCGAATCCCCTCAGCTCCACAAGCAAGAACCCCGCTTGACCTGCAAAAACGCAGAAAATCAAGTGGGGTTCTTCGTGTTTGGTGTGCTGCCGTTCCGGGAGATCCCCCCGGATTCCCCTCGGAGCCGTTCAGACGGGGTGGGCCCTAGGCTGTGGCCATGTCGGCACGTCAATGGATGCTCGGGTTGGAGCGAGCGTGGGACGCGGCGAGACTTCGCCGCGCGGGCTCGCAAGTGCCGGCGGACTTCCGGATCGAGTGCTACGGCGGGCACGGGAGTGCCGAGGGGGTAGTGGTACGCGGTCGGGTCGTCGACGATCCACCGCCTTCGGAGGCCGTGGAGGGCGAGGGCGCCGGGGCCGCCGTACGCCGCATGATCCGCCACTTCGTGACCGACGAGCTGCCGGGTGTGCCGCTGCGGGTCACCGTGGGTGATGCGGCGGTGGACGCGGTCACCGATGACGAGGGCTACTTCGTGGCACGGCTGCAGCCCGACCCGGAAACGCTGGAGGCTCCGTTGACGCGCGGCGCCGTCGAGCTGGCCGGCGAGTACCGCGGTCTGGCCGGCGACTACCGGGCGACGGTGGAGGTCAGCGTGCCCGTCGGTGGGGCGCAGTTCGGCGTGATCTCCGACATCGACGACACGATCCTCGAGACCGGGGTGCAGCGCGTCGGGCGGATGCTGCGTCAGACCCTCACCGGATCGGCGCTCACACGTACGCCGTTCCCCGGCGCACCCGAGCTCTACCGCGACCTTGCCGCTCGCGGGAACCCGGTGTTCTACATCTCCTCCAGCCCGTGGAACCTGCATGCGTTCCTGGACGCGTTCGTGCGTCACCGGGACTTTCCGCGCGGGCCGCTGCTGCTGCGCGACCTGCTCGGCGGTGCCGCCGGCCGGGAGTCCAAGACCGGGCGCATCGACGAGGTCCTCGCGCTCCATCCCAGCCTTCCTTTCGTCCTCTTGGGCGACTCCGGTGAGCACGATCCGGAGATCTACGCCGACGCCGTCCGCCGCCATCCTGGGCGGATCCTCGCGGTCTACATCCGCGAGGTGCGGCTCGATCCTCACGACGGCCGGGTCGAGCGCGGGTGGAGCTCCATGGGCGACGAGGTGCCGCTCGTGCTCGTCGCCGACAGCGAAGCGGTACGTCGCCACGCCACCGGTCTCGGCCTCCTCTGAGAACGGCACGGCCTCGAGGGCTCGCGGGCCGCTGGCCGATGTGTACAACTGGTTAACAGAGCCCTGAACGGCTGCGGCGAAAATCCGCCGCGGGCTAGATTTCGTGTTGCTCGCCGGCTCGGGATCGGAGACGCGTTTCTAGCTGTCCGATCCTTGCCAGGAGTCTCGTTGAACTTCGACGCGGGACCCGGTGCTGACGGAAGCCGAGAAGCAGTGAGTCGAATGGCTCGAGTCGTGTCATTCGATGGTTGCGGCGGCGATTCGCGCAGGTAGGCCTAGCGGCCGGAGTGATCTCCGCGCTGTTGACGCGGCATGGGCGCCGATGGCAGAGGTCATGAAGAGACAGGTTGAAAGATGAACTCCGGGATGGGCCTGAGCCGGGCGCTTCGGCGTGGACGGACCACGATCGCCACCCTGGCAGTGGCTAGCACCGTTGCGGTCCTGTGTGGGCCGACGTCGTCGGCAGAGGCGGCGGCGCTGCCGGGGCGGTTGGAGTCGGGACGACCGAACGTGTTGATGATCAACGTCGACGACCTGGCAGCCACCGACGTGAAGTACATGCCGAACGTGCGTCGCCTGCTTGTCGAGCAGGGGACGACGTTCACCGATGCGGTGGCGCCGACGCCGTTGTGCGTGCCGGCGCGGGCGAGCCTGCTGACCGGGAAGTATGCCCACAACCACAAGAACTGGTCGATCTCAGGGACCAACGGCGGCTACAAGGGCTTCACGGGGCGGCGCAACACGTTGCCGGTGTGGATGGACAAGGCCGGCTATCGGACGATGTTCCTCGGGAAGTACCTCAACGGCTACGGCAAGGGATCAGAGCGCTACTCCAGCGGCGAGCCCGGGTGGGACAACTGGCAGGCAACGATTGATCCGTCGACCTACCACCTGCTGAGTCCGAAGTTCAACAACAACGGCTCGATCCAGAGCCCTGGGCTCTACAGCTCGGTCGCGCTGCAGAGCCGGTCGATCAAGATGATCAAGAACGCCGGGACCAATGTGGGTGGCAAGAAGCCGTGGTTCCTGTGGGTCAACTACGTGGCGCCGCACGCGGGCGGCCCGGTCGAGGCCAGCGACCCGAAGAAGCGCTATCCCAATCAGCCCTCGCTGTGGCTGGAGAACACCAGGCCGATGGGTGCAGACAAGGGACGCTTCAGCGGCCTCGAGTTGCCGAAGACGCCCGACATGTTCTACGCCGGGCCGGGCCAGGTCACCGCAGGGAAGCCCTACACGGCAGCCCAGAAGCGGGTCATGCGCTACGTCTACCAGCAGCGGATCGAGGCGGCGCAGTCGGTCGACCGGGCGGTTGCCCGCACCATCGCCCACCTGAAGAACAGCGGGCAGTACCGGCGTACCGTCATCATCTTCTCCGGCGACAACGGCTACACCACCGGGCACCACAACCGCCTGGGCAAGCTGTGGGAGTCCTCGCAGTCCATGCGGATCCCGCTGATCATGGTCGGCCCCGGGATCCCGAAGAACATCAAGGTCGGCTCCGCGGTCGGCAACCCGGACATCGCCACGACCGTCGCCGCGCTCGGGAGGGCGACGCCGGGGCGGGCGCAGGACGGGGTCGACATCACCCGGGTGCTCGCGTCGAGCGTGAAGGCGGGCAAGACGCTCTACCGGCCGATCCCGGTTGCCGCCTGGCCGACCCTGGGCGGGACGACCAGCAAGTATCGCGGCATCCGGTACGGGCGCTACACCTACGTCACCGTCACCGCGACCGGTGTGCCCGTCCTCTACGACCGCGCCGTCGACCCGTACGAGACGCGCAACCTGGCTGGGGACCGGAGGTACGCCAAGGTCGTCGCCCACCTGAAGGCACTCGATGCGAAGTATCGCGCCTGCTCGGGAAGCACCTGCCCCAAGACGTACGCATCCACGCTGAGCACCCCGGCTCCAAGCTGACCCGGTGAGGCCTATGGTGTGATTCCGGTCACTTGATCGGTATTCACTGTCGATCTCTTGACTCTGCGAGCATTGCTCAGTAACCATTGACTCAATGGACGTTGAGCGACAGTTCGAACTGGAACGCCGAGCCACGATGCACGCAGCGCTCGGTGATCCGGTGCGACTTCGGATCGTCGACAGCCTCCAGATCAGTGATGCCTCCCCCACAGAGCTCGCCGGGATGTTGAATGTCTCGTCGAACTTGTTTGCTCACCACGTGCAGACGTTGGTGAGCGCAGGTGTCGTGTCCCGTCATCATTCCGAGGGCGACGGGAGGCGTAC
>NZ_JBEZZS010000055.1:0-26678 GCF_040639295.1 Nocardioides sp. NPDC023903 | reverse complement strand
CCGGCCTCGATGGCGGCGCCGACGTCGTCGACGTGGACGTGCACGTTCCAGATGCCCTCGCCACCGACCACGACCAGCGAGTCGCCCAGCGGCTGCGACCGACAGAACTACAGATTCGGCGAGGGTCGTCAGTCGCCGAGGCCGCGGGCCTTGAGGGCGTCGCCGGTCTCGTGGGCGCGGGCGACGACGCGGATGACGAAGGGCGAGAGGTACGCCCTCGGGTGCCGGATCCCGCGAGCGCGAGCCGCGTCGCGGGTCTCGAGGAGCAGGGCGATACTCGCCGGGATGCTGGTGATGGCCAGGCCGATCACGAGCGCGACCCCGTCCGGGTTGACGCCGATCGGCTTCAGCGGCGTGATGAGCCGGGTGAACAGGTCGAGCATCGCGTTGACCTCGGTCGTGGCGGTGAGGATGAGGCCGCCGAGCGCGAGGGAGAGCAGGTCGACGCCGGCCTCGACCGCGCGCGGCCATCCGTGGGCGTAGCCCTGGAGCGCGGAGAGGACGAGCGCGATGAGGAGTACGCCGCGGGCCGCCCGCCCCACCTGCCGCATCGGCAGCCGGGCGATGAGCGTGACCGCCACCGCGATCGCGAAGAGCACACCGGTGGCGACCAGCCCGTGGAGCACCACGAGCAGGGTGCTGAACACCAGCAGCCCGAGCAGTTTCGCGCCGGCGGGAGCGCGGTGCAGGAGGCTGTCGCCGGGCAGATAGGCGCCGAGGAGGTAGCTCACGCGTTCACCGACTGGGTGTAGTGAGCGACGGCGTCGGGGGCCGGTCCGTCGAAGGTGACCGCCCCTTCGGCGACGACCAGCGCCCGGTCGCACCGCGCGGCGAGGTCGAGGTCGTGGGTGACCAGAACGAGCTGCTGCGAGAGCCCGAAGAGCGCCTCGGCGACCAGCCGGGTGTTGGCCAGGTCGAGCAGGGTGGTGGGCTCGTCGGCGACGACGATCGACGGCTCCGCGGCGAGCACCCCGGCCAGGGCGAGCAGCTGCCGCTGCCCGCCGGACAACGTGTGCACCGACTGCGTGGCCAGACCCTCCAGCCCGAACCGCGCCAGAACCTCGAGAGCCCGAGCCCGCCGCTCCGACGAGGATCGCACCAGCCGCCGCAGCGACAGCTCGACGTCCTCGACGCAGGTCGGCATGACCAGCTGCGCGGCCGGGTCGGTGAAGCAGAAGCCGACCCGGCGGCGTACCTCCTTGCCCTTGCGGGCGACGTCGAGGTCGTCGACCAGGACGCGGCCAGAGGTCGGTGACACCAGGCCGTTCAGCAGCCGGGCGAGCGTCGACTTCCCGGAGCCGTTACCGCCGATGATCGCGACCCGGCGCTCGGTGAGCGTCAGCGAGGTGGGGGAGAGCAGCACCCGGCCGCCCTCGTCCTCGGGGAGAGCGACCGCAGCGGCATCGAGCTCGATCATCGGCGCAGCAGGTTCGGGAAGGCTCGGTGCACCTCGGCCGCGACGATCGCCACGAGCCCGGTCTTGACCAGGTCGCCGAACCAGAACGGCAGGTCCCACTTCCACACGGTGCTCAGCGGCTCGCCGGAGTAGATCATCATCCCCGCGATGCCGAGGGGGTGGACGATCAGGATCGAGCCGGCGATCGAGCACAGGAACACCACGACCGCCCGGGTGCGGGCAGGTCCGGCGACGTACTTGACCAGGAAGCCGACCAGCGCCGCCATCAGCGGGAACGAGATCAGGTAGCCGCCGGAGATCCCGGCGAACTTCGCGAAGCCCGAGGTGTGGTCGGCGTAGACCGGCAGCCCGATGCCGCCGAGCAGCAGGTAGAGGGCGACGGCCAGGAACCCGCGCACCGGACCGAGCAGCGCCCCCGAGAGCGCGACCGCGAAGGTCTGCAGGGTGATCGGCACGGCGGTGCCGGTCGGGATGTCGCCGACCAGGGTGGAGGCGCAGATCAGCCCGGTGAACGCCGCGATCAGGGCGATGTCGGTGGTCGTGAAACGGGCCGGCTTCGACTCGTCGGCCTCCGGGGTCGACGTCGCGCTGGTGGGGGACTCGGTCATACTCGCTCCTGCGTACTCAGACCTGAACCTTGGTCAGGTGAACGGTGTTCAGGTTAAGGTCGACGTACGTCTTCGTCCACTTCGTCCCACCACCCGGCCCCTGGGAGCAACATGCGATACCGCCGTGAGGACGTCGTCGCCCGCGCGCTGCAGGTCCTCGACGACTACGGTCTCGCCGATCTGACGATGCGTCGGCTCGGCACCGAGCTCGGCGTACGCCCCAGCGCGCTCTACCACCACTTCGACAACAAGCAGTCCCTGCTGGCCGCGGTGGCCGACGAGATCCTGCTCCGCGGTCGGCACGAGCCGTCGGGAGCGTGGGACGTACGCGTCACCGGCATCTGCACCGACCTGCGCGACTCGCTGCTGGCCTACCGCGACGGTGCCGAGGTCGTCGCCACCGTCTGGGCCTTCGGGCTGGGCGCGACCCAGCCCCACGACGATCTCGTCGCGGCGCTGAACGACGGCGGCCTCGGCGATCTCGCCCCCGTCGCCGCCCGCACCCTGCTCCACTTCGTCTACGGCCACGCCGTCGACGAGCAGACCCACCTCCAGGCCGCTGCCGCGGGCGCAATCGAGGACGACGTACGCGACACCGACGACTTCGTCACCGGTCTGGGCCTGATCGCCGCCGGCATCTCGCTGGCCAAGGCCGTACGTGAGGCCTCAGCCGACCGCTGAGGATCGGCGCCTGCGCAGCAGCAGGACCGCCGCGGCCCCGACGACGAGGCCGAGCGCTCCGCTGAGCACGGCCACCCACGGGGAGAGGTTCCGTTCGGCGTCTCGCGCGGACTCGGTCGCTGTCGGCGCGAAGGTCTCCGCGATCTCCGGCTCCCGGGCGAGCTCGAGGTCGCTTGTCAGCGATGCCGGGTCCTCGATCGAGAACGTCCACTTGGTCAGCCGGTTCTCGCCCCGCTCGACCAGGTTGTCGAGTACGTCGTCGTGAACCCCGTCCTCGACCAGCTCCACCGCGGCCTCGGGCTCATCCGAGGTGGTCCAGGCGGCGAGCGGCGACCGGAACGTACGGTCGAGGGTGAAGACCGTGACCTCGCCGAGGTCGTCGGCGACCGAGCTGAGCCGCATCGGATAGACGAGAGTCGCGGTGTCGAAGGTGAGCACGATCGGGTCGGCGTACCCATCGAACGGCTTGTCGCCGCGCATCTTGACCGCCGTGAACCGCCAGCCGTCCTCGAGATAGTCAGCGATGACCGGTTCGAGCTCGGGCTTGGCCGCATACCCGTTCGTACGCAGCCAGGTCGCCACCCCGCTCGCGTCCCCGCCCTCGATGACGGTCGCGACGACATCCTCGAGCACCGTCCGCGAGATGACGTCCGGCGCGGCTCCGGGCGGCGCCCCGGCACCGTCCTCGTCGAAGAGCGACCAGTCCTTCTCTGGCGGCGGAGTCGTGAGCCGCGTCAGCTCGTCGAACCGCTCCGAGTCTCCCTGGGTCACGTCCGGGACCGTCGGCGTCGGCACCAGGACCGCGAGGTCGGGCGTCTCCGTGGTGATCCCGAGCAGCATCTCGAGCCGCTCCCGCTCGCCCTCCTCCGCCCAGCTCAGGAACGCGATCTCCTCCCCGGCCTCGACGGTGTGCCCCTCCGGGACGTACGCCGCCCCGCACGCGCACGCACGCGCGGAACCGGGGACCAGCAGCAGGCCGGCGATGACAGCGACCAACGTGATGCGAATCGCTCCACGAGACATGGCGAACAACCTATCGGTGGTCACGCCGTCTCGACCTCCGCGCCGTGCAGTTCGGCGAGCATCACGGCGCCGGCGAGGTCCAGCTTCGTGCCGCGCAGCGACGCGGCGGTGAGGTCGACGCGGTCGAGTCCGGCGCCGCGGAGGTCGGCACCGTGCAGCGTCGTCTCCTGGAGCGTGGCTCCGTCCAGTCGGGTGTCTCGCAGGACCGCGTCGGTGAGGTCGGCCAGTGAGAGGTCGGCGTCGCGCAGGTCCAGGCTGGAGAGATCGAGCCGGGCGAGGTTCGCGCCGCGCAGCGAGACACCGCGCCAGATGCCGCCGGTCACCTTCAGCGGCCGCAGGGTGCAGTTCGAGAACTCGCTCCCGCTGAGCTTGCAGCCCTCGAACGTCGAGTCGAAGAAGTTCGTACGCCGGAAGTCACACCCGACGAACGCCGTGCCGACGTGGGTCGAGGCGTTGAACCGGCCGCCGTGGAACGTGCAGTTCTCGAAGAGCGCCGCCGACGTCGTCGCCTCGGTCAGGTCGACATCGGTGAAGACACAGTCGACGAACCGAGCGCCGGTGAGGTCGGCTGCGTACCAGTCCTCGTTGCGGAAGTGCTCGTCGGTCGCCTCGGCGGGTGGGTTCGGCATGGCGCACACCCTGCCACCCGCCACCGACACTCAGACGGTCCGGCTCAGTCGTGCTGGGAGAACCACTCGTCGAGGAGCGGCCAGGTGCTGTCCCGGGCGGCGCGGCCGGTGAGCAGTCCGAGATGGCCGCCGGGGACGATCTCGAACCGGAGCTCCTCGGCTCCGGTGAGCAGGTCGACCAGCGGCCGGACCGAGGCGACGGGACCGATGCCGTCGTTGGCGCCGGCGACGACGAGCGTGGGTTGCTTGACGTCGCGCAGGTAGACGGAGTGATCGTCGCTGAGGTCGATCTGCCCGCTGAACAGCGCGTTGGTGCGGAAGAAGTGGTGGTAGAGCTGCCCGAACGTACGCCCCGGGTAGGCGATGATGTTGTCGGTGAACCGGTCGACCGCCTCGAGCTGGGCGAGGAACTCGCGGTCGGCCAGGTTGGACAGCTTCGCGACCGGCTTGGTGAACATCTTGTCGACCGAGGAGATCTGAAAAGCCCACCTGACCAGCGGCTTCGGAGCACCCCCGAAGGCCTGGTAGGCCGTGGTGACCAGGTTGCCCGGCGGCAGGTTGAGCAGCGGCCGCAGCGGCGCGATCAGCGGCACCTGACGTACGTCGCACGGCGAGCCGAGCACCGCCAGCGAGGCGATCGGGAGGTCGGGGGCGTCGGCGGCGGCGAGCATCGTGAAGATCCCGCCCAGCGACCAGCCGACCACGTGCACCGGCCGCCCGCCCGCGTGCTCGGAGACCGACCGGATCGCCTCCGGCACGACGTGCGCGATCCAGTGCTCGATGCCGAGGCTGCGGTCGGCGAAGTTCACCTCGCCGTACTCGACCAGATAGGTCGGCCGGTTCGTCTCCACCAGGTGCTCGACGACCGAGCATCCGCGCCGCAGGTCGTAGCAGATCGCCGGCGCCGCCAGCGGCGTCACCAGCAGCACCGGGTCGCCCTCCGGCGTCGTCCCCGCCACGGGCCGGTAGTGGTAGAGCTCGCGTCGATTGCCGTCGTCGATCAACGTACGCGGCATCGGCCGGATGTCGGCGAGCCCGCCGTAGAGCAGCGAGTGCGCGACGTTCCCCGCGGCGGCGCCGACCGTGGTGGCGATCGAGGCGGCAGCTTTTCGGGGGTGGGGGAGGATGGCCATTGTGGGCTTAACGTAACCCGTCCTTCGAGGTCACGGCGGGAGCACGCTCGCACTGTGTGTGACGTCCGTTACGCGTCGATGAGCCGTTCGCACTCGCTGATGAGCCGCTCGCGGAGCGGAGCGGCCCGCTCGGCGAAGGTGCGCTGGGCGGCGGCGTACTCCTGTTTTCCGGCGGCCGTCTCGATGCGGATCGGGTCCAGGTCGAGCTCCGCGAGGTCGTACGGAGCGGCCTTCATGTCCATCGTGCGGATGTCCCAGGCGAGCTCGAAGCAGTCGGCGATGAGGTCGGAGGAGACCAGCGGGGAGAGCCGGAAGGCGTGCTTGTAGAGGTCCATGTTGCCGTGCAGGCAGCCCGGCTGCTCGAAGGCGGCTCGGTCGTCGGATCGCGGCGAGAGGGTGTTGAGCGGCGCCGCCGGCGGAGTGAAGAAGCGGTACGCGTCGAAGTGGCTGCAGGCGATGCGGTGGGACTCGACCACGCGGTCGGTGCCGGTGGTCCCGAGGCGCAGCGGCCAGTCGGCGTGGCGTACCTGCTCCGGGGTCAACCGGTAGACCATCGCCCACTCGTGGAGGCCGAAGCAGCCGAAGTTGGCCTCTCGGGAGGCGGTGGCGCGCAGCAGCTTCAGGAGGGTCTCGACGAGCAGGCGCTTGTCGGCGAGGAAGTCGCGGGAGACGGTGCCGTCGGCATAACCGCGCAACGACGAATACTCCGCAGAATCCGACAGTCGAACCCCGAACCCCGGGTGCCAGCGCAGCAGCTGAGCGGGCCGGTAGGAGTAGTAGGTGAAGAGGAAGTCGTTGACCGGGTGCTTGACCCGGGCGCCGCGGCGGGCGAGATGCGGCTCGACATAGGGCGCCAGGCGCGAGCGGTGAGCGGCCGCGCGAGCGGTCCACTCCGAACGCGACAGCACCTCCACGACGTACAAGCCTACGAAGGCGGCGCATAGTGAAGTGAATCGTGGCGACGGGTCCGGATAGGCTCAGCATGTGCGCATCGCCAGATTCACGACCAAGGGTGGCGAGCCCCAGTTCGGCGTCGTCATGGGGGACCTCGACGGCTACGGCCAGCTCAGCGAGGACGCGACCGTCGTCGCGCTCCAGGGCGACCCGCTGTTCTCGGGTGTCAACATCACCGACCAGGTCCACAAGTTCGAAGACGTCAAGCTGCTCGCGCCGGTGATCCCGCGCAGCAAGGTGGTCGCGGTCGCCCGCAACTACGCCAAGCACGCGGCCGAGCTCGGCAACGAGGTGCCGCAGGAGCCGCTCTTCTTCATCAAGCCCAACACCGCGGTCTGCGGCCCCGGTGACGCGATCCAGCGACCGAGCAACGTCGAGGACCTCCACTTCGAGGGTGAGCTCGCGATCGTGATCGGCCGGATCTGTCGCGACGTCCCGGTGGAGAAGGTGAAGGACGTCATCTACGGGATGACGGTCGCCAACGACGTCACCGCGCGCGACGTCCAGCGGCGGCTCAAGCACTTCTCCCAGGCGAAGGGCTACGACACCTTCTGCCCGCTCGGTCCCTGGATCGAGACCGACGTCGAGCCGGAGCAGCTCGCTGCCGGCGTACGCATCCAGACATTCCTCAACGGGGACGTCGTCCAGGACGGGTCCACGAAGGACCTCGTCCACGACATCCCGAAGCTGATCGCCCACATCAGCAGCGTCATGACGCTGCTGCCGGGCGATGTGATCCTCACCGGCACCCCTGAGGGTGTCGGCCCCATGGAGCCCGGCGACGAGATCGAGATCTTCGTCGAGGGGCTCGGAGCTCTGACCAACAAGGTGGCACAGCGTTGACTGACATTGGATTGACCGGCACACTCGAGCCGAAGGACTACCGAGTCCGGATGGCGCCCTCGCCGACCGGCTCGCCCCACGTCGGCCTGGTCCGTACCGCCCTGTTCAACTGGGCCTTCGCCCGCCACCACGGTGGCACCTTCGTCTTCCGCATCGAGGACACCGACAAGGCGCGCAACACCCAGGAGTCCTACGACGGGCTCATCGACCTGATGCGCTGGCTCGGCCTCGACTGGGACGAGGGCGTCGAGGTCGGCGGCCCCTACGGCCCCTACCGTCAGTCGGAGCGCTCGGAGATCTACGCCGACGCGCTCGGCCGGCTGCGCGCCTCCTCCCACGTCTACGAGTGCTACTGCACCGGCGAGGAGACCACCGCCCGCTACGAGGAGCGCCTGGCCGCCTACAAGGCCGCGAAGGCCGAGGGCGTCAAGGGTGAGGCCCCGGCCCAGGGTTACGACAACCACTGCCGCGACCTGAGCGAGGACCAGATCAAGGCGTACGAGGCGGAGGGCCGTTCCTCGGTCCCGCGCTTCCGCATGCCCGACGGCTCGATCACCTTCAACGACCTCGTCCGCGGCGAGGTGACCTTCGAGACCAAGCACGTCCCCGACTACGCGCTCGCGCGTGCCAACGGCGACCCGCTCTACACGCTCACGGCGCCGGTCGACGACGCCACGATGAACATCACCCACGTCTTCCGCGGTGAGGACCTGCTGTCCTCGACCCCTCGGCAGATCGCGCTCTTCGACGCGTTCGTCGAGGTCGGCCTGGCCGACCGTGCCCCGGAGTTCGGCCACCTGCCCTACGTCATGGGCCAGGGCAACAAGAAGCTCTCCAAGCGCGACCCGGAGGCGCACGCGCTGAAGTACCGCGAGGAGGGGTTCCTGCCCGAGGGGCTGCTCAACTACGTGGCGCTGCTCGGCTGGGCGATCGCGGCCGACCGCGACATCTTCACCATGGAGGAGATGGTCGAGGCCTTCGAGATCCACGACGTGGTCAAGAACCCGGCCCGCTTCGACGTCAAGAAGGCGGAGGCGATCAACGCCTCCCACATGCGGCTGCTGCCGGTCGAGGACATCACCCACCGGGTGATTCCCTACCTCAAGGCCGACGGGATCGTGTCGGATCCGGTCTCGGATGCCGATGCGCAGATGCTCGAGCAGGCGATGCCGCTGGTCGCGGAGCGAATCAACAAGCTCGGCGAGGCCTCCGACATGCTGCGGTTCCTCTTCGTCGCGGAGGCCGACTTCGCGCTCGACGAGGAGGACGCCGCCAAGCTGCTCGACGAGGAGGGTCTGGGTGTCGTCCGGGCCTCGCGCGACTCTCTCGCGGGGCTCCACACGTGGTCGACGGCCGAGATCCAGGACGCGCTGACCGCGGCCCTGATCGACGGCCTCGGGCTCAAGCCACGCAAGGCGTACGGCCCGGTGCGCGTCGCGGTGACCGGCAAGCGGATCAGCCCGCCACTGTTCGAATCCATGGAGCTGCTCGGTCGGGAGCGTACGCTGGGGCGCCTGAAGGCGGTTCTCGGGAGGAGCTGAACGTGGCAGGACGGGCAGGATGAGCACGGTCATGGAGCCGCCCTCGGGATTGGCGTACTACCAGGTCCAGCGCAGCGGGCGCAGTGGCTGGGGGCGACCCCTGATCGGACTCATCCTGATCGGACTGTGCGTCTTCTTCGTCTCTCCGGCGGTCGTGCTGGCCGGGTTCGAGCTCTTCTTCCTGCTCACCGGCGACAACGTTGCCACGGGGATGGGCAACGTCTCCGACGTGGAGAACGTCACGCCGGAGTCGCTGGCGTTCCTGCTGCTCTCGCTGGCCGGGGCGATCCCGGCGGCGATGCTGCTGTGCTGGGCGCTGCACGGGCTGCGGCCCGGGTGGCTGGCCTCGGTCGAGCGACGGATCCGCTGGCCGTGGCTGCTGCAGTGCCTCGGGATCGCGGCGATCACGATGGTGGTCACCGTCATCATCGCCTCCCGGCTGCCGATCCCCGGCGACGACCTCGGCCCCAGCACGCTCAATCCCTACACGAGCACGATGCGCGACTTCGTGCTCGTCATCGTTCTGCTCACCCCGCTGCAGGCCGCGGGGGAGGAGTACCTCTTCCGCGGCTACATCTTCCAGACCTTCGGTTCGCTCTCCGGCGGGATGCTGGGCGCGCGTACGGTCTCGGTGACGATCACCGCGCTGCTGTTCGCCTTCGCCCACGGGTCCCAGGACCTGCCGCTGTTCCTGGACCGGTTCGCCTTCGGCATCGTCGCCGGCATCTGCGTCATCGCCACCGGCGGCATCGAGGCGGGCATCGCGATGCATGTCCTCAACAACTTCGTCAGCCTGGGCATGGCCGTGGCCTTCGGCGACATCTCGACGGTGCTCAACACCACCGAGGGGTCGTGGTGGCGGATCCCGGTCACCCTGGTCCAGTCGGGCGTCTTCCTGGCCCTGACCGTGTGGGCCGCGCGGTCGGCGGGCCTGTCGACCACGACGAAGAGCCCGTGATCTGGGCCCAGCGGGCGTGCCGATTTCGTAGCCTGGGGCCCTCGCCGGTAATGTTTCCTCTCGGTTCGAGGGAGAAATCCCGAGGGCCAGATCGCTCTTGTTGGCGGCCTCTCAGGCTAAGGCAATCAAGACGATGGGCTATGGTGTAATTGGCAACACGACTGGTTCTGGTCCAGTTATTCTAGGTTCGAGTCCTAGTAGCCCAGCGGATCCTCTCCGGAGGATTTGGGAGTCACCAAAGCGGTTCGCTAAGGTTTCACCCGCTGCAAGCCCCCGTCGTCTAGCGGCCTAGGACGTCGCCCTCTCACGGCGGTAACGCCGGTTCAAATCCGGTCGGGGGTACAACGCAGGAAGAGCCCCGAGTCACTGACTCGGGGCTCTTCGCCATTTCTCTGCTCGGGATGCGGCAGGATCCGGCGCGGAACCCGCTGCAACGTTTCGGGCATGAGCGGTCAGGTAGCGGTCGACACCACCCGACTGCTGGAGGACCCGATGTACGACGATGAGCTCGACCATCTGCTGAGCGCGGCGGCGCCGCGGCCGCGGTCAAGGGCGGATGCGCTTGCGCAGGATCTCGCCACGGCACTCGTTCACGCCGACCTGGGAGGTTCGGAAGCATCCAGGGTCCGGCGGAGGCGGTTTCGAAAGCCGTTCGTCATTGGCGGGGCCGCCGTCGGTGTTCTGGCGCTCAGCGCTGGCATGACCACGGATTCGTGGATGATGAGCGTGCCGCCTTTCATGACACTGGAGCCGGGGAAGCAGCGTGTCTATGAGCCGATCGAGTTTGTCGCCGACTGGGGGAATGGAGAGCAACGCAAGTGTCAGCTCTTCCTCGAGTTCCGCGGGCTCGACAATGACGAGATCGAGCGGGTGGCGGCGTACGTCCGCGCCAAGGACTGGAGCTCGTGGACCGATGACCTGAGTGACGCGGCGACCGATGACTCTCGTGTCCTTAGCGACCGTTTCCTGAGCGAGCTGCGCAACGTCTTGCCTGACATCGACGCCCCGTCCGCCTCGGGGACGGGGCCGGTGATGGCCGGTTACGGCACGAGCTGTGCGGGCGTCGAGTGACCGCCGAGCAGACGGTCAGGCCGGGAATGCAGCGGGGCGGGATCGAGGAGTGGCTCGCTGCCATGTCGCCGGAGCTGTTGGCGTACTTCGTACGTCGAGTGGTGCCCTCCGAGGATGCGGCAGACCTGTTGGGGGAGACGCTGCTGGTGCTGTGGCGCAGAGCCGATGCGATTCCTGATGACGATCGGGCCGCTCGGATGTGGGCCTTCGGGGTTGCGCGCAACGTGCTTCGGGGCCACCGACGTACGAGCCTGCGTCGGTCCGGGCTCGCGGACAGGTTGCGTGCGGAGCTCGGATCGAGTGGCGGGGTCGCGCCTTCGGCGGATGTCCGTGTGCTGGACCTCCGTGCGGCGATCGACGGCCTCAAGCCGATCGATCGCGAGATCGTGCGCTTGGTGCACTGGGAGGGCCTCACGCTCGTCGAGACCGCCGAGCTGCTCGGCCGGCGCGAGGGGACGGTGCGGAGTCGGTATCACCGCGCCCGGTCAGTGCTGAGGAAGCAGCTCGGCTGAGGCGACGCCGATGCACGGTTTCGGAGAGGCATCCGGTAATATTTCTGCTGCCTGCGGGGCCGAAAGGTCATCGCAGGAGGTGCAAGCCCCCGTCGTCTAGCGGCCTAGGACGTCGCCCTCTCACGGCGGTAACGCCGGTTCAAATCCGGTCGGGGGTACAACGCACGGGAAGCCCCGAGTCACTGACTCGGGGCTTCTTGGTTCTCCGGGGCCAAGTCGAGCTGCATCCAGGTGACGTCGTGCCAGGCGTCGAACTTCCAGCCGATCCTTCTGTACGTCCCCACCTCGGTGAAGCCGAAGGAGCGGTGGATCCCGACGCTCGCCTCGTTGGGGATGGCGATCCCGGCGAGCGCGCGGTGGAAGCCGCGCTCCTTCAGGTGTGGGAACAGGGCTGCGTACAGGGCCTTGCCGGCTCCGTTGCCCCGCCGGTCCCGGTCGAGGTAGATCGACACGTCGCAGGCCCAGCGGTAGGCGGCGCGGGTGCGGTGCTGGGTGGCGTACGCGTAGCCGAGCACCTCCGGCCCGCTCTCGCCCTCGGTCTCCAGGACGAGCCAGGCGTGCTCGGCCAGGGACGACTCGATGCGGCGTGCCATCTCCTCGGCCGTCGGCGGCTCGGTCTCGAAGGAGATGACGGTGTCGCGGACGTACGGCTCGTAGATCGCCGCGCAGGCGGCCGCATCCGCGGGCGTTGCGTGGCGGATGGTCCAGGCAGGAGGCATGTCTCCTATAGTAGTCTTGTGGCAGACGATAGTGACAAGTTTGGTGAGGCCCTTGCGTCCAACATCAGGTCGGCGCGGGAGTCGCTCGGGATGACCGTCGCGGGTCTCGCGGAGGCGTCCGGGGTCTCCCGGGCGATGATCTCGAAGATCGAGCGAGGCGAGGCACAGCCGACCGCTGTCCTGCTGACCCGGCTCTCCGGGGCGCTGGAGCTGACCCTGTCGGAGCTGATCGCGCGAGCCGAGGGGGACGCGGTCCGGGTGGCCCGACGCTCGGAGCAGACCGAGTGGACGGACCCCGAGACCGGCTACGTACGCCGCGCCGTCTCGCCGCCCGCGCGCGGGATCCTGGAGCTGGTCGAGGTGGAGTTCCCGGCCGGTGCCTCGGTGG
This sequence comes from Nocardioides sp. NPDC023903, assembly GCF_040639295.1. NCBI lineage: Bacteria > Bacillati > Actinomycetota > Actinomycetes > Propionibacteriales > Nocardioidaceae > Nocardioides > Nocardioides sp. NPDC023903. The sequence goes on along the minus strand of NZ_JBEZZS010000055.1, from coordinate 14,201 downwards.
CCTCGCCCGCCTCGGCGTACCACTTCAAGGAGCAGCAGATCTGGGTGCTCTCGGGGCACCTGAGGTTCGTCGAGGGCGACCTCGTCCACGAGCTCGACGCGGGTGACTGCCTGCAGCTGGGGCCGCCTGCCGACTGCGTCTTCGTCAACCCGACCGACGAGCCGTGCCGCTACCTGGTCGTGATCGGCAAGCGGCGCGGGTGAGTCAGATCGGGTTGCCGCCGCTCCAGACCTTGTAGGTGAGGGGGACACCGGGGCGGTAGGCCAGGTGCTTGGCGGAGGGGGCATCGAGAGCCTGCAGATCGGCGCGGCCACCTTCGCTGATCCGTCCCGCCGAGCCGTCGAGGCCGAGCGCGGTGGCGCCGCCGACCGTCGCTGCCCAGAGGGCCTCCTCGAAGGTCAGGCGCTGCTGGAGTACGGCGGTGGCGACGCAGAACCCCATCGAGGTCGTGAACGACGAGCCGGGGTTGCAGTTGGAGGCGATCGCGATCGTGGCGCCGGCGTCGACCAGCTCGCGCGCCGGGGGAAAGGGCTCGCGGGTGGAGAGGTCACAGGCGGGAAGGAGCGTGGCGACGGTGTTCGACCCGGCGAGTGCGTCGATGTCTGCCGGGCTCAGGTGGTTGCAGTGGTCGACGCTCGTCGCGCCCATCTCGACGGCCAGCTGTACGCCGCCGGACTCGCCGAGCTGGTTGCCATGGAGCTTGATGCCGAGGCCGGCTGCGCGGCCGGCTTCGAGGATCTCGCGGGACTCCTCGACGTCGAAGGCGCCCTGCTCGCAGAAGACGTCGATGTAGGTCGCGTAGGGCGCGACGGCCGCCAGCATCGGGCCGGTCACGAGGTCGATGTAGGCGCGACGGTCCACGCCCGCGGGGACGACGTGAGCGCCGAGGTAGGTGACCATCTCGGCGTGCTCGGCACTGATCCGGGCCAGGCGCTGCTCGGTCTCGACGTCGAGGCCGTAGCCGGTCTTGGCTTCGATCGTCGTCGTGCCGCCGCGGTAGGCCTCCTCGCGCAGCCAGCGCGCCCGCGCACGGAGGTCGTTGTCGGTGGCGGCGCGGGTGGCTTCGACGGTACGCATGATCCCGCCGGCCTCGTAGGGCCGGCCGGCCATCCGGTCGATGAACTCGTCGGCGCGGTCGCCCGTCGAGACCAGGTGGGTGTGGGAGTCGACCCAGCCCGGGAGCACCGCGCGACCGCCGAGGTCGTCCTGAGTGTCGGCTGCCGGGGCCCGGTCGGCGGCGCCGATCCAGGCGATGCGGCCGTCCTCGATCACCACGGCGGCGTCGTGGAGGGTGCCGTGGTGATCGGTGTGCGTGGTCAGCTCGCCGATGTTGGTCAGCAACAGGCTCATCCCAGCTCCTTCAAGGCTTGCGTGAACATGGTGGCCGGGTCGCGACCGTCGGCCAGGCGACCGTCTTCAGCCACCACCCGCCCGCCGACCACGACGCGACGTACGTCGCTGGCGGTCGCCACCAGGGCGAGCTGGTCGAGGGTGGCCCCGGCGGTGCGTACGGAACCGGGGTCGAGCTCCACCAGGTCGGCGCAGGCTCCGATGCGGAGGCCGCCCGGGAGACCGGAGGCGGCGTAGCCGGCGTCGGCGCGGGCGGATTCGAGGTCGGCGGGGGAGAAGCGTCCGCGCTGTCGGCTGCGGAGTCGCTCGCCGGCTTCCAGGCCGCGTACCTCGAGCCAGGGGTCGATGACGGCGTTCTGGTCGGAGCCGAGCGCGATCCGCACGCCGGCGTCGGCCAGCTCTCGGGCGGGTCCGATGCCGTCGCCGAGGTCGGCCTCGGTGGTCGGGCACATCACCACCCCGGCGCCGCTGTCCGCGATGAGGGCGATGTCGGCGTCGGTCAGATGCGTGGCGTGGACCAGCCAGGTGCGTGGGGAGAGGGCACCGGCGTCGGCGAGGACCTGGACGGGCGTCCGTCCGTACGCCGCGAACGACTGCTCGTTCTCCGCCGGCTGCTCGGAGACGTGGACGTGGAGGGGCACGTCGGCGGGCAGCCGCTCGGCGACGAGCGCGATGTCGTCGGGGGAGACGGCGCGGATCGAGTGGATGGCCGCGCCGACGGCGTGCGTCTGATGGAGCCGCTGCCAACGCTCGAGCCAGGCCTCCGCGGTGCCGTCTCCGAAGCGGCTCTGCTCGGGGAGGAGCGGCTTGCCCGGGGCGCTGGTCAGATAGAGGGTGTCGAGAAGCGTCAGCCGGATGCCGACGCTGCTCGCGGCCCTGGTGAGTGCTGTGCCGAACGCGTTGGGGTCCTCGTAGGGCGTCCCGTCGGGGCGGTGGTGGATGTAGTGGAACTCCGCGACGGTGGTCCAGCCGGTCACCAGCATCTCGGCGAAGACGGCCTCGGCCAGGCGCTCGTAGCAGTCGGGGGTGAGGCGGTCGGCGACGGCGTACATCTGCTCGCGCCAGCGCCAGAAGTCACCTCCCTGGTCGTGCGTACGGCCGCGCAGCGCGCGGTGGAACGCGTGGGAGTGGGCGTTGCCGGAACCGGCGAGCACGGTGCCGAGGCGGAGGTCGGCGGTCTCCGCGCTCTCGCTCGGGGTGATCGCAGTGATCCGGCCGTCGGCGACCTCGATCACGACGTCGGTGAGCTCGCGGTCCTCGACCAGCGCCCGCTCGGCATGGATCCGGGTCATCCGCGGGGCTCGCTCGCCAGCAGCCGCACGACCTCGGTCAGCGCCCTCGCCCCGGCGCGGCAGTCGTCGTCGGTGGCGGTCTCGTACGGGGAGTGGGAGACGCCGGTGGGGTTGCGGGTGAAGAGCATCGCGGTGGGGATCTCGGCGGCCAGGATGCCGGCGTCGTGGCCGGCGCCGGTGGCGAGCACGGGCACTCCGCCCAGCGCGCCGACCAGGCGTTGTTGCAGGTCAGGATCGAAATGGACCGTGGAGACGTAGGACTCTTCAGTCACCTCGAGGGTGCAACCGTGCTCTTTGGCGGCCGCGTGCGAGGCCGTCAGGATCTCCTCGAGCAGGGCTCGGGTCTGCGGGTCGGTGTCGCCGCGTACGTCGAGCCAGGCATCCACCCGGGAGGCGATGACGTTGGTGCCGCCGGGGATGGGCGTGAGGCGGCCGATCGTGGCCCGGGCGGAGTCGGTCCCGTCGTGGGCCGACGCGATGCGCTGGGCGGCCAGGACCGCGGCTGCCATCGCGGCGACCGGGTCGCGCCGGTCGCGCATCCGGGTCGCGCCGGCGTGGTTGCCCTCACCGGAGAAGACCAGCTTCCAGCGGCCGTGGGCCAGGATCGAGGAGGCCACCGCGACCTGTGCGTCCAGATCGGCGAGCCCGATGCCCTGCTCCACATGGAGCTCGACGAACGCCGACAGGCTCGCCAGCCGCTCCTCGTCGCGACCGAGCCCGGCCGGGTCGATCCCGTCGGCGCGGCAGGCATCGGCGTACGTCACCCCGGCGTCGTCGGTGAGCGCCGCCACCGTCGCGCCGGGAAGCGCACCGGTCATCAGCTTCGAGCCCAGGCACGCGATGCCGAACCGCGAGCCCTCCTCCTCCCCGAACGCGGCGATCGTCACCGGCCGAGCAGGCACGAAGCCCTCCTCCATCAGCGCCGAGACCGCAGCCAGGGAGGAGGCGACCCCGAGCGGGCCGTCGTAGGCACCCCCGCCCGGCACCGAGTCGAGGTGGGAGCCGATCGCGATCGCCCCGTCCCCGCGCGGACCCCAGTGGGCCCAGATGTTGCCGTTGTGGTCGGTCTCGACGTCGAGGCCGAGCTCTGCGGACGTACGCCGGAACCACTCTCGCAGCTCCAGCTCGGCCGGCTCGTAGACATGGCGGGAGTAGCCGCCGCGTACGGGATCGCGGCCGATTCCGGCGATCTCGTTGAGCAGGGTGACGACGTCGAGTGTCATTCAGATCCTTGGTTCAGGTCGTTCAGAGAAGGAGCTGTGTTGGTCTCGACACGCCTCCGCCTAGCGGCTCCGGCGGCTCGACCAGCGGGGCCGCCGCTGGTCGAGCCGTGAGGCCGGCTACGGCCGAGCGTGTCGAGACCAACACAGTCGTCTGCGAGGCTCAGGCGTCGAGCATCGGGACGTTGAGGCCCCGCTCACGAGCGACATCACGCGCGTGCTCGTAGCCGGCGTCGACGTGACGCATGACGCCCGTGCCGGGGTCGTTGGTCAGGACCCGCTCGATCTTCTCCGCGGCGAGCGGAGTGCCGTCGGCGACGCAGACCTGGCCGGCGTGGATGGAGCGGCCGATGCCGACACCGCCGCCGTGGTGGATGCTGACCCAGCTCGCGCCGGAGGCGGTGTTGAGCAGCGCGTTGAGCAGCGGCCAGTCGGCGATCGCGTCGGACCCGTCCTTCATCGCCTCGGTCTCGCGGTAGGGCGAGGCCACGGAGCCGGAGTCGAGGTGGTCGCGACCGATGACGACCGGCGCCGAGAGCTCTCCGGAGGCGACCATCTCGTTGAACTTCAGCCCGGCGAGGTGACGCTCCTTGTAGCCGAGCCAGCAGATCCGCGCCGGCAGGCCCTCGAAGTGCACCTTCTCGCCCGCCTGGGTGATCCAGCGCTTGAGGCCCTCGTTCTCGGGGAAGAGGTCGACGATCGCCCGGTCGGTCTTGGCGATGTCCTCGGGGTCACCCGAGAGCGCCGCCCACCGGAACGGGCCGAGGCCCTCCTCGAAGAGCGGTCGGATGTAGGCGGGGACGAACCCGGGGAAGGCGAAGGCGTTCGCGAACCCGCCCAGGCGGGCACCCTCGCGCAGCGAGTTGCCGTAGTCGAACACCTCGGCATCACGGCCCATGAAGCCGACCATCGCCTCGACGTGCTTGGCCATCGAGGCCTGCGCCTTCTCGGTGAAGTCGTCCGGGTCCTCCGCGGCCCGCGCGGCCCACTCCTCGACCGTGTACTCCAGCGGGAGGTAGGAGAGCGGGTCGTGCGCCGAGGTCTGGTCGGTGACGATGTCGATCTCGACCTCGCGCGACAGGATCTCCGGGAAGACCGCGGCACAGTTGCCGACGAGGCCGATGGAGCGCGGCGTACGCGACTTCTTGGCCTCTTCGGCCTGGGCCAGCGCGTCGTCGAGCGACGTCGCGACGGTGTCCATGTAGCCGTGGTCGACACGGCGCTGGAGACGGGCCGCGTCGACGTCGACGACGATCACGACGCCCTCGTTGAGCGTGACCGCGAGCGGCTGGGCGCCACCCATGCCGCCGGCGCCGCCGGTCAGCGTCACGGTGCCGGCCAAGGTGCCGCCGAACCGCTTGCGGGCGATGGCGGCGAAGCACTCGTAGGTGCCCTGCAGGATGCCCTGGGTGCCGATGTAGATCCACGAGCCGGCGGTCATCTGGCCGTACATGGTCAGGCCGAGCGACTCCAGCCGCCGAAACTCGGGCCAGGTCGCCCAGTCGCCGACGAGGTTGGAGTTGGCGATCAGGACCCGGGGCGCCCACTCGTGGGTGCGGAAGACGCCGACCGGCTTGCCGGACTGCACCAGCAGGGTCTCGTCGGCCTCGAGCTCGTCGAGGGTGCGGACGATGGCGTCGTACGCCTCCCAGGAGCGCGCGGCGCGGCCGGTGCCGCCGTAGACGACCAGGTCGTCGGGGCGCTCGGCCACGTCCGGGTCGAGGTTGTTCATCAGCATGCGCTTGGCGGCCTCGGTCTGCCAGTTCTTGGCGGTGATCTCGGGTCCGTGCGGTGCGCGGACAGTGCGTGGTTCGCTCATGTCGCTCATCACATCACTGAAGCGAGCGAGCGCGCACGCGAAAGAAGGGTGCCGTCGGCGACGAGCCCGACGACCGCCTTGATGTCCGGGGACAGGAACCGGTCCGGGCCGGGGGCAGGAACCAGCTTGCGGATCTCCTCGACCAGCGCGGCGCCCACCGGGCCGGGACGCTCGGGGGCGCGCATGTCGATCGCCCGGGCGGCGGTGAGGATCTCGATGGCCACGACCTGCTGCGCACCGGAGATCGCGCGGCGGAGCTTGCGGGCGGCGTTCCAGCCCATCGAGACGTGGTCCTCCTGCATCGCGGAGGTCGGGATGGAGTCGACCGATGCCGGGACGGCGAGGCGCTTGAGGTCGGAGACGATCCCGGCCTGCGTGTACTGCGCGATCATGTGCCCGGAGTCGACCCCGGGGTCGTGAGCCAGGAACGGCGGCAACCCGTGGTTGCGGGACTTGTCGAGGAAGCGGTCGGTGCGGCGCTCGGAGATCGAGGCGAGGTCGGCGGTGGCGATGGCCAGGAAGTCGAGTACGTAGCCGATCGGCGCGCCGTGGAAGTTGCCGTTGGACTCGACACGGCCGTCGAGCGTGACAACCGGGTTGTCGACCGCGCTGGCGAGCTCGGTCTCGGCCACCCGGGCGGCGTGGGCCATGGTGTCGCGCACCGCGCCGTGGACCTGGGGTGCGCAGCGCAGCGAGTAGGCGTCCTGCACGCGGGTGAACCCGGTGCCGCGATGGTCGGCGACGATGCCGCTGCCCGCGAGGACGGCACGGATGTTGGCCGCCGAGGTCGCCTGGCCTGCGTGCGGGCGCAGGGCCTGGAGGTCCTCGGCGAAGACGCTGTCGGTGCCCTGGAGCCCCTCGATGCTGAGCGCTCCGGCGATGTCTGCGGTGGCCACCAGATCGTCGAGATCGGCGAGCGCCAGGACGAGCATCGCCAGCATCCCGTCGGTGCCGTTGATCAGCGCCAGCCCCTCTTTCTCGCGCAGCTGCACCGGCGTGATCCCGGCGGCTGCCAGCGCGTCGGCGCCGGCGACTAGGTCGCCGTCGGCGTTGCGTACGTCGCCTTCACCCATCGCCGCGAGCGCGCAGTGGGCCAGCGGGGCCAGGTCGCCGGAGCAGCCGAGCGAACCGTACTCACCGATCACCGGGGTGACCTGGGCGTTCAGGAGCGCGGCGTAGGTCTGGGCGACCTCGGGGCGCACGCCGGTCCGCCCCGTGGCGAGGGTCGAGAGACGCAGCAGCATGAGGCCGCGTACGACCTCCTTCTCGATCTCGGCGCCCGAGGAGGCCGCGTGCGAGCGGACCAGCGAGGCCTGAAGCTGGGCGCGGTGCTCGGGCGGGATCGAGGTGTTGGCCAGGGCGCCGAAACCGGTCGAGATGCCGTAGTGGGGCCGGGTGTCATGAGCCAGCGACTCGATGAGCTCGCGGCTCGTGGCCATCGCGGTCAGCGACTCGTCGGTGAGGGTGATGGGAGCGTTGTGACGGGCGACGGCGACTACCTGATCGAAGGTGAGGGCACCGACCCCGACGGGAACCGTGGTGTAGGTCATGACCAGAGTGGATCACATCACATTCAGGCGGGTGAGCACAGGCCGTTGTCGGCGGCGTCCTTCTCCTGCTGCTCGGGGCTCACGGAGTCGGCCGGGACCTCGTCCGGTGAGGCGCTGACCTCGGGATTCTCCGGTGTGGCCGTGGTCGTCGGCGAGGGGGCGGCGGAGGCTGTCGCATCGTGGAGCGGACGGTCCTCGCGCATCCGCTCCCACAGCTGGTCAGCCGCAGGGAGGATCTCGAGACGGCCCCAGTTGGGGTCGCCGGCGGGGTAGGCCCGGTTGGGCACGGTCTCGAACTCGATGCTCGACGGATCCAGGTCGCGCATCTCGCCGGCCAGGTCGGCCAGCCCGGCGACGGAGCCGATGTCGGTTGTGATCGACTTCGAGAGCTCGGTCGCGAACGCGGCCAGCCGGCGCGGGCGGGTCAGGGTGCCGGCGGAGAGGACCTTGGTGGCGAGGGCGGTGAGGAAGTACTGCTGACGCCGCATCCGACCCAGGTCGGCATTGGGGGTCGAGGAGCGGTTGCGTACGTAGTCGAGGGCCTGCTTGCCGCGCAGGTTGTGGGTGCCGGCGGGCAGGAAGATGTTGTGCTCCTCGTCGTCGATCGCTTCCGGGATGCAGATCGTGACGCCGCCGACGGCGTCGACCATCCCGCGGAACCCGGCGAAGTCGAGCGCGAGGTAGTGGTCGATCGGGATTCCGGTGAGCAGCTCGGTTTGGCGGGCGGTGCAGATCGGGCCACCCAGGGAGTAGGCCTCGTTCCACATCACGCCGCTCGCCTCGGGGATCGTGGTGCCATCAGGGGCGGTGCACTCCGGCCGGTCGACGAGCGCGTCGCGTGGGATCGAGACGCCGTAGGCCGAGGTCCGGTCGGCGGAGACGTGCAGCAGGATCGTGCTGTCGGAGCCGCCCGAGCCACCCTCGCCGTCGATCGAGCAGCCTTTGCAGTCACGTCCGTCGGTGCCCAGGATCAAGATGTTGAGCGGCTGCTTGGGCCCCTCGTCCTCGCTCTTCGGCTCGTCGACGAGGTGGTGGATGTCGCCACCGGAGCCGAGGTTGCGGTTGAGGTGGTCGTAGAACGCCCAGGTGCCGATCCCGGTGCCGACCGCCAGGAACAGCATCGTGACCACGACGGTGAGCACGACCGTACGTGTCCCCGACCTCGTTTCGGTCCTCATCACCCTCCCTCGCTGGTCCGCGTGAGCAGACCGACTGCGTGTGCAGCCCACACAGGTTGTACGCGCCAGTGAGCCGAGAGGTTGCTGCTTCAGGTAACGGCATTGTGAAACCATGAGGAAGGCACTGTCCGAAAACCGCGCGTAATTTCTTTCCGAACGCGGCAACATGGTGGACATGGATGGGACGACGAGCGTGACAGGACTCGACTTCGAATCGTGCTACCGCGCTGTTCGATCGCGCGACCGGCGCTTCGACGGCATCTTCTACACGGCGGTGGCCTCGACCGGGATCTACTGCCGGCCCTCGTGCCCGGCCCGCACCCCGGCGCTGGTCAACGTCTCCTTCCACCGGACTGCGGCGGCGGCTCAGGCCGCCGGCTACCGGGCCTGCAAGCGCTGCCGCCCCGACGCCACCCCGGGCAGCCCGGAGTGGGATGTCGCCGCGACCCTGGCCGGGCGCGCGATGCGGCTGATCGCCGACGGCGTCGTCGACCGCGAAGGCGTCGAGGGGCTGGCCCGCCGGGTCGGCTACTCTCCGCGCCACCTGACCCGGCTGCTGACCACCGAGCTCGGCGCCGGTCCGTTGGCGCTGGCCAGGGCCCGCCGCGCACAGACCGCCCGGACGTTGGTCGAGACCACCGAGCTCGGCTTCGCGGACATCGCCTTCGCGGCCGGCTTCTCGAGCGTACGTCAGTTCAACGACACCGTCCGCGAGGTCTATGCGGCCTCGCCGACCGAGCTCCGCGGGCGCCGGGGATCGCGGCGCCGGGCCGACGGGACGATAGCGCTGCGGCTCGCCGTTCGCACCCCGTTCGCCGGGCGGGCCCTGCATTCCTTTCTGCGCGACCACCTGGTGCCGGGTGTCGAGGTCGCCGGGGTCGACGGCGGGCGGCGGTGGTTCGCCCGGACGCTCGACCTGCCTAACGGCCCGGGCACGCTGCGTCTCGAGCTCGCCGACATCCCCGAGGGCGAGACCGGCTTCGTCCACGCGACCTTCAAGCTCGCCGACCTGCGCGACACCACCGCCGCCGTCGAGCGCGCCCGCCGGCTGGTCGACGCCGACTGCGACCCGCGTGCGGTCGGCGACGTCTTCGTCGACGACGAGGTGATCGGTCCGCTGGCCCGGGCTCTGCCGGGGCTGCGGGTGCCCGGCACCGTCGACGGGGGCGAGCTGGCGCTGCGTACGATCGTGGGGCAGCAGGTCTCGGTCGCCGGGGCCCGAACCGTGCTGGCCGGGATCGTCGCCGAGCACGGCCGCCCGATCGCGACCGACATCGACGGCCTCACCCATCTGTTCCCGTCCGCGGATTCCTTGGCCGCTGCCGACCCGGCCGGCATGCCGATGCCGCGCTCGCGAGGGCGTGCGGTCACCGGTCTGGCCGCGGCGCTCGCCTCCGGTGAGCTCCAGCTGGATCGCGGCACCGACCGCGACGTCGTGCACGAGCAGCTGATCGGCCTGCCCGGCGTCGGTCCCTGGACCGCCGACTACGTCGCACTGCGTGCTCTCGGCCACCCCGATGTCTTCCTGCCGACCGACGTCGGCATCAAACGAGCGCTGGAAGTGCTCGGTGCGCCCGCGGCGGACGTCGCTGCATGGCGGCCGTGGCGCTCGTACGCCCTGCTCTACCTGTGGACCTCACTTACCGCCTTGGAGAAACTGTGATGTGGACTCTCATCGACTCGCCCGTGGGCGAGCTCCGGCTGGTCGCGCACGACGGCGCGATCACCGCGATCGACTTCATGCCGGCCGACTATGCCAAGGGCCGGGTGCTAGGGGACCGGTCCGACTCGGATCCGCTGTTGCTGGAGTGTGCCCGGCAGCTCGCTGAGTACTTCAAGGGTGACCGGACGAGCTTCGACCTCCCGCTGGCGCCCTCGGGCACCGCGTTCCAGACGCGGGTCTGGGAGCAGCTGCAGCAGATCGAGTACGGCACGACCGCCTCCTACGGCCAGATCGCCGGCCGCCTCTCGCTGACCGGCCACGGCGCCCGCGCCGTCGGGCTCGCCAACGGCCGGAACCCGATCCCGATCGTCATCCCGTGCCACCGCGTTGTCGGCGCGGACGGCTCGCTGACCGGCTACGCAGGTGGCCTGGACCGCAAGACCACGCTGCTGGGCCTGGAGAGCGGCGTCCTCTTCTGATGCCGAGACTGCAGTTGCGGCGGCCGAGACCGCAGTTGTGGCGTACGTCGCTGGTGGCCGCCCCGCTCCTCGCCGCTCTTGCCGGATGCGGCGCGGAGTCCGCGGAACCCGCAGAGCCCTCAGAGCCCGCGACCGGGGAGAGCCGGAGCGAGGCCGAGAACGCGCTGCTGGTCAACGGCCGGGCCAGGTGTGACCAGGACGTGTCGAGCGACGAGGCGAAGGACACGATCGAACGCGTCGGCGGGCTCCAGCAGCCGACCTGGTCGGTGCGGTTCGCGGAGAGCACCGCGGCCGGGGTCGTGGTGCTGGTCACTGGCGACCTCGAGGACGCCGAGCCGCGGCTCTTCGACGACTACCGCGTGGCGGTGATCGTCGGGTCGTCCGAGGACCAGACGCGTACGGAGGACTTCAGGGCCGTGCGCGACGCGGTGCGGGAGATCTGCGGCTGAGGTCGCTGGGATACCCGGTCGACCGGTGAAACTTGGACTTGACGGGCACTGAAACACCTGACAAGTCCAGGAATACCCGGCCAACCGGGTATTCCTGGGGCTGGAGTGACAGCAGCTACTCCGCAGCCGCGCGCCGCAGCGACTCGGAGAGCCGGTCGGCGGCGGCGAGGACGGCGGGGGCGTGCATCTTGCCGGGCTGGCGGGTGAGGCGCTCGAGGGGGCCAGAGACGGAGACGGCGGCGATGACCTTGCCGCCGGGGGAGCGGACGGGAGCCGACACCGAGGCGACGCCGGCCTCGCGCTCGCCGATCGACTGCGCCCAGCCGCGGCGGCGGATGCCGGACAGGGCGGCGGCGGAGAAGGCGGCGTTCTGCAGGCCACGGTGGAGGCGCTCGGGGTCCTCCCACGCAATCAGTATTTGAGCGGCCGACCCGGCGCGCATCGTCAGCTGCGAGCCGACGGGGATGGTGTCGCGGAGACCGGAGGGGCGCTCGGCGGCGGCGACGCAGACACGGAAGTCGCCCTGGCGCCGCCACAGCTGCGCCGACTCACCGGTGATGTCGCGCAGACGCGCCAGGACGGGCCCGGCGGTGGCCAGCAGCCGGTCCTCGCCGGCGGCGGCGGAGAGCTCGGCCAGGCGCGGACCGAGAACGAAGCGGCCCTGCATGTCGCGGGCGACCAGTCGGTGGTGCTCGAGGGCGACCGCCAGACGGTGTGCGGTCGGACGGGCGAGACCCGTCCCGGCCACCAGACCTGCAAGGGTCGCCGGGCCGGATTCGAGAGCTGTGAGCACAAGGGCGGCCTTGTCGAGCACACCCACACCGCTGGAACTGTCCATATCGCAAGACTAACTTCTCAGAACCTGAGATGCAACGTTACGCTCGGAGAAGCAGACTGGAAGTGGCGGATCTGACATTGCGATTCAACGCTCGAACCGCCACCGGCCACTACAGACCAAAGATGCCAGATGGAGAACGTGTCATGGGCAGGACCTTGTCGGAGAAGGTGTGGGACGAGCATGTCGTCCGGTCGACCGCGGGAGAGCCCGATCTCCTTTACATCGACCTTCACCTCATCCACGAGGTGACGAGTCCGCAGGCCTTCGAGGGCCTGCGTCTGTCCAACCGCAAGGTGCGCCGCCCGGACCTCACCATCGCCACCGAGGACCACAACGTACCGACCCTTGACTGGGACAAGCCGATCGCCGACCCGGTCAGCCGCACCCAGGTCGAGACGCTGCGGAAGAACGCCGAGGAGTTCGGCGTACGTCTCCACCCGCTCGGCGACGCCGAGCAGGGGATCGTGCACGTCGTCGGGCCGCAGCTGGGGCTCACCCAGCCGGGCATGACCATCGTCTGCGGTGACTCACACACCTCGACGCACGGCGCGTTCGGTGCCATCGCTTTCGGCATCGGCACCTCCGAGGTCGAGCACGTGCTGGCGACGCAGACGCTGATGCAGGACAAGCCGAAGACGATGGCTGTCACGGTCAACGGCGCGCTGCCCGATGGTGTCAGCGCCAAGGACCTGATCCTCACCCTGATCTCCAAGACCGGCACCGGCGGTGGCCAGGGCTACATCGTGGAGTATCGCGGCGAGGCCATCCGCGAGCTCTCCATGGAGGCCCGGATGACGATCTGCAACATGTCGATCGAGTGGGGCGCCAAGGCCGGCATGATCGCCCCCGACGAGACGACCTTCGCCTACATCAAGGACAAGCCCGAGGCCCCGAAGGGCGCCGACTGGGATCAGGCCGTCGCGCACTGGAAGTCCCTGGTCACCGACGAGGACGCCGTGTTCGACAAGGAGATCGTCCTCGACGCCGCCGAGGTCACCCCGTTCGTCACCTGGGGCACCAACCCGGGCCAGGGCGTCCCGCTGGGCGCCGCCGTCCCGAACCCCGACGACTTCGAGGACGCCGACGAGAAGATCGCGGCCGAGAAGGCCCTGACCTACATGGGTCTCGAGGCCGGCACCCCGATGCGCGAGGTGCACATCGACACCGTCTTCCTCGGCTCCTGCACCAACGGGCGCATGGAGGACCTGCGTACGGCCGCCGACATCATCCAGGGCCACAAGGTCGCCGACGGCACCCGCTTCCTGGTCGTCCCCGGCTCGGCCAAGGTACGTCTCCAGGCCGAGGAGGAGGGTCTGCACAAGATCTTCCTCGACGCCGGCGCCGAGTGGCGCGGCGCGGGCTGCTCGATGTGCCTGGGCATGAACCCCGACACCCTCGCCCCCGGCGAGCGCTCGGCCTCCACGTCCAACCGCAACTTCGAGGGCCGCCAGGGCAAGGGCGGTCGCACCCACCTGGTCTCGCCGGAGGTGGCTGCCGCCACCGCCGTACGCGGCACCCTCTCCTCGCCCGCCGACCTGACTCTCGTGGAGGCCTGAGAACCATGGACAAGTTCACCACCCACACCGGCGCCGGCGTACCGCTGCGCCGCAGCAACGTCGACACCGACCAGATCATCCCCGCGGTCTACCTCAAGCGCGTCACCCGCACCGGCTTCGAGGACGGCCTCTTCGCCGCCTGGCGCAACGACCCGACCTTCGTCCTCAACAACGAGGCGTACGCCGGGGCCTCCGTCCTCGTCGCCGGCCCCGACTTCGGCACCGGCTCGTCGCGTGAGCACGCCGTCTGGGCGCTGATGGACTACGGCTTCCGCGTGGTCATCTCGAGCCGCTTCGGCGACATCTTCCGCGGCAACTCCGGCAAGGCCGGCCTGCTCGCGGCGAAGGTCGACGAGAAGGTCGTCCAGAAGCTGTGGGACTACCTCGACGACAACCCCGGCGCCCAGATCACCGTCGACCTGGAGTCGCGCACGGTTCGTGCCGGCGAGGGTGTCGACGCCATCGAGGACTCCTTCGACATCGACGACTACACCCGCTGGCGCCTCCTCGAGGGCCTCGACGACATCGGCATCACGCTGTCCCACGATGACGACATCGCCACGTACGAGGCCACCCGGCCCTCCTTCAAGCCGGTCACCCTGCACGCCTGACCCTCGCCGAGAAGGCGCTCGCGTCGGCCGAAGCGTCACTTAGGTCGGCCGAGACGTCAGTTACGTAGATCGAATCGTCAGTTGTGGGCGACGAGAGTGCACTCTCGTCGAACCGACGGACGGTAGGCCGGGGTCGTGTGATAGGAATATCACAAGTATTAAAAAAAGAAACACTAGAACACAAAAAGTTTTTAGT